>NZ_CP022436.1:2848248-3164720 GCF_002224285.1 Arthrobacter sp. YN | reverse complement strand
CTGAACATCGGCGGAACCCCCTACGGACGGGGCTCGGGTCATTCCAAGAAGGAAGCGGAACAGGAAGCCGCCGCTGATGCCTGGCGTGCTCTGACTGCCTTGGATCCGACTGCTGCCGGACCTGCTTCCGCTTGAGCCCCGATGCCTGAGCTTCCCGAAGTAGAGGTGGTACGCCGCGGCCTTGCGCGTTGGGTCCGCGGCCGTTCCGTGACCGGCGTCGATGTCCTTGATCCGCGGTCCATCCGACGGCATGCCCTCGGAACGGAAGACTTCATCGGGAACCTGGAACACGCCACGGTGCTGGATGTGGTGCGGAGAGGCAAATTCCTCTGGATGCCCCTTGCCATGCCGGGTTTGCCTGACACCGAATCAGGCCCCGCTGAAGACCTCCCCGCGGTGGCTCTCATGGCCCATCTGGGAATGAGCGGCCAGCTGCTGATGCAGGACCCGGATGTTCCGGATGAAAAACACCTCAAAGTCAGGATCAAGCTCAGCCCGGTGGACGGTATGCCGGAACAGTTGCGGTTCGTGGACCAGAGAATTTTCGGCGGCCTGTTCGTGACATCCTTGGTACCGACGCCCGACGGCGGCCCTGGCGGCTTGGGCGAAACACCCCTTCCGGAGATCGCGGAGGAAGCTGCCCACATTGCCCGGGATCCATTGGATCCCCATTTTTCCTTCGACGCGTTCTACCGAAGGATCAAGAACCGTAAGACGGGCATCAAGAGGGCGCTGCTGGATCAGTCAGTCATCTCCGGCATCGGCAATATCTACGCGGACGAAGCTTTATGGCGTGCCCGTCTCCATTACGCCAGGGCTACGGACACCATGCGTCGTGCGGATGCCGAGAAACTGGTTGAAGCGGTCAAGGACGTCATGAACGCCGCATTGGCCGCTGGCGGAACAAGCTTCGACTCCCTCTACGTGAATGTCAACGGAGACTCCGGGTATTTTGCACGGTCGCTCAACGCGTACGGGCGTGCCGGAGAACTGTGCGGCCGTTGCGAGGCAATCGGCCTTCACAGCGTCATGAAAAGGGAACAGTTCATGAACCGTTCCTCCTATACGTGTCCCGTGTGCCAACCCCGGCCACGGAACGGACGATGGTAGGGCCAAAACTGTTCCGGAATCCGGATCGCAATGGCAGACTGTCCCCATGAACAGCTTGGCGCGTCGAATCGCCATCGCAAGGATGAACGCCACCTCAATCCGGGTGGCGTCTCTTCTACCCGCGGCCGTTCTTGATGCAGGATCCAACTGCCACTTCCGCGGCCCAGCCGGTCCAGGTAAGCCATGATGGCGCGGCGGCTGGTCGTAGCAGGTTTCTGCCTTGCTGTGCTCATTGCCGCCGCGGCCATAGTGTTCGACCAGATGGCCAGGCCGGGAGCCACGTCTGCGCAAGCTCCTCCATCGTCCACTTCGAGCCCTGACCGGGGCCCCGGTTCCACCGGCGCCGCCGCACCGACCTCCGGCAGTACGGCGTCGGACGCTGCCAACAGTGCAACCGGGGGCAGTGCAACCGAGGGCAGCGGCAACCCGACAAGCGGCGCAGAAGGCAGTGCGGGAGCATCTACTGCCAAGCCCCTCGAAGTCCTCCCTCCCGTCACTTCCACGCCAACAGGGTTGCCTGAACCTTCCGCGCCGGCACCGCTCATCACTGGTGCACTTCCTGAGCCCGGCAGTGCGTCAGGCGAGCTGGTGGACGGCTGGCCCGACGGCGTCCTGTCGCTGCCTGCCGGGACCACTATCGGGTCTACCTCGGTTTCCACGTCCGGTGACATCCTCCAGCTGGCAGCGGACGGCATTATTGCCAAGCCACGGGCTGAGGTCCTGGACTCCTTCCGCCAATCGTTGGTGTCACACGGCTTTTGGACCGAGGACGCGCCGGCCGCGGACGGCGCGGTGGCGGCACGCTTTGTGCGGGGCGCTGACACGGTGACGGTTTCAGTGTCCACCACGGGAACGGGCAACTCGCGCTTCCAGCTGTTGGGCAGCCTGCACACGAGGGCGGAGTAGGGACTCGATGTACATTTCGCTTTCAGACCATAGCGGCGGTAAACGGGACAAGTCACGGAACAACGCAACGGCACTGGCAGCGGAGGTGCCGTTCCGTTTGTCCCCGGTCATCCTGTGGTTGGGCATAGTGAGCATGGTGACGGATGTTTCTTCCGAGTCGGTCACGGCAATCCTTCCCTTGTACTTGACAGGATTTTTGGGGCTGTCGACTATCGCGTTTGGCTTCATCGACGGCATCAACCAAGGCGCCAGTGCCATCGTCAGGATTGCGGCCGGGTGGGCAGCCGACCGCAGCGGGCATCCCAAACGGATAGCGCTGGCCGGTTACGGCCTTTCCATGCTTGCGAGAATCGGTTTCCTCTTTTCCGGTGGTTTCTGGGCGATTGCGGCCATTGTGACCGGCGACAGAATCGGCAAGGGAATTCGGACTGCACCAAGGGACGCACTGATCTCGGTGTCCGCTCAGCCCGAACATTTGGCGCGGTCCTTTGGCGTTCACAGAATGCTGGACAATATAGGGGCTGCGGCCGGGCCGTTGATCGCTTTCTTTGTCCTGTTGATGATTCCCAACGGATTCAGCACCGTCTTTGTGGTGTCTCTTGCCTTCGCCGTGATCGGGGTCGCCGTCCTGGCCTTGGTCGTGCCGGATATCCGGGCCCACGGACTGAAGAGTACTGAGGGAAGGGAGGACCGGCGGCTCTTCGCCTTTTCCTGGAGCCACTTGAAGGAACCGGGTCTGGGTAAGCTGCTGATCGCCGCAGGCCTTCTGGGTGTGGTGACCATCGGTGACGGCTTCATCTACCTGGTTCTGCAGGCCAGGGATTCGTTCGCCGTCCAGTGGTTCCCGTTGTTGTTCGTCGGGACCAATGTGGTGTTCCTTGCCCTCGCAATTCCGCTGGGGCGGCTGGCTGACAGGGTCGGCAAAATTCCGGTTTTCGTGGGCGGGCATATCGCCTTGCTGGCAACATACCTTCTCGCTGCGGCACCTTTCGGTGGATTGTGGGGCACTGTGGGATGCCTGGTCTTGTTGGGAGCGTTTTATGCCGCAACCGATGGCGTCCTGGCCGCCTTGGCCAGCCAACTCACGCCGGCGGGGAAGCTTGCTACAGGAATTGCTTCAGCCCAAACGGTGGTGGCGTTGAGTCGGATGACCGCCTCCGCGGGCTTTGGCGTGCTCTGGTATGCCGTGGGAGCGCCGACGGCGATGGTAGTGGCCAGCGGTCTCCTGGCCTGTGCAGTGGTGGCTGTCACCGTGATCCTGCGAAGTGCCAGGCCAGCCGCAAACCAGGACGCGGGCAGCGGGGCATGAGTGGGACACTGACCGGCAGCAAGGCGCGGTGGGGTGTTCTCCTCGCCGTGACAGCACTTGTGCTGGCAGCAGCCGGAATCTATGCGGTGGGCGCCTACCAGCGGTTCGAAGAGAGCAGGACCGCGGCTTCGTCCGTAGGTATCACTGCCGGCCAGCCGCTTCCGGCTGCTCCATTTGTCCTTTTCCGGAACACGGCGTCGGGCCAGGGCTATGGCAACGCGGCAACTGTGCCCCTGTCCGCTCCGGGCGGTACCCGGGCGGTGAGTGAACAAGAGTGCGACCGCGTCCATGGAACGGCCGAAACCGTGGTGTGCTTGAAGACGAACCGAGGGCTGGTGACCGCCTTCGAAGCAGCAGTCATGAACCGCGATTGGCAGATCCAGCGTTCATGGCCCCTCCCGGGCATTCCGAGCAGGACCCGGGTCAGCGCTGACGGCTCCATGATCGCTACTACCGTCTTTGTCACGGGTCACTCCTACGCTGCTTCGGGATTTTCCACAGCCACTGAAATCAGCTTGCCCGGGGGTACGTCCGGAAACCTTGAGGACTTCGCGTTGATGGTTAACGGTGAGCGCCTGGTAGCCACGGACAGGAACATTTGGGGAGTGACCTTTGCCCCTGGACAGAGTGATGTCTTCTACGCCACAGCGGCGTCGTCGGGCCGTATCTGGTTGGTCCGGGGGAGCCTGTCCGCAAAAAGCCTCACGGCTATCCACGACCATGTGGAGTGCCCGTCGATCTCGCCGGACGGCACCCGGATCGCTTACAAGGAGAACGACGGCGGCGGGCTGGTTGCCCATTGGAAGGTCGCCGTCCTTGACCTCGCGTCAGGTCGGGAAACGGTTCTTGCGGAAAAGCGCAGCGTGGATGACCAGATCGAATGGCTTGATGACCGGAACCTTCTCTATGGCTTGGCAGATGATGCAGTGGAAGGCGACAGCAACATTTGGCAGCTTGGCACCGAACCGGGCTCGCAGCCCAGCCTGTTCATCGCCCACGCGTGGTCTCCAAGCGTCGTTCGCTGAAAGCAGTCACGGTGCAAGCACTCACGCCAAAGCGAGCCCGCTGAAGAGGATGGGCTAAGGGAAGCGCGGTGAATAGTATGCCTGGCACAGCTCCGCTGGCGCCCGGCCCGGAGTTCAGGGGTTGGACGCCAGCGGAAGCGGTGTGTCAGCCGACCCTCAGCAGACCCTCAGCAGCCCGCAGAGCAACCCACCTGACTGGGTCGGACTGGGAGTCGGACTGGGCGAGGGGCTCGGGGAAGCGGTAGCCGTCGCCGTTGCCGTGGGCGACGGTGTGGGCGTGGCCGTCGGAGTAGCTGTGGGCGACGGGGACGGGGACGGGGCCGCGGTCTGCTGTGCCGGTGCAGTGGTGGAATACACCACATCCACAAAGTAGTTCGTGGCATTCCAGGAGGTGGTTGGCATGACGCCCCCGGATCCATACCGGTAGCGGCCGTTGTTCGGGCCACTGGCGGTGAACACCCCGCTTGTGTAGGTCTGGTTGAAGAACGCAGAGGTGTAGGAGTAGCGGCCATTGGGTGCCCTGTAGGACACCACGTAGGTTTGGCCTGTCACCAACGCCACTGGCGCGGAGAGGGTGGCAGTTTGCCAGCCCGTGGCCGTTTCGTTGGTGAAGGTCACCTGCGCCAGGCGCGTACCTGCCGAGTTCCACAGCGAACCCACGTGGGTTCCGGTGTTGCCGGCCCCCTTGTAGAAACGTATGCCCGTCACGTTCCCTGCCTGCGAAACACTGAAAGCAGTACCAAGTTCAACAGGGATGAAGTCGGACGCGGAAACTACCTGGGGCGTCAGCGATCCAAAGATCGTGGACACCTGGACGGTGGGCGCCGCAGTGGTGAATTGCCAGTTGGTAGTCGGGAACGACTGCCCCTGTTGGGAGACGACATTACTGACGCCGGCCGAGATCACGGTGCTGTTGGGCAGCGCCGCGGTGGGGGTGAACGTGACGGTCCGGCTGTCCGCAGAGAGGGCAGCTGTACCGGCCACCGGGTTGCCGTTCGCTGTCAACGTGAACGACGCCCCCGGACGGATGGCGGAGGAGAAGGTGATGGAAGGCTTCACATCCGTTGGAATGCCCGTGGCCCCGGGAGCCGGTACCTGTTCGGAGATCGTCAGGGGCTGCGAGGCGGTGGCGAACACCACATCCACCAGGTAACTGGCGGTAGAGGAGGAACCCGGGAAGTCGCTGTTGTAACCGAAAGCTCCCGAGTCAGCCGCCGTACGCAGTGGCCCGCTGGTGAACCCTTCACCGAATCCGCCGGCGGTATAGGAGTACTTGCCTGTGGGGGCCTTGTACGCCGCCACGTACTCAGTATCGGCCGTAATGGTCACCGGTTGGCTGAATGTTGCCGTCTGCCAGCCGGTACTCGACTCATTGGTGAAGGTGACCGTGGCCAGGAGTTGTCCCGTGGCCGTGTAGAGCGAACCAGTGTGGGTTCCCGTGTTGCCGGCCGCCTTGTAGAAGCGCACTCCGGTGATCTGGCCCGCAGTGTCGCTGGCGAACCTGACGCCGAGGGACAACGAAACTCCGTCATCGGCGTTGGGTGTTGCAGGTGTCACTGTGTCCTGGTACAGCGTGCACGGGCAGACGCCGGGAGTACGCGGTGCTGGAACTGTGGTGAAGGTCCACGTTCCACCAGCAGACATCGGTTGTCCGGAGACAGACGTTGCCGTCACGGTGGCCGTGTAGGAGGTCCCTGCGGTCAAGGCAGCTGTGGGGGTGAACGTGACTTTTCGGGTAGCTGAGTCGTAGGCCGACGCGCCGGCAACTGCGGCGCCGCCCGTCACCTTTACTGCCATGCTGACGCTGGACGCCACCGCGGCCTCGGACAGCACGGCGCTGACTGCGGTGTTCAGTGGAACACTCGAAGCGTTTGGCAGCGGCGAGTGTGAGCCGACCGTGAATGGCGGATTCGGAACCGTCACCACGACGTCCACCAGGTAGCTGGTGGTCGATCGTGAAGCGGCAAAGTCGCCGCTGTAGGTGTACGCGCCGGCATCCGATGCCGCCCGCAGCGGACCAACACTGAGTCCTGACCCGAAGCCGTTGGTGGTGGCCGAGTAGGTACCGGTCAGCGACTTGTAGGACACGATGTACTCTGTGTTCGCGGCCATCTGCACAGGCTGGCTGAACATGGCGGTCTGCCAACCTGAGGCACTTTCGTTGGTGAATGCCACCGTGGCCAACTGCTGTCCGGCGGCTGTGTACAAGGCTCCATTGTGGGCACCTGTGTTACCAGCGGACTTGTAGAAGCGGATACCCAATACCTCACCCGCGGAAACACTGGAGAACCTCACTCCGAGGGTCACCGGCACGCCTTCACGCAGCTCGGCGATCCCGGGTGTGACGGAGTCATCGAAGAGGCTGCAGGGGCAGGCGCCCGGAACAGGCAACGTCGCTGCCGTAGTGAAGGACCAGGTGCCACCGGCAGTGACCGGACCGCCGATCGAATCGGTGCCGGACAACGTCGCGGTGAATTGGGTGCTGAAGGCCAGAGCGCTCGACGGCGTGAAAGTGGCCCGCCGCGTTGCGGCGTCGTACGCCGTAGTGCCTGCCACAGGTCCCGACGGCGACTGCAACGTCAGCTGGACGCTTGCCGCAGTGACCGGCTTGGAGAAGACAGCACTTACTTTGGTATTCACGGACACGCTCGACGACGACGGAATGGGCGTGTGGCCCGAGACGGTCATGGGGGAGCTGTCTACCGTGCTGAAGAGCGCGTCCGCGAAGTAGTTGCCACCGTTGAAGCTGGTGGTGGGGAATCCTGGCGAGGTGCTGTAGACACCCGCCGGTTCAGCCCCGAAACCACCAGCAACCTTCAAAGGCGCGTCGGTGGAACCGAAGCTCGCCCATTGATGGTCCTTGGTGGCGTAGTGGCCATTGGGTGCCCAATAGGACACCGTATATTTCTGGCCGGCCGCAACAGGCACGGCTTGGGTGAACAGGGCAGTTTGCCAGCCTGAGGCCGTTTCATTGGTGAAGGTGGCCGTCGCCAGGCGCTCGCCGGTCGCGCTCCACAATGAGCCGGTGTGCGTGCCGGTGTTGGCGGTGCTCTTGTAGAAGCGGACGCCGGTGATGAAGCCGTCTACAGACGGGGTGAACCGCAGACCCATTTCGTAAGCTCCACCGTCTCCTGAGTCTTTGACGGCAGGTACTGTTTGGCCGAAAACGCTGTACGGTCCGCTCAGGGACAGGTTCCTGGTGACGGCGGCACCGATGTTTGCGCTGTCGTCGATGGCCCGCGCCTGGATGGTGGCCGTGGCGAGGCCCTTCTGGATGTACGTGTAGGTCCAGTTCTGCTTTCCCGTGGCGGGGTGCCACGTGGCTCCACCGTCAGTGGAAACTTCGACGCCGGCCACAACGCCACCCACGTCCGTGGCCGTGCCGGTCACGGTGACGGAGCTGCCGTGCGCCAGGGTAGCTCCGTTGGCAGGTGCGGAAATGGCAGCGGTGGGCTTGGTGGTATCGGTGCTGGCGACTGCGGCAACCAGTCCTGCCGCGCGAGTGGCGGGTTGCGCACCCATGTCGGCGAGGATGTTGACCTGCGCTTGCCGCATGCGGGCATCGGCGGGTGCGCCGTCGCCGTCGTGCTCCTGGTCCAGGCCCCAGGTCCATTGGACGCTGCCTGCTGAAAAGACCAACGCGCCACTGGCTGCACGGTAAAGGGTCACGTTGTGGGTGGTGCTGCCGGGAGCTACGGTATTGCCGAAGTCCTGCAGATATTCCGGCACGTTTCCCACGGTGGTGGACAGCCTGATGAGTCCCGCAGGCCGGAAGCCGTTGTCCAGGTCCTCATTGGATTCGTAGCCGACGGTGTGGGGTGCAAGCGCTGTAGAGGAACCTGCCGGCATCGAAGCCAAGGTGGTGTTCCGCCATAGCCTGGTCTTGCCCTCGTCCGCTTTGACAGTCACGGGGAGGTCCGAGTGATTGGACATATAGATTGTCCCGGTTACGGCATTCTCGGGCAGTCCTCCGCCGTTGGCTTGGGAAGCGAAGCGCGGGTCCCGCCATGTGCCGGTCCACTCCGTGCTGGGATCGATCTTGGCGTTTCCCCAGGTTTCCTTGTAGCAGGTCAGGGTGCGGTTGGCGGCACTATCAACGGTTGAGGGCTCAAACCTGGTGCGCCAGTACATTTCGTTGCCCGACAGGAACTGGAGATTGACGCCGGCGTCCCTCGCGGCAGTGACGTTCGCCCGTTGGGGCCCCGACCAATATTCGTCGTGGCCGACCGAGAGGAACACCTTGTGGTTCAACAACTCGGCGCCGTTGCGGTGCGTATCCAGGCCGCTGATGTAGCTGACGTCGTAACCGTTCTGTTCCAGGAAACGCACCATGGGGTATTCGTTGGAAAAGTAGAAGTCCCTGCCGCCAGGGCCATCCCTGGTTGCCATGGGCCGGTTGTAGCTGACTTTGTAGGACCTGCCGTTCGCGGCACCCTGGTAGAAGTCAGAGCCGCCGTAGGTGTTGTAGGCCTGCCATGTCTGATCAGCGGTTTGGAACACGACGGCGGAACGGTTGCCGTCATTGCGGACGATGAACGTGATGTGGCTCTTCGCCCCCGTATCCGGACGCCGGAGGAGCGCGACGTAGACCCCTGAGACAGCGGTGGCCGGTACCTGCCACGTTGCTGATACTGCCCACGTGCCGCAGTCGTACAGCTCCGTGGTGACGTCGCTGCGGCAAGCGGGTTGTGTCTGGCGCAACACTGATGGCGTCACATCGGCGATCTTGCGGGCGCCGTTGCCCGCATACCAGCCCGTCCGGTAGATCCCGATGGTGTAGCTCGGTGCGTTCGTATCCACCTTGAAACGGATGGGTTGGCCGGCATTGACACTGATCTCGGTGGAGAAGCCCTGGATGCTGTCGTCGCCGGCACCATTTATGTCCCACTCCGACGGCGGACTGCCGGTCTTGGAATTCTCACAGGCAACGAGGTTCACTACGGGGTCGCAGGGACCCGCAGCCACCGCCGCTGGCGCAGTGAGAGGCAAGAGGGCCGCCACCGTGGCAATCACCAGGGGCACGAGGAAACCCCTGAGGACTCGCTGGGGTCGGTTGGCTGAAGTACCGGGCATCAGAACTCCTGGGGGTGGCGCGCCGAAAATGCGAATGCGGGTCCGCGATTTCACGCACGGTCCCTGCTTGCCGCTCCCCAGCCAGGGTCAAACCAAGATCTTCAGTTATGGAACACGGGGCCGTTGTGCACTTGGCTCGACGTTCCGAAGATCGGGACCGGATCCGGCAGTGGCAGAACCAAAGTTCATGCTGCAGCCGGATCACCGGAACGAACAGGCCAAGTAGCCCTTGGCAGGAGTGTAGGGGTGTGGCCTGCCGACCACAAGGCGTTCCGGCAACAGATCCGTAGATTTCACTCAAACGGCAGTAGATTTAGGGGATACAACCACCCGGGCCACCCAGGAGAACCGAAGCGCCTTGCACCTGAAAAGTTTGACCGTCCGAGGATTCAAGTCGTTCGCGTCGGCTACGACGTTCGACTTTGAGCCCGGCGTCACTGCTGTCGTCGGTCCCAACGGGTCGGGTAAATCCAACGTGGTTGATGCCTTGGCATGGGTGATGGGGGAGCAGGGTGCCAAAACCCTGCGCGGCGGCAAGATGGAGGATGTCATCTTCGCCGGCACGTCGGGCCGGCCGCCCCTGGGGCGTGCGCATGTCGCCCTCACCATAGACAACGCGGACAACGCGCTCCCCATCGACTACAGCGAAGTCACCATCTCCCGGACACTTTTCCGGACCGGCGGCTCCGAATACGCCATCAACGGCGCACCCTGCAGGCTCCTGGACATCCAGGAACTCCTCTCCGATTCCGGCCTGGGCCGTGAAATGCACGTCATTGTGGGGCAGGGCCAACTGGACAGGGTCTTGCACGCCACACCGGAAGACCGCCGGGGTTTCATTGAAGAGGCAGCAGGCATCCTCAAGCATCGCCGCCGCAAGGAAAAGACCGTCCGCAAACTCGAAGCCATGCAGGCCAACCTGGCACGGCTCGGCGACCTCACCGCGGAGATCCGGCGCCAACTGACTCCCTTGGGCAAGCAAGCGGAAATCGCCCGCCGTGCCCAGACGGTCCAGTTCGATGTCAGGGATGCCAGGGCCCGCCTTCTGGCTGATGACCTGGTGCAGCTCACCACCAGTCTTGAACAGGATGTTGCTGACGAGGCCGCGTTGAAAGAACGACGCCAGGTGGTGGAGGCGGAGTTGGGGACCGGACGTCGGCGCCAAGCTGCTTTGGAACAGAAGGCTGCCGAAGCAACCCCGAAGCTCAACGCCGCGCGCGATCATTGGTACCAGCTCTCTGCCGGCCGGGAGAGGTTGCGTTCTCTTGGATCACTTGCGTCTGAACGTCGCAGGCTTCTGGGTTCCTCCGAGGCCGCGGCGGATACAGGCCGGGACCCGGAGCAACTGGAACGCCAAGCCGCCCGGGTCCGCGAAGAAGAGTCTGCCCTGCAGCACGACATCCTGGCGAAGCAAGCCGCACTTCTTGAAGCCACGGTGGCCAAGGACGCAGCTGAATCGCTGGCGGCCGCTGAAGACAAGAGACTCACGGCCATGTTGCGGGCCGCTGCCGACCGCAGGGAAGGGCTCGCCAGGCTTGCAGGACAAGTAGCCGCCGCCAGGTCCCGGGCCGAAGCCGCGGAAGCTGAACGTGGCCGGCTCAGGGAATCCCTCGCATCCGGCGATGAACGTCGCCGTCAGGCCCAGAGCGAGTTCACGGCCCTTGAATCCCAGGTGGCAGGCGTCGAGGACGGCGAGGAGAGCCTGGACGCCGACTACGAAAATGCGAACGATGTCCTGGATGCCGTCCTTGCCGAAATTGAGGAACTGAAAGCCGCGGAACGGGAAGCTGTCCGCGAGAGGGATGCCTTGACGGCGCGCCGGGATGCCCTTCAACTGGGACTCAACCGCAAGGACGGCTCCGGCAGCCTGCTCTCGGCCGGGGGCGTTCTTGGGCCCCTGGCTGCGCTGGTGGCTATCGAGTCGGGGTTCGAGGCTGCCATTGCCGCGGCTCTGGGGAGTGCCTCGGACGCCTTGGTGGTGTCAGGTGCTGATGCCGCAGTTGCAGCCATTGCCTCCTTGAAGGATCACGACGCCGGCCGCGCAGCATTGCTCCTGGCCGGCGGATCCGCCGGCGGTGCTGACGGTGGCGCCGGTGTGCTGCTTCCCCCCGGCAGCCGCTGGGCTACGGACGTCGTGAATATTTCCGATCCCACAGCCCAAGGCGCGTTGGCCCTGCTGGTGGGGACCGCCGTCGTCGATGATCTTCGGACCGCGGCAGCGTTCGTCAAGGAACACCCGCAACTTAGGGCGGTCACGCGTGAAGGCGATGTTCTTACGGCGTTGACGGTCACCGGCGGTTCGGCCACAGCGCCGTCGCTGCTGGAAGTCCAGGCAGCAGTGGACGACGCCGGTGCCCGCCTCCAGGAGGTCACAGCCCGTTTGGAGCGGGGCCGTTTTGCCCTGGCCGGCGCCCAGTCCCGCCGCGCCGAAGCGCAGGACCGGACCGACGCCGCGCTGGAACGATTGCACGAGTCCGATGCCCGTTTGGCGGCAGTGGCGGAGCGCCTGGGCCACCTCAATTCCGTCCTTCGCAGTGCCGTGGGCGAAAGCGACAGGCTGGCCGCCTCCATGGCCAAGGCCGAAGCCAACATCGCTGAAGCCCAACTGGATCTTGAAGTCGCCGCGGAACGGCTCGCCGCCGCCCAGGAGGCCCCGGACGAGGAACCATCCACGGATCAGCGCGACGAACTCGCCGCGCAAGCCAGGATGGCACGTTCCTTCGAAACAGAAGCGCGCCTGGCCCTCAGGACTGCAGAAGAGCAACTGGGGGCCATCAGCAACCGGGCCGCGTCGCTTGAGCGGGCGGCCGCAACGGAACGGCGCGCCCGTGAAGAGGCGGCCCGTAGGGCCCAGCGTCGCCGTGCCCAGGCGCAGCGGGCTGCAGCAGTGGCGTCAGCTGTGGAACAGGTCCTGCGATTCATCGATGTCTCGGTGGAGGCTGCCGGCTGGGAGCGCGACCTCGCAGAGCAGACGCGGGAACGGCTGGAGACGGAACTGACGCTGGTCCGGACCGGTAACGAGGCCCTGGCGAAAGAGCTGGCCGAACTGACGGATTCCGTGCATCGGGACGAGATGGCGCGAACCCAGCAACGCCTGCGCATCGAGGCCTTGGAGACACGTTCCATAGAGGAACTCGGCCTGTCCGCCGAACAGCTCGTGGCAGACTATGGACCCGGGCTGCCTGTTCCGGTGCCCGCCGGAACCACTACCGACAAGTGGGCAGAGCTCCGGACACCCGTTGATGAGCATGGCGAAGCAATCGTGGAAGGCATTCCGTTCGTCAGGGCTGAGCAGGAGAAAAGACTCAGAAAGGCTGAGCGGGAGCTGGCTGCCTTGGGCAAAGTGAACCCCCTGGCGCTGGAGGAGTTTGCCGCACTGGAAGAACGGCATCAGTTCCTCAGCTCTCAGCTCGAAGACCTCAAATCCAGCCGCAAAGACCTGTTGGACATCATCAAAGAGGTGGACGCCCGGGTCCAGCAGGTCTTCACCGAGGCCTTTGCCGACACCTCCGCCCAGTTCGACCATGTCTTCGCCAGGCTTTTCCCCGGTGGTGAGGGAAAGCTGGTACTCACGGATCCTGACGACATGCTGAACACGGGAATCGAAGTGGAGGCTCGGCCCGCGGGCAAGAAGATCAAGCGGCTGTCCCTGCTCTCCGGTGGTGAACGGTCCCTCACGGCAGTGGCACTGCTGGTGGCGATTTTCAAGGCCCGGCCGTCGCCGTTCTACGTCATGGACGAAGTGGAAGCTGCGCTGGACGACACCAACCTGGGCCGGCTCATCACCATTTTTGAGGAACTGCGGGAGTCCAGCCAGTTGATTGTGATCACCCACCAGAAGCGGACCATGGAAGTGGCAGACGCCCTCTACGGGGTGACGATGAGGGGCGATGGCGTCTCCACCGTCATCAGCCAGAGGCTCGGTGCCGGGGCGTAGCTTTATGAGAAGGTAGGGGAGTGAACGATTTCCTACCCATAATTCTGTCCATTCTCGCTGCCCTCGTGGTGGTCGGCGGACTCGTGCCGGTACTCCTGAAGGCCCGGAAGTCCGGAGCGAAGTACCCCGGAACCCGGGATGCGAACGACCCCCTGCAGTCGCCGGCAGCGGGCGGCGGAACCTTGGTGGAAGAGCGCCCGGACGCGGTGAAAGCCCCGGCTCCCACCTTTGACGGAACCGTTGAGGGCGCGGATGTGCCCGATGATGCCGCCGGGCTCGAAACCATTGCCATCGACACGCCCGCGCCGGTTGAAGGCCGCCTGACCCGCCTGCGCGCCCGCTTGGTCAAGTCCAACAGCATCCTGGGCAAGGGCCTCCTGGCTCTGCTGTCGGGCGACAAGATCGACGAAAACGTGTGGGACGAGGTGGAGGAAACCCTCCTCCTGGCCGACCTCGGCACCGAACCCACCATGCAGTTGGTTGATGCGCTGCGTGAGCGCGTGAAGGTCTTGGGCACCCGCAGCCCCGAAGACGTCAAGGCGATGCTCCGCGAGGAACTCATCAAGCTGGTGGATCCCTCCATGGACCGTACCCTGAACGTCGAGCGCAAGGGTGACCGTCCCGCCGTCGTGCTTGTTGTTGGTGTGAACGGCGTTGGCAAGACCACCACGGTGGGCAAGCTGGCACGCGTCCTGGTTGCCGAAGACAAGGACGTCCTGCTGGGGGCCGCTGATACTTTCCGCGCAGCTGCTGCCGAGCAGTTGGCCACGTGGGGACAGCGCGTAGGTGTCCCTACCGTCAGGTCGGACATCGACGGCGCCGACCCCGCCTCGGTGGCTTACGAGGCCGTGAAAGCCGGCATCGACCAGGAAGTCGATGTTGTCATGGTGGATACCGCTGGACGACTGCAGAACAAGACCGGCCTGATGGACGAACTCGGCAAGGTCAAGCGCGTCATCGAGAAGCTGGCTGAAGTGGACGAGGTCCTGCTGGTGCTGGACGCCACTACCGGGCAGAACGGCCTCAACCAGGCCCGCGTTTTCGCCGAGGTGGTCAATATCACCGGCATCGTGCTGACCAAGCTGGACGGAACCGCAAAGGGCGGAATCGTTGTGGCCATCCAGAAGTCGCTGGGCGTGCCGGTCAAGCTCATTGGCTTGGGCGAAGGCCCCGACGACCTCGCACCGTTCGACGCCGAGAGCTTCGTGGACGCGCTGCTCAACTAGCGCCGGTCCAAACAACCAGCGCGGGTCCAAGACCTTCGCACTCAACTGTCTGGCAGCATAGTGTGCCCCAAGGACTCAGGGCACACCGTGGCTGTCAGTCAGTTTTTGGGTTTAAGGGGTTCGCGGGCCGGCAGCCAAGCTGCTGCCGTGAGGAGCAGAACGCCACCTGTGATGCCAAACGCCCAGCCATAACCCAGCTGGTCAGCCAGGAGGCCCGCCACAACCGGTCCGATGATGGCACCTGTGTCCGCAGCCATTTGGAACACCGCGAGCACCTTGCCTCCGGAGCGTCCCCTGCCAATGACATCAGCGACGGCTGCCTGTTGGGCCGGACCCAACAAGCCGGATCCGAACCCAGCCACCGCGGAAGCGATAAGGAATCCGGTCAAGTCCGTGGTGAGACCGATAACACCGGTGGCGGCACCAGTGATGAGCAGTCCGGGGACCAGTAGGGGCTTCCGTCCCCAGGCGTCGGCCAAACGTCCGCTGAAGGTCAGGGCCAAGGCGTTGCCCACGGCAAAGATGGCCAAAGCCCAGGCTGCCGTCTCAGGTGCGGACTGCAGGACAGCCACCGCGAACAGTGGAATGGTGGCCATGCGGACGCCGAACGTCACCCAGCCGTTACCGAAACTCGAGAACACCGCGGCGCGGTAAGCGGAGTCGGACAGAGCTTCCTTCAGGGTCATGGCCGGGGCTGGCTCAGCATTTTCTGCGGCGTTGCCCTCACCGCTCAGCAGGGTCCGGACCACCAGCGCCGCCACCAGGAGCGCTCCTGCGTATGCCAGGAAGGGTACCCGGAGACCGAAACCTGCCAGCAGACCTCCTACTACTGGCCCCAGGACGCTGCCGATCAGGAAGGCCGAGGCGTACGCGCCGGATACCCGCCCCCGTCGTTCAGGGGGTGCGAGGCGGATGAGCAGTCCCATCGCTGCCACAGTAAACATGACGGAGCCGGCTCCTCCGAGGCCACGGAAGATCAGCAGTTGCCAGTAGTCCTGGGCAAACGCGCACGCCGCCGTGGACACCGCGACGATCAGCAAACCCGAGACGTAGACGTTCCGTTCTCCAAAGCGTCCGATCAGGGCACCGCCTGCCGGAGCAAACACCAGCCTCATGAAGGCGAAGATGCTGACGATCACAGCGGCAGCCGTGGCGCCGACGTCGAAGGTGGTGGCGAATTGCGGCAAGACGGGCGCCACCAGCCCAAAGCCCAAAGCGATCAGGAACGCTGCAGCCAACATCACCTTAATATCGCGGGGCAACGGTGCTTTCTCCTGCCGGATCCTTGGAGCTTTGACGGATCTGGGCGACTCGGTCATACGGGGCGGGTCCTTCAAGGTGATGTGGGGCCGTGGTGGGCCGGATGGTCAAAAACTGGGGATTTCCAGAGAAGTCCGACGCCTGAAACATATCCGTAACACCGGAGATATGCACCATTTACGTTGGGGAGGTTGTTGTAACCAGCGCGCAATATAAAACCCGAGCAGGTGAAACACGGCGGCACAAAACTCTTAAGCAGGACGCAAAGGGCGTCAGGACAGCGGTTGAACCGCAGATCTAGCAAGAGAGGAACGTGCACCATGGAACTTACCGCAGGTCACGTATGGGTCATGGTGGCGGCGGCGCTTGTGCTGTTCATGACACCTGGTCTGGCATTTTTCTACGGCGGCATGACACGCGCCAAGGCAGCCTTGAACATGATGATGATGAGCTTCATCTCCATCGGCATCGTGGGCGTCGTCTGGGTACTGTGGGGCGCCTCTATGAGCTCCGGCGAGGGCTTCATGGAGATCGTGGGCAACCCGTTCGCCACCTTCGGCCTCGAAGGCATCGATACCCCCGATGGGCTCATCAAGGTTGGCTACGCAGCCACCTTCGCCATCATCACCGTTGCACTGATCAGCGGCGCAATCGCTGACCGCGCCAAGTTCGGCGCCTGGAGCATCTTCGTTCCGGTATGGGTGACCCTGGTCTACTGCCCGCTGGCCTACATGGTCTGGGGTGGCGGCCTGTTCGGTCCCGAAGGCGCAATCGGCAAGGCCCTCGGCCCGGCCATCGACTTCGCCGGCGGCACCGTAGTGCATATCAATGCCGGTGTGGCGGCGCTCGTCCTGGTCCTCATCATCGGCAACCGCCGCGGCTTCGGCAAGGACCCGAACCACCGCCCGCACAACATCCCGTTCGTCATGCTCGGCGCAGCGATCCTCTGGTTCGGCTGGTTCGGCTTCAATGGCGGTGCAGCAACAACAGCAGAGCAGGGTGGCCTGATCTGGATCAACACCCTGGCAGCTCCCGCAGCGGCCATGATCGGCTGGCTCATCACCGAACGTATCCGTGACGGTCACCCGACGTCGCTGGGCGCAGCATCCGGTGTGGTTGCCGGCCTCGTGGCCATCACCCCCGCATGTGCCAACGTCAGCCCGGTCGGGGCCCTTGGGCTTGGTGTGGTTGCCGGTGTGGCTTCCGCCCTGGCCGTTGGCCTCAAGTTCCGCTGGGGCTTCGATGACTCCCTGGATGTTGTGGGCGTCCACCTCGTCTCCGGCATCATCGGCACCGTGGCGCTGGGCTTCATCGCCCTTCCCACCGACGGCGTGGGTGGCGGCCTCTTCTACGGCGGCGGCATGACCCAGATGTGGGCCCAGCTCGCAGCGGCCGGCATCGCCATCGCGTTCTCGGCCATCATGACGGCCATCATCGCCTTCGCCATCCACAAGACCATGGGCTTCCGGGTTTCCACGGAACAGGAGAACGTTGGCGTCGACCTCAGCCTCCACGCTGAGACCGCCTACGAATTCGGAGTCAACGGCCACGGCGGCAGCTTCCAGCCGCTGCACAACGCCATGACTGGAAAGTCCGAAACCGCCGCAGCCAAGACCCCCGCAGAAGGCAAGGAGAGTGTCCAGGCATGAAGCTCATCACAGCGATCGTCCGTCCCGAAAAGCTTGAAGCAGTCCGGGAAGGCCTCGAATCATACGGGGTCCAGGGCCTGACGGTCAGCGCGGCCAGCGGCTACGGCCGCCAGCGCGGCTACACCGAGGTGTATCGCGGAGCCGAGTACAACGTGGACCTGCTGCCAAAGATCCGCATTGAGGTCCTCGCCACGGATGAGCAGGCCGACGACATCCTCGATGTCCTCATCGCCAGCTCCAACACCGGGCGCGCCGGTGACGGCAAGGTGTGGACCGTGGATGTCTACGAAGCAGTCCGGGTAAGGACCGGGGAGCGCGGCTCGGCCGCAATCTAAGTCCTTCACCCAAAAAAGCGGGCCGGGTACCAGTCAAGGTACCCGGCCCGCTTTGGCGTTAAGGAGGGCGTCAGGCCAGTTGGCTTTAGTCCGCCGCCTGTCTTAGTCCACGACGCCGGTGGGCCAGTCTGCCGGCCCCGCGCTGCCGGCGTCGTACTCTTCCAACGGGACGTCGCCGCTCTCCCAGGCACGGAGCACCGGCTCGATGATCCGCCAGCAGTCCTCGGCCGTATCACCACGGACGGACAGGAGGGGATCGCCGCTGATGATTCCCTCCAGCACCTCCCCATAGGGCAGCATGCCGGCGGCGTTGAGCTGGGTCACCAGACTGGCGCGGTCCAGGGTGAAGATGTCACCCGGGCCGTTCACGTCGACGTCAAGCTGGAGCACGTCCGGACCGAAGCCGATGCGCAACTGGTTGGGGGAGTCCACGCCGGAGAATCCCCTGGGGAGGTGGGGGACCGGGCGGAAGGTGATGACGGCTTCCTTGCGCCGGCGTCCCATGGCCTTGCCGGAGCGCAGGATGAACGGAACCCCTTTCCAGCGCCAGTTGTCGATCTCCACCCGGACCTCGGCAAGGGTCTCAGTATTGCGGGCAGGGTCCACGCCTTCCTCGGCAGCGTAGTCCGGAACGGTTCGTTCACCGAGGACTCCCGCGGTGTACCGTGCCCGCCGTGTGGACTCCTTGAACGGGGCCTTGATGCTGCTGGCGCGCAGAACGGTGGCCACGGCGTCGCGCAGGTCCCGCTCCTCGATGGTTGCCGGCGCGTCGATCGCCAGAAAAGCCATGATGTGCAGGAGATGGCTCTGGATCATGTCCCGGAGCGCCCCGGCAGTGTCGTAGTAGCGGGCGCGTCCCTCGAGAGCCAGATCCTCGTCAAAGACGATCTCCACTTTTTCGATGTGTTCGCGGTTCCACACAGGCTCCAGGAACCGGTTGGCGAATCGTAGGCCCAGGATGTTCAACACGGTGGCTTTGCCCAGGAAATGGTCCACGCGGTGGATGTGGTCTTCGGGGACCAGGGCTGCGAGCGTCTTGTTCAGCTCGTGGGCGGATTCGGTGCCTGAGCCGAAGGGCTTCTCCATGACGAGACGGGTCCCGGCAGGGACCTGATCACTGTGGAGTACCTCGCAGGCCTTCTGGCTGACGTGCGGCGGCAAAGCGAAATAGATGGCGACGGGGCCCTGCAGCCTGGCCAGGAGGTCCGCCAGGGGACCGTCCGCTGTGACATCAAGCTGGTGGTACTCGGTGGCGTCAGCGACTGTTGCCAGTGCCGCCCGGCCGGCATCATCAGCCGTGCCCGAGGCCGCGTTGAACGCGCCCGAAACCCGCTCCCGCCATTGTTCCGGAGACCAGGGGTCCGAGCCCGCGCCTACCAGCCGCAATCCGGGAGCCCTGCCGGAAGCCAGCAGTCCGGCGAGTCCGGGCAGCAGGAGCCTTCCTGTCAGGTCCCCGGACGCGCCGAGGATGAGCAACGTTTTTACAGTTGTTTTACTGGTCACTGTGCCAGCATGCCATCTTGCAGGTGCGACTTGGTACCCTAGATAGTCGAGTCCCCTAGTCGATTCAGATTTGTTGGGTTGAGACATGTTTGCTGGGGGCAATCGTCAAGACTCTGGTGTGCCGCATTGGCCGCCATTCGCAGACCATCGAAAGAAGTGCACGGCGCGTGTTCAATTCACTCTCTGACCGGTTGACAGCAACCTTCAAGAACCTTCGTGGCAAGGGCCGCCTCACCGAGGCTGATGTTGATGCCACAGTCCGGGAGATCCGCCGCGCCCTGCTGGACGCGGATGTTGCAGTATCCGTGGTCCGTGAGTTCACCGGCCGCGTCCGCGAACGTGCCCTGGGCGCCGAGGTTTCGGGTGCGTTGAACCCGAGCCAGCAGATCGTCAAGATCGTCAACGAGGAACTCGTGGAGATCCTCGGTGGCGAGACCCGCCGGATCCGCCTGGCCAAGAACGGCCCCACCATCATCATGCTCGCAGGGCTCCAGGGTGCAGGTAAGACCACCCTCGCCGGCAAGCTGTCCAAGTGGCTCAAGGCCCAGGGCCACAGCCCCATGCTGGTTGCTTGCGATCTCCAGCGCCCCAACGCCGTCACCCAGCTCCAAGTGGTGGGCCAGCGCGCCGGCGTCCCGGTGTTCGCTCCACACCCTGGTGCCACCTCCGAGCTCGAGCATCCAGCAGGCGACCCCGTAGCCGTCGCGAAGGCCGGCGTCGAGGAAGCGCGCCAGAAGCTCCACGACGTCGTGATCGTTGATACCGCCGGCCGTCTTGGTGTCGACGCCGAGATGATGGACCAGGCCCGCCGGATCCGCCAGGCCATCATCCCCAACGAAGTTCTCTTCGTGATCGACTCCATGATCGGCCAGGACGCCGTCAATACGGCGATGGCGTTTGATGAAGGCGTCAACTTCACGGGCATCGTCCTGTCCAAGCTCGACGGCGACGCCCGCGGTGGTGCCGCGCTGTCGGTTGCGTCCGTGACCGGTAAGCCGGTGATGTTCGCCTCCACAGGTGAAGGCCTGGACGACTTCGAGCTCTTCCACCCGGACCGCATGGCTTCCCGCATCCTTGACATGGGTGACGTCCTTACCCTGATCGAACAAGCTGAGAAGGCCTGGGACAAGGACGAAGCCGCCCGGATGGCGAAGAAGTTCGCCGACCAGGAAGACTTCACCCTGGACGACTTCCTCGCCCAGATGCAGCAGATCCGCAACATGGGCTCCATGAAGAAGATGCTCATGATGATGCCGGGTGCGCAGAACATCCGTCAGCAGCTGGAGAACTTCGATGAGAAGGAGATCGACCGCGTCGAAGCAATCGTCCGGTCCATGACGCCGCACGAACGCGTCGCTCCCAAGATCATCAACGGCTCACGCCGCGCCCGTATCGCCAAGGGTTCTGGCGTCCACGTGTCCGAGGTCAATGGCCTGCTGGAGCGCTTTGCCCAGGCCCAGAAGATGATGAAGAAACTTGCCCAGGGCGGCGGCATGCCCGGGATGCCCGGGATGCCCGGCCTTGGAGGGCCAGGCGGAGGCCGCAAGGGCGGCAAGAATGCGCCCAAGAAGAAGGCGCGTTCCGGTAACCCTGCCAAAGCGGCACAGGAGTTGCGCGATGCCGAAGCCAAGCGGGCGAACGCAGCCTCGGCTGCACCGTCGGGCGCGGCTTTCGGCCAGGGGGCGGCAGACTTCGATCCCTCATCGCTCAACCTTCCCAAGGGCTTCGACAAGTTCCTCGGCAAATAGGCCGTGGCTGACATCCCAACCGCGTCGCAGTTGGGATGTCGGGGCCGTGGAATAGGCTGAACCAATGCATAAGCAGCGCGTAGTCTTCGTTCACGGCCTGGGCAGCTTCGGTGCTGCGGCATGGCCGAAACAGCACGGCATGGCCCTCGCTTATGATGCGCTGTTCCTGCGCCGGCATGGCTTTGACGCTGCAGCCGAGCCCGTGGGATCCAGCGTTGCCGCGGACGTTGCCATCGTCATCAATGCCTTGGCGGATACGGGTGGTGGCCACGTCGTTGCGCACGAGCAAGGCGCCATCTCCGCCATGCTTGCTGCCATCGAACGTCCGGACCTGGTGCACTCGCTGAGCTTGGTTGAGCCTGCTTGTTTATCCCTGACAGCCGAGCTTCCAGCCACAGCCTCCCACCGTGCCCTGATGGAACCGCTGTTCGATGTACGGAGCCAGCTCAACGACGCCGACTATCAACGGGAGTACTACCGCCGGGCGTTTTCTGCCGAAACGGGGGGATTGGATACTCCCGAAGCGCGGCGTTCCGCCCGCAGGCTCAGGCTCCAGGCCCCGCCATGGGAGGCTCCGCTGCACATCGTGCCCGGCGTCCCCACATTGGTCCTCACGGGTGGGTGGGAACCCCTGTACGAGGAAATCGCCGGTTATCTCCAGGAAACCGGAGCCCTCCGCCGTGTTGCTGCGGGAGGACACCGGCCCCAGGATTCAGTGGACGGCGATCACATCATCCGCTCATTTGTTGGCGACGTTGGACGGGCCATGTCAGTTCAGGCTTCTTGAGCCGGCCTCAAGCGTGTCCGGGCTGCCGGGTACCTGAAGTTCCGGCAAATAGACCTTTCCGCCCGATGCCAGGAATTCCTGGCTCTTCCCGCGCATGCCGCTGTACATTTCCGCAATGGCTGTCTGCGCCTCTTCTGACCCGTATTCGTCACGGATGTCCTGGCTGATGCGCATCGAACAGAACTTGGGGCCGCACATGGAACAGAAATGGGCGGTCTTGGCCGGTTCTGCCGGCAGCGTTTCGTCGTGGAAGGCTTCTGCTGTGACGGGGTCCAGGGAGAGGGCAAACTGGTCACGCCAACGGAACTCGAATCTGGCCTTGGACAAGGCATCGTCTCGCTCGTGGGCCCCGGGATGGCCCTTGGCGAGGTCGGCGGCGTGGGCTGCGATCTTGTACGTGATGACACCGGTCTTGACGTCGTCCTTATTGGGAAGGCCCAAATGTTCCTTGGGCGTCACGTAACACAGCATGGCGGTGCCGTACCTGGCGATCTCGGTGGCGCCGATGGCTGAGGTGATGTGGTCATAACCAGGAGCGACATCCGTGACCAAGGGCCCAAGGGTGTAGAAAGGGGCTCCCTTGCACAGTTCCTGCTGGCGTTCCACATTTTCCCGGACCAGGTGGAACGGCACGTGGCCAGGTCCTTCCACCATCACCTGCACATCGAAGTCCCACGCCCGCTGTGTCAGCTCGGCGAGGGTATCCAACTCGGCGAACTGGGCTGCGTCGTTGGCATCGGCGGTTGCACCCGGGCGCAGGCCGTCGCCCAGGGAGAATGCGACGTCGTACTGGGCGAAGATTTCGCAGAGCTCGTCAAAGTGCGTGTAGAGGAAGTTCTCCTGGTGGTGCGCCAAGCACCAACCCGCCATGATCGACCCGCCACGGGAGACAATTCCCGTGACCCGGTTGGCGGTCAACGGCACATAGCGCAGGAGCACGCCGGCGTGGATGGTCATGTAGTCCACGCCCTGCTCGCATTGTTCGATGACCGTGTCCCGGAAAATCTCCCACGTCAGCTTGTTCGCCTCGCCGTTGACCTTCTCCAGCGCCTGGTAGATGGGGACCGTCCCGATCGGGACCGGGGAGTTGCGGATGATCCACTCCCGGGTGGTGTGGATGTCGTCCCCAGTGGAGAGATCCATGACGGTATCGGCACCCCATTGGGTGGCCCACTGCAGTTTGTCCACCTCCTCCGTGATGGAGCTCGTCACGGCTGAGTTGCCGATGTTGGCGTTGATCTTCACCAGGAAGGCCTTGCCGATGATCATCGGCTCTGACTCGGGGTGGTTGATGTTGTTCGGAATGATCGCCCGTCCTGCGGCAACCTCGCTGCGGACCAGCTCAACGTCGCAGTTCTCCCGCAGCGCGACGAACTGCATCTCGGGAGTCACCGTGCCCTGCTTGGCGTAGTGCATCTGCGTGACGGTTTTACCTTCGACGGCGCGGCGGGGCACCGGTTGGGTGCCCTTCCACTCCGCTGATGCTGCCCCGCGCCGAACCGCTGACTTGCCGTCATCCAGCAGGTTTCGTTCCCGTCCGCGGTAAGCCACGGTGTCACCGCGGGCTTCGATCCATGGAGCGCGGAAAGGCTCAAGCCCCACAATGGGATCACTGCCGGGACCCGCCGTGCGGTACACCTGGAACGGCGGGTTGGCTTGGCCGTTGGGAGACGGCTCCAAGGCGATTTCTGTGACGGGCACCCGGATCCCGTGGTCCGGGTCCTCGAGGTAGGCCAATGAATGGGATTTCAGCGATTGGGTCACGGATTCCGGCGTCTTGGCGCGGGAGTCGGACTGGTTTTGGGCAGGGCTGTGCTGTGTTTTGGTGGTGCTCAAAGGATTACTCACTTCCTTCGCCGGCATTACCCGGACAGGTTCAACGGTCGCAGACTGCGTCAGTCCGATCTCAGCCCCTGCAGGGGCCCCCGTGTGGTCGTAGACGAAGCTACCACAGCTCCCAGGAGGCTCCCAGTCACATGGAGTCCGGGGCTGCACACCCTGAACTTCCCTGGACCTGCGGACTAGGCTTTTTCCATGGCCAAGATCATCGAATTCACCGGACCGGTGCTCGTGTCTCGGAACGACCAGCGCCACGGGATGTGGTCCGTGGACGGCACCTTGACGTTTGTGCGCCCCGCGACGGCACCGGACCACGTACTGGAGGGCTGGGTCCTCCCGGGCTTTGTTGATGCCCACTGCCACATCGGTTTGGGAGTGGGCGGCGCCGTTGACGAGCAGACCACCCTTGCCCAGGCCCAGGCTGACCTCGACGCCGGGACGCTGCTGATCCGGGATGCCGGATCACCCAGTGACACCCGTTGGGTCCAGCAACGTCCGGACGTGCCGCGGCTGATCCGGGCCGGTAGGCATATTGCCCGCAGCCGGCGGTACCTCCGCGGTTTGGGGCATGAAATCGAACCCGACCAACTCGTGGAGACCGTCCGGAAGGAAGCCCGGGATGGAGACGGGTGGGTCAAGTTGGTGGGGGACTGGATCGACCGTGGCGTGGGTGACCTCGCCGCCTCTTTCCCCGCCAAAATCGTCAAGGACGCCATCTCTGCCGCCCACGATGAAGGTGCCCGGGTGACGGCCCATTGCTTTGCCGAGGACACAGTGGACGACATGCTGGATGCCGGCATCGACTGCATCGAACATGCCACGGGCCTGCTGCCGCGACACATTCCGCGCTTGGTGGAGCAGTCCGTGCCGATCGTTCCCACTTTGGTCAACATCGCGACTTTCCCGGACATTGCTGCCCAGGCTGCCCTGAAGTTTCCTGACTATGCGGACCACATGGTGCGGCTTTGGGAGGGGCGGCGCGAGCGTGTGCTGGAGGCCTTCGAGGCCGGTGTGGCCATTTATGCGGGCACGGACGCCGGCAGCGTGATCAAGCACGGCAGGATCGCCGACGAAATGAAGGAGCTGCACGACGCCGGCCTGCCGCCGGCCGCGGTCTTGGACGCCGCGGCGTGGCGCGCCCGGGAGTGGCTGGGAGCCGAGGGCATCAGCGAAGGGGCCAGTGCCGACGTCGTGCTGTGTTCCGGGGATCCCAGGACACAGCTGGAGACTGTTTCCCACCTCCGGCACATCGTTCTGCGCGGTTCCTTGGTCGGTTAGGAATAAATTGAAGCTTCAAGTAATTTAGAGAAGTAGAAAGGTGCTGATGAGCGGCACCTCGAACCCGGGAGCTTCACATGACCACACCACTCAGCCAGGATCTTCTGCCTGCCGAACTGACCATGGGCACCGTCATGCTCAAGGTCGGCGACATGACGGTCATGAGCGACTACTATCAGCGTGCCCTTGGCCTCGACGTCGTCGCCGAGCAGGATGGCGGGCTCTATCTGGGGCGGGTCGGAAAGCCCGTGGTGCACCTTGCTCCGGCCTCCGGGCTCCAGATTCCAGGCCGCGGGGAGGCCGGCCTGTTCCACACGGCCATTCTGTTCCACGACCAGCCTTCATTGGCTGCCACCATCGCCACCGCCGCCGAGTACGAGCCCCGCGCGTTCGCGGGCAGCGCCGACCATCTGGTCAGCGAAGCGTTCTACTTTACCGATCCTGAAGGCAATGGCATTGAGCTCTACTACGACAAGCCGCGTGAACTCTGGCAGTGGGATGGCAAAAATGTGGTGATGGACAATGTTGCCTTGCCTCCGCAGCGATTCCTCCAGCAGCACCTGAGCGAAGCCGCGGTGACCGGACAGCGCGGGGCGGCGGCCGGAATCGGACACGTCCACCTGCAAGTGGGTGACGTCGCAACCGCCCAGCACTTCTACGTGGAAACCCTGGGCTTTGAGCGGACAGCGGGCTGGCATGGCCAGGCGTTGTTCGTTTCCGCCGGCGGCTACCACCACCACATGGCCATGAACGTGTGGAACAGCCGTGGCGCCGGGCCCCGCAAGGACACGCTGGGCCTGGGGGAAGTGCTCATTGAGGTCCCCAACGCCGACGACGTAGCGGCACTGGCGGATCGCTTGAAGATCGCGGGGGTGCAGAACCACCACACCGGCGCCGAACTTCAGTTCGAAGATCCGTGGCGGAACAAACTGCGGGTCGCCGTTCGCTAAGCAGCGCCACTCCTGCTGCGCGGGCACCCACCCGCTGCCCTGCCCACTCCTGCACTAGGCTGGGCAGTGACGGCACGGAACCAATCGGGTTTTGTGCCGCCGCCCCGTCAGCACGAAGGAATGAGAGTACTTTCCATGGGCTTTGCCGAAATTTTTGTAGCCACCCACGATGAAGCGCTCAAGAGGGCAGCGGCCCTGGATAAGGGCGCGGATGTCGCCGGCCCCGCCGTCAGGATTGACGGCATTACCGATTTCGAAGTGGAGCAGTTGGGTGACCTTGCCGGGCAGGCGGTCCACGCAGCCGGTGCTGACTACGAACTTGCCCTGGTTGATGTCACCAGTGATGCACTTCTGGGTGTCCCCGAAGCCATGGTGCGGGCACTGGCCGAGCTGTTGACGTACGAGAGCGAAGGCGAGGCAAATGTCCTCGATGACGTTGCTGCCGCCTGGGCTGCACAGGACGACATGCCCTTCGATGCGGACCAATCCCGCCAGTACGTCCAGCAGTTGGCTGCCTTGGCAACCGATGTTGAAAAGGCGGAGCGCTCCGGACTCTACGTCTGGTCCGAATAGCACCCCCGCCCGGTTGTGGGCGCACTTTGCATCCCTGCGGGTGAGCAACAACACACGGGCCCACGTGGCGTAAGTCGTATTTGCTCCGGGCATCTGGCACAATAGACAGGTACTCGATCGGTGCGGCCCCTCTCTCCGTGCTCGTATCTTGTCCTTCGAACCGTCCAGTATGGCCCGCCCCACGGGTGCAGAACGTCGGGTTCACCTCGTTTCAGAAACAGGAGTGACCACAAAAGTGGCCGTAAAGATTCGCCTTAAGCGCTTCGGTAAGATGCGCGCACCGTACTACCGCATTGTCGTCATGGATGCCCGCGCCAAGCGCGATGGCCGTGCCATTGAAGAAATCGGCAAGTACCACCCCACCGAAGAGCCGTCGTACATCGAGGTCGCTTCCGAGCGCGCCCAGTACTGGCTTTCCGTTGGCGCCCAGCCGACCGAGCAGGTTGCTGCGATCCTCAAGATCACCGGTGACTGGCAGAAGTTCAAGGGCCTCCCGGGCCAGGAAGGCACCCTGAAGACCAAAGCTCCGAAGGAAGCCTTCGTAGCACCGGAGAAGGGTTCCGTCATCATTCCGGAAGCCATCACCAAGAAGGCCAAGAAGGACGAAGCAGAAGCTCCGGCCGAGGCTGAAGCAGAGACCACCGAGGCTGAGTAAGTTGCTGGCAGAAGCGCTCGAGCACTTGGTCCGTGGGATCGTTGACAGCCCTGAGGATGTCAAGGTCAGTGCCAAGAACAACCGCCGCGGGGAATCCCTTGAGGTGCGTGTTCACCAGGAGGACCTCGGACGGGTGATCGGCCGCCAAGGACGCACCGCACGCGCATTGCGCACAGTGGTTGCAGCTTTGGCTGGTGGCGAGCAGGTCAGGGTCGACGTCGTCGACACCGACCGCCGCCGGTAACGCGCTCAGCACTGCTTGTCTTAGGTCCGGCCCCTTCACCGAATATGGTGGAGGGGCCGGATTGCTTTATCCACCATTTCATCACCGTGGCTGCCCGGCGGCGCGGTACACAAGAATTCAGAGGAACCCATGCAGCTCCAGGTGGCCCGGATCGGCAAACCCCATGGCATCCGCGGCGAGGTGACCGTCCAGGTACTCACCGACGCCCCTTCCGAGCGATTCGTCGCAGGAACCGAGTTCATTGTGGAACCGGCATCGGCTGGCCCGTTGACCATCCGCAGTGCCCGGTGGAACAAGGACATCCTGCTGCTGGGCTTCGACGAGATCGCCGACCGCAACGAAGCGGAAGTCATCCGTGGGGCGAAGCTCTTCATCGAGACCGAAGAGCTTGACGACGAAGACGACGACGAAGGCTGGTACGAGCACGAACTGGTCGGCCTCGAGGCGCGGGTTGGTTCGCAGGTTGTTGGCAAGGTGGCCGCCCTCAATACCATGCCCGTCCAGGACCTGCTGATGGTCAAGACGGACGACGGCAAGGAAATCCTGGTTCCCTTCGTCGAGGAGATCGTTCCCGAGGTCAATGTCGAGGACGGGTACATCCTGATCACCCCGCCGGCCGGCCTCTTCGAGGTCAACGACGACTCATCCGAGGAGCCCAAGGACGGCGCGGGGGATGAAGCCTGAATGAGGATTGATGTTGTCAGCATCTTCCCGGAGTACCTTGCACCGTTGGAGCTTTCGCTCATAGGGAAAGCCCGCCAGGACGGTCTGCTGGAACTCAACGTCCACGACTTGCGCGCGTTCACCACGGACAAGCACAGAACTGTGGACGACACGCCCTATGGTGGCGGCGCAGGGATGGTGATGAAGCCGGAACCGTGGGCCCAGGCCCTCGAATCAGTGGCCGGTGGCCGCGAAGACTCCAAGCCGGTACTTATTGTTCCGTCGCCGGCGGGGGAGCGGTTCAACCAGGCCCTCGCCTATGAGCTCGCCGAGGAAGAGCAGCTTGTCTTCGCCTGTGGACGGTATGAAGGCATTGACGAACGCGTCATCGACTGGGCGCAGGACCACTTCACTGTCCGGCCCGTCAGCCTCGGTGATTACGTGCTCAACGGCGGCGAAGTTGCCGTGCTGGCCATTGTCGAGGCCATCGGCCGGCTCCTTCCCGGCGTGGTGGGAAACCCTGAATCCCTGGTGGAAGAGTCCCATTCGGACGGCCTCCTGGAGTACCCCGTCTACACCAAGCCGTCCGCGTGGCGCGACCATGACGTCCCTGCTGTCCTGCTGAGCGGCAACCACGGAAAGATCGCCCAATGGCGGCGCCACGAGCAATTCCGGCGGACCGCAGAGCGCCGGCCGGACCTTTTGGAAGCATTCGACGCCGGTGCCTTGAGCCGCGCTGACCGCAACGCCCTCGCTGACCTCGGGTACGACGTCGTCGACGGTCGCTTGCGTCCCCGGCCCGGTGGCGACGCCGCAATCTGAGGTCCGCTGGCGCCGTCGGACGTTCAACAGTCCTGATAGTTGGCCCGATGGCAGCGCATATGGCAGAATTAACCCTTGTGTCTACTGGGCTGACACCTGCCACAGGGGGAGTTCAGCCAACAGTCGGACAACCCGGCCGCGCCAATCAGTGGCGGAGCCGGACACTAAGAAACTTCGGCGGAGATTTCCGGCGGCCATTCGTGCCCCGGGCTTGTCTGCCGTAACCCAAAGTGAATGACCTGTGGCGTTCACCAGGAGTGGATTAATGCATATCCTCGATAGCGTAGATGCAGCCTCGCTGCGTAACGATGTTCCTGAGTTCCGCGCGGGTGACACCCTCAAGGTTCACGTCAACATCATCGAAGGCAAGAACTCCCGTGTCCAGGTATTCCAGGGCTTCGTCCTGGGCCGCCAGGGTGACGGCGTTCGCGAAACCTTCACCGTGCGCAAGGTTTCCTTCGGTGTCGGCGTAGAGCGTACCTTCCCGGTACACTCCCCGATCATCGACAAGATCGAGGTCGTCACCAAGGGTGACGTCCGCCGCGCCAAGCTTTACTACATGCGCGCACTGCGCGGTAAGGCTGCGAAGATCAAGGAAAAGCGCGACTTCGCCAAGTAAGTCCTGCGACTTATGTAAACGGGTCCAGGATTCGTGCCCGGTTGTTCCGGAGCAATCCGCAACGCAACAGGGATACGAGTCATGGACACATCAGAACGCCAGCCCCGGAAACAGGGCTGGCGTTTTGTTTTCCTGGCGCTGGTCCTCGCTGTAGCCATCAGCGGACTGGTCCGGTCCTTGTGGCTGGACGTTTACTACATCCCGTCCGAATCCATGGAACCCCTCCTCGGGGCAGGGGACAGGATCCTGGTGTCACGGACAGCCTTTACCTCCGAGCCGATCCGCCGCGGTGACATCGTGGTCTTCGACGGCCGTGGCTCGTTCGCTCCGCTGAGCAGCGGCCAAGGCCCTTTTGTTGACGCCGTCTCGGCTGCAAGCCAGTGGTTTGGACTGACCGGCAGTGACACCACCTATGTCAAGCGGGTCATCGGCGTTGCAGGGGACCGGGTCCAATGCTGCGATTCCAGCGGCTACCTCACAGTCAACGGCCAGCCGGTTGAGGAACCCTATGTGTATCCAGGGGATGAACCCAGCAAGCAAAAATTCGACGTCGTGGTACCCGAGGGCCGCCTGTGGCTGATGGGCGACCATCGCTCTCGCTCTGCGGACTCCCGGGGACTGCTGGGTGCACCGGGTGGCGGCATGGTTCCTGTGGAACGCGTGATCGGACGACCGGTCCAGATCATCTGGCCACTTGATAGATTTGCAGAGATGCCTCGCTCTACGCAGGCCGAAACATCGAAGAACGGACAGTAGATGCCGGACAAAGCTCCAGAGAATCCCGAGCGGTACGACGACGACGCCCGGGTCTCGGACGGAACGGCACCTGCCGCCGGGGTGGATGCTTCGCGCCAACCCGACGACGCGTCAAGTGTTGCCGGCACTGCCGGCTCTGCCGGCTCTGCTGGCGACAACGGCAATCCAGGCGCCCGTGAATCCACGGGCGGTGCCCACGCAGTGGAGAAGCCCCGCAAAAACCCTGTGCTTGTCTGGGTCAAAGAGATTGTGACCGTGGTGGCCATCGCCTTGGTGCTGTCCTTCCTGCTCAAGACTTTTCTTTTCCGGGCGTTCTACATTCCGTCGGAATCCATGGAAAGTACCCTGGACGTCAACGACCGCATCTTCATCAACCTCCTGGTTCCTGAACCTTTCGCCCTGCAACGTGGCGATGTTGTGGTGTTCAAGGACTCCCAGAACTGGCTGACGCCGGTGGCCAAAGAGCCGGCCGGCCCCATGGACTGGGTGGGGGACGCGCTGGAGTTTGTGGGGTTGGCTGCCGACGACAATGAGCAGCACCTCGTCAAGCGTGTCATCGGGCTTCCCGGGGACCGGGTTTCCTGCTGCGATGCCCAGGGTCGTGTCAGTATTAATGGTGTGCCGTTGGATGAGACGTACATCAACCCGGCGGAGATACCGCAGCCGAATGCCTTCGACATCGTTGTTCCGGAGGGCAAGGTGTGGGTGATGGGCGATAACCGCAATCATTCCGCGGACTCACGGGCCCACCAGGAGAGCAACGGCGGCTTCATCAACATTGAAGACATTGAGGGCAGGGCCACTGTCATAGCCTGGCCCGTCAATCGCTGGACCTACCTCGACAACTTTCCGGACGTCTTCCGTGATGTCCCCGAAAGCATCCCGGCAAAGTAATGGCAACAACGGCTGCCGGCCCCACGGGCAAGACTCAGGTCAAAGTCCCGGCCAAGACCAAGAAGAAGGCCAAGCCCACCACCAAGGCCAAGAGCCCTGTGGGTTTCCCCACCCTTGACGTGGAGCGGTCCTTCCTGACGCCCGGCGTGCGGTTGCTGGCCGGTGTGGATGAGGTGGGCCGTGGCGCCCTGGCAGGACCCGTCAGTGTAGGGATTGCTGTGGTCAACCTCGAGGATCATGGCTTGTTGGCCGATGTGCGGGACAGCAAACTTCTCAAGCCCGAGGACCGTGACAGGCTGGAACCCTTGGTCCGCGAATGGGCGGTTGCCTCCGCCGTAGGGCACGCCTCGTCCAGGGAAATTGATGACATTGGCATTATTGCCGCCTTGCGCCTGGCAGGGACGCGTGCGTGGCTGGAGATCCTGGCCGGCGGAACCACGCCCGACGTCGTCCTCCTGGATGGCAGCCACAACTGGCTCTCCCCGGATGTTCAGGCTTCCCTCTTTGACGAGCCCACACCGGGACCTTGGTGCGAGGCTCCCGTACATACCCGTGTCAAAGCAGACATGAGCTGCCTCAGCGTTGCCGCCGCCAGCGTCCTGGCCAAAGTGGCCCGTGACCGCATCATGGTTGACCTCCATTCGGAGGTCCCTGCCTACGGGTGGAACGAGAACAAGGGATATGCCACCTCCGCCCACAGGGATGTGATCCGGCTCCAGGGGCCCAGCGCCTACCACCGGACCAGTTGGAACCTGACGGGGCCTGACGCCGGCTGACGGCACACCGCACAGTGCTGCGGCTCTGCTGTGGCTTGGGGGCGGGGACCGTGTGGCGCTGACTGTGGCGCGTGCCGCCCGGCAGATAGTGCAAGATGGAACTATGAGTGCCGAGGACCTTGAGAACTATGAAACCGACATGGAGCTGCAGCTCTACCGCGAGTACAGGGATGTTGTCGGTCTGTTCAGCTACGTCGTGGAAACTGAACGACGGTTCTACCTGGCCAATCATGTGGATTTACAGGCACGCAGCGCGGACGGTGAAGTCTACTTCGACCTGACCCTGCAGGATGCCTGGGTATGGGATGTTTACCGCTCAGCCCGTTTCGTGAAGAACGTCCGCGTGATCACGTTCAAGGACGTCAATGTTGAAGAACTGCCCCGCAGTGAAGACCTGTCCTTGCCCAAGGATGGCGGGCTCGGAGACTTGGGCGATCTCGGAAACTAGCTTCTGACTCTTCCTCCACAGCAGTGATCCAGGAGGGTTTACCCACATAGCATCGTGAGCCCCTGCCGCCCACCGCCGCCAGCCGGAAAGCTGGTAAGCGGAGGTGATGGTCATGAGAGCAAAAGACCTGCTGGGCCGGAGCGGCGAGGCCCTGGCGGCCGGTTTTCTGGAAAACCAGGGGATGCGGATCCTCGATCGTAATTGGCGATGCGCAGACGGTGAAATCGACATCGTCGCGATCGACGGAGACACCCTGGTGGTGGCTGAAGTCAAAACCCGCCGGAGCCTTGCCTACGGGCATCCTTTTGAAGCGGTGGGGACTGCCAAGTTGGCCCGGCTCCACCGCTTGGCTTCATGGTGGTGCCGGGAACATGAGCTGAAGGCACCCCGCAGACGCGTCGACGTCGTGTCGGTCATCGACGACGGCGTGGGCGAGCCTGAGCTTGACCACCTGCGGGGTGTGGGCTGAATGGGGGTGGGGCGCAGCTACTGCGTTGCCCTGGTGGGCCTCAACGGCTACATCGTGGAGGTTGAAGCCGATATCGGCCAGACGCTTCCGAACTTTGTCATTCTGGGCCTGCCGGACGCTGCACTGAATGAAGCCAAGGAACGAATCCGGTCGGCTGCCCAAAACTCCGGGATACCGCTGAGCCGGCGAAAGATCACAGCCAACCTGATTCCGGCGTCCCTCCCAAAACGGGGCTCCGGCTTTGACCTGGCGATCACCATGGCGGTTCTTTGCGCAGCCAACGACGTCCGTTCCATCGGCGGGACGGTCTTCATCGCGGAACTGGGCTTGGACGGTCGGTTGCGGCCGGTCCGGGGCATTCTGCCGGCGGTGATGGCGGCCGTTCAGGCTGGCTATCCGGACATCGTGGTAGCTGACTCAAACGCCGCGGAGGCTTCCTTGGTACCGGGGGCGAACGTCCGCGGGTACAAGACGCTCGCCAGGCTTGCGTTCGACTTCGGGGCCGACCCCAAGGAGTTGGCCCTCGACTACGACCCCGGGGACTGCTGCGTCCCTGACGACGACGACGGCGACCATGCCATGGTGCCGGACCTCTGCGACGTGTCGGGCCAAGGCGAGGCGCGCCGGGCCCTTGAAGTCGCCGCCGCCGGCGGCCACCACATGTTGCTGACAGGGCCGCCGGGTGCTGGAAAAACAATGCTGGCGGAGCGTCTGCCCGGACTGCTCCCGGATTTGGCAGATAACGCTGCGATGGAGGTGACGGCCATCCATTCGTTGGCCGCCGTGCAATCATCGGCCGTTCGGCTGATCCGTAGGCCGCCTTTCGAGAACCCGCATCACAGTGCCACAGCTGCGGCCATCATTGGCGGTGGATCCGGGCTCCCGCGCCCGGGTGCTGCCTCCCGGGCGCATCGCGGTGTGTTGTTCCTGGACGAAGCCCCGGAGTATGAGCGCCGAGTGCTCGATGCGCTCCGGCAGCCGCTGGAGAGTGGGGAACTGGTCATTCACCGCTCGGCAGGAACGGCGGCATACCCAGCCCGTTTCCAACTCATCCTTGCTGCCAACCCTTGCCCGTGCGGGAAGGCGTCAGGCAAGGGTATGGACTGCACATGTACTGCCATGATGCGGCGGCGGTACTTCGGGAGGATGTCGGGCCCGCTGCTGGACCGGGTAGACATCCAGCTCCAGGTTGAACGGGTCTCCTTGGCGGATTTCGGTCAAGCAGGACGGGAAGAGGACACAGGCGCTGTAGCGGCCCGGGTATTGACAGCGAGGGAAGCCCAGTTGGATCGGCTGCGGGAATTGGGGCTTGAAACGAACTCTCAAGTTCCAGGACGCACCTTGCGAGGCGAACTAAGGCTGTCGTCGGGGACCACCCGGATCCTGGACACCGCATTGGAACGAGGCACGTTGACTGCCCGCGGTTACGATCGCGTCCTTCGGTTGGCATGGACGCTCGCCGACCTGGGACACGGCGGGACACCGGATGTTGACCACATCGGCCAGGCGCTCGTGCTGCGACAAGCGGCGGGTGCGACATGACAGACATTGAATCGAAGGGAAGCAATCCAGTGGCAGCAATGGGGATGCAGGACAAAGAACGGATTGCGCGGGCAGCACTTGCCCGGCTCATGGAGCCGCAGGACTCCGTGGGGCTCGCCTTGGTACGGGCTCTCGGGGCGGTTGATGCCCTGGGCGTGGCCACCGGGGAACTGGCGACAGGTCCCACCGTGGAGCAGGAGGTGTCCGCCCTGCTGGTTGAGGCCGGGGGACCGTCCACGTGGGTGGGGCTCCCGGCTACTCTCCGGAGATGGGCGCCGCGCGTTGGTGACCTCGCCCCGGAACGCGACCTTGAAACCATGCGTCGCCTGGGTGGGCGCTTGATCATTCCCGGGGATGAGTTATGGCCGGAGCAACTGGAGGACCTTGGACTCCAGGAACCGCTCTGTTTGTGGTGGCGGGGCCAGGAGCAGCCGCTGCCGCCCTTGGGTCGAACCATTGCCTTGGTGGGGTCAAGAGACAGTACGAGTTATGGTGCGTCCGTTACGGGAGATTTCGCGTATGGCTTGGCGCAGCGTGGCTACGCGGTGATCTCCGGAGGGGCCTATGGCATCGATGCCCATGCGCACCGTGGGGCGCTCAGTGGTGGGGGAGCCGGGCTGCCCACCATTGCCGTGATGGCCGGCGGTGTGGACCGCTTCTACCCCTCCGGCAACGAGGACCTGCTTCGGGCTGTCGCCACCCAGGGGGCTGTCATCTCGGAGGTGCCGCCTGGGTCAGCCCCTACCCGGTACCGGTTCCTGCAGCGGAACAGGATCATTGCCGCGCTGGCATCCGTCACCGTCGTGGTGGAGGCTCGTTGGCGCTCCGGTGCACTTAACACTGCTCATCATGCTGAATCGATCGGCAGGGTTGTTGCGACAGTTCCGGGATCCATTCACAGCGCCAACTCGGCAGGTTGCCACCGCCTGCTGCGGGACGGAGGAGCTGTCTGCGTCACTGACGTGGGCGAGATTGCAGAACTGGCCGGGGCGATCGGAGAATCCACCAGTGAGGAAAAAAGCGCCGACACGTCAGTGCACGATGGCTTGTCGCTGGAAGATCTCATTCTTCTGGATGCTCTGCCCCTCCGATCCACCAGTTCAGTGGAGAAGCTGACCGTGGTGGCGGGCCTGAGCCCGGATGCTGTGCGTGCAGGCCTCGGTCGGCTGGGACTCATGGGATTGGCCAGCTCGGAACGTGGCGCCTGGAAACGGGCCAAAAACACCTGAGCAGGATTGGAAACATGTTGATCCGACCTGTTGGTGCCCGATGCTGGCACAGTGGGACGTGTGAACGGACAATCACTGCCATCATCGATGCTCAGCGCCCTTGCTGGCTTTCGCCGCTACCTGGAGGGTGAACGGGCGAGGTCGGCGCACACTGTGCGTGCTTATCTTGCAGATGTGGAGAGCCTCCTCGGTTTTGCCGTGCAGGAAGGTATCGAAGAGCTCGGCCAGCTCGAGCTGGGTTCCCTGCGTCGCTGGCTGGGTGCGCAAAGTGAAGCGGGCATGGCCCGGGCGACCCTGGCCCGCCGGGCTGCCACGGCCAGGTCTTTCACCGCCTGGGCCCTGCGGGAGGAACTCATTGCCACAGACCCGGCGATCCGGCTTCAGGCACCCAAACGGGACAAATCTCTGCCAGGAGTCCTTCAGCAGCAGCAGGTAACCCGGATGGTGGATGACCTGAATACGGCAGCCTCAGAAGGAGGCCCCATGGCTGTTCGCAACCGGGCCATGGTGGAGCTCCTGTACGCCACCGGAGTTCGCGTTGGAGAACTTGCCGGCCTGGATATTGATGACCTCGACCCGGACCGGCGGACTCTCCGGGTCCTGGGCAAGGGAAACAAGGAGCGGACTGTCCCGTATGGGGTCCCGGCAGCTGTGGCAGTCGATGACTGGCTTCGTCGGGGACGTCCTGCAGTGGTCACCCCCAGCAGCGGACCGGCCCTCTTTTTGGGCGTACGGGGCAACCGGGTTGATCCACGCCAGATCCGGGCCGTTGTCAGCGAGTTGCTGCAAGCTTTGGGCGATACGTCGGCCACGGGACCGCATGCGCTCAGGCACAGCGCGGCAACCCACCTTTTGGACGGGGGAGCGGACCTGCGCGCCGTCCAGGAAATTCTAGGACACAGCAGCCTGGCGACCACGCAGATTTATACCCATGTGTCCGTGGACCGGCTGAGGAAAAGCTATCAGCAGGCGCACCCCAGGGCTTGAGCAGGACCGCTCATGAGCCGCACTGGCGGAAACCGGCGCCGTACGGCAAAATAAGAGCACCACGGGGAAACCTTCAATTCACAGTTGAGGGTTATCCTTATGCCAAGATCGTCAGTAGCACTTCACATAACTGAATAGCCTGTCAGGGCCCACAGAGTTTTCATGGCATCCGGCAGCAACAGCAAACATCCAGGCAGAGGTCGTTGGGGAAGACGTACCTACAGCTATGGAGGATGGAATGTCTGTTGCAACAACCCGCGGTGTCCTGTTTGTGCACTCGGCCCCTACGGCACTTTGCCCGCACGTTGAGTGGGCCATTGGATCGGTCGTGGACAAGCGGACCGATCTTGAGTGGACCCCTCAACCTGCTGCGCCTGGAATGTTCCGGGCGGAGTTGTCGTGGACGGGAACGCCCGGCACGGGGGCGCAGTTGGCGTCGGCCCTTCGGGGCTGGGCCCACTTGCGTTATGAGGTCACCGAAGAACCGAGCCAGGGAGTGGACGGAGCCCGTTGGTCCCACACCCCGGAGCTTGGAATTTTCCATGCCGTCACCGACGTCCATGGCAACATCATGGTTACCGAGGACCGCATCCGCTATGCCTATGAATCAGGTGCAGGTGACCCCTCAGCTGTCTACCACGAGTTGTCCCTGGCGCTGGGTGAGGCGTGGGACGAGGAACTCGAACCCTTCCGGCATGCAGCAGAGGGCGCTCCGGTTCGCTGGTTGCACCAGGTCGGTTAGCGGAGCAGCACCAGGTAAGCGGACCGCACAAAGTCCGCCGGCCGCATCCAACAAGAAGCAGCGTCTTCCATAGCAGTGAGAAGGGCCCCACCTGGTGGTGGGGCCCTTCTCATGTTTCAACCAAGCTTCGATAAAGGAGCGTGCTCCAAGTGCGGTCAGACGTTCCTGACCGCAATGACGGCGTTGTGTCCGCCGAAGCCGAAGGAGTTGCTCAGTGCCACGATGTCGCCGCTGGGAAGATCGCGGACGGACGTCACGACGTCGAGGGGGATCTCGGGATCCTGGTTTTCGAGGTTGATGGTCACTGGGGCCTTGCGCTCGTAGACCGCCAGCACGGTCAATACTGCTTCAACGGCCCCTGAAGCGCCCAGGAGGTGGCCCATCTGCGACTTGGTGGCAGAGACCGCCACGTTGTCTACGTGGGTCCCCAGAGCAGCACGCAGCGCCGTGTACTCGGGCTTGTCACCGACAGGAGTCGACGTGGCATGTGCGTTGACGTGGACCACGTCCTCGGCCTGGATGCGGCCATCGAACATTGCCGCCTTCAGAGCGCGGGTAGCACCAAGGCCTTCGGGGTCCGGTGCGGTGATGTGGTAAGCATCCGCTGTGACGGACGTTCCGGCCAGTTCGGCATAGATCCGGGCGCCACGGGCAATGGCGTGTTCCTCGGCCTCAAGGACCAGTGCGCCGGCACCTTCACCCATGACGAAACCGTCGCGGTCGGTGTCGTACGGGCGGGAGGCACGCTCCGGCTCGTCGTTGCGGCGGGACAATGCCTGCATGGAGGAGAACGCGGCCAACGGCATCGGGTGGATGGCAGCTTCAGCGCCACCGCACACAACGACGTCTGCTTTGCCGGAGCGGATCAGGTCCAGGCCGAGGTGGAGGGCTTCGGTGCCGGACGCACACGCCGAAACGGGGGTGTGCGCTCCGGCGCGGGCGCCGAGGTCGAGGCTGACCGCTGCGGCCACGCCGTTGGGCATGAGCATGGGAACGGTCATGGGCAGGACCCGGCGCGGGCCCTTGTCCCTGAGCGTGTCCCAAGCATCCAGGAGGGTCCAAACACCGCCGATGCCCGTGGCGAAGGCTACTGCCAGACGGTCGTGGTCTATCTCTTCGATACCGGAGTCGGACCAGGCTTCACGTGCGGCGATGACACCAAACTGCGTGGATGGGTCCATGCGCTTGGCCTCGACGCGGTTCAGAACCTCAAGTGCCGGCGTGGAGCACCGGGCAGCAAAGTGAACGGGGAGGTCGTATTTGGCCACCCACTCGTCTTCGAGCGTGCGGGCGCCGGAGACCCCTTTCAGCGCGTTCTGCCACATTGTGGGTACGTCGCCGCCGATGGGAGTGGTGGCCCCCAGACCGGTTATGACTACTTTGCGTGCCATGCGATCACTCTCTGTCGGATCAGCCATCCCTCCTGCAGCTTTCACAAGGGGAGGCAAAAAAATCTTTGGGTGGTATTGCGGCTGTGCCGGGCGCAAGGACGATAATCCCGGCCCGGCACAGCTGGTGTCAGGACTAGGCCTGTGCGTTGGCGATGAAGCTGACGGCGTCGCCGACGGTCTTGAGGTTCTTGACCTCTTCGTCCGGAATGCGGACGCCGAACTTCTCTTCAGCGTTGACGACGATGGTCATCATGGAGATGGAGTCGATGTCCAGGTCCTCGGTGAAGGACTTGTCGAGCTCTACGGCTTCGGTGGCGAGGCCCGTCTCTTCGTTGACGATTTCAGCCAGGCCGGCCAGGATTTCTTCGTTGCTAGCCATTGTTGGCTCCTTTTCTTGTTGTACCGGCTACTGCCGGAAAGGGGGCAAACCGCGGTTTACGGTTTGGGTTTGTAAGTCGTATTCAGTTGGCTGGTGGTAGCCGGGACGAGTCCCGGTCTACGGCAGGACCACTACCTGGGCGCCGAAGACCAGACCGGCGCCGAACCCGATCTGCAGGGCCAGGCCGCCGCTCAGTTCAGGGTTTTCCTGAAGCAGGCGGTGCGTTGCCAGCGGGATCGACGCCGCGGAGGTATTGCCCGCTTGGGCGATGTCGCGGCCGATGACAACGGATTCGGGAAGCTTGAGCTTCTTGACCATCTCGTCGATGATCCGCATGTTTGCCTGGTGCGGAACGAAGGCAGCGAGGTCGCTTGCTTCAATTCCGGCGGCGTCCAGTGCCTGCTGGGCAACCTTGGCCATCTCCCACACGGCCCAGCGGAACACGGTCTGACCGTCCTGCCGCAGGGTGGGCCAAACATCCTGTGTTGCCGAAAGAATGGCGGGATCGTCGATTTCATCGGAGTGCCGGGCGGACTCGCCCAGCTTCTTGACGTCCTCGAGGGAGTGGGTCATGCCGATGGCGTCCCACTTGCTGCCGTCTGAGCCCCAGACGGAGGGGCCGATGCCAGGAGTGTCGGACGGGCCAACCACCACAGCACCTGCGCCGTCGCCAAGGAGGAACGAGATGGTGCGTTCGTGGTTGTCGATGACATCGGAAAGCTTCTCCGCGCCAACAACCAGGACGTATTGTGCTGCGCCGGAACGAACCAGGGCATCGGCCTGGGCCACGCCATAGCAGTACCCGGCACAGGCGGCCGAGATATCGAAGGCGGGTGCCGGCGTCGCGCCCAAACGTTCGGTGAGCGCAGCGGCAGCCGACGGCGTAGCGTAAGGGTGCGTCACGGTGGACACGATTACGGCGCCCAGTTGGGACGCTTCGATTCCAGCCTGCTGCAACGCTTCGCGTGCGGCGCCTTCAGCCATGTCAATGACGCTGATGTCAGCAGCAGCACGGTGGCGGGTGATGATGCCGGTGCGCTGGCGGATCCACTCGTCGGAGGAGTCGATCCACTGGCAGACGTCGTCGTTGGTAACAATGACATCGGGGCGGTAGGCGCCGATGCCCAGGATACGGGCATTCTCGTTGACAACAGCCTTGTTCAACACGGGAGTGCTCATGCCTGTCCCTCCAATTCTGCGAAGAGGGCGAGAGCCGCGGACAGGTCATCCGGGGTTTTGACGGCAACGGTCTTGACGCCGGGCATGCCGCGCTTGGCGAGTCCCGCGAGGGTGCCGGCAGGGGCCAGCTCGATCACGCCGGTGACACCACGGCCGACGAGCGTTTCCATGCATTTGTCCCAGCGGACGGGACGGGAAACCTGGGCGATCAGGCTGTCGACGGCGGCAGGTCCGGCAGTGACTTCCTTGCCGTCGTAGTTGGACAGCAAGGGAACGGCCGGGTTCTGCGGTGAAAGCGACGGTTTGAGGGACTCAAGCGCGCTGACGGCCGGAGCCATATGGGAGGTGTGGAATGCTCCCGCAACCTTGAGGGGGATCACGCGTGCCTTCGCCGGCGGATTCTCTGCCAATGCCTTGAGCTGGTCGAAGGTTCCTGCTGCCACTGTCTGTCCGGCGCCATTGACGTTCGCGGGCGTTGCCCCGGCGGCTTCGATGGCTGCCAGTACCTCAGCGGGATCGCCGCCCACCACAGCACTCATGCCGGTGGGGGTGACAGCGGCTGCGGCGGCCATGCTGTTGGCGCGTTCCCGCACGAAGGTCATGGCTTCAGCTTCCGTGAGGACGCCGGCCAAGGCAGAAGCCGTGATCTCACCGACGGAGTGGCCAGCGAGGATCACGGGAAGGGTGCTGAGCTCGACGTCAAAAAGAGACGTGGCAGCTACCAGCCCTGCCGCAACAATCAGCGGCTGGGCCACCGCAGTGTCCTTGATGGTTTCTTCATCCGAGGTGGTGCCGTGGGCCTTGAGGTCAATGCCTGCGATCTCGCTCAGGTTGGCCAGTTGGCCTTCGACGGAGGGGAGTTCCAGCCAAGGGGCCAAAAATCCGGGGGTCTGGGAGCCCTGTCCAGGGCAGACGATTGCAAGCACGTATCCAGCTTTCCAAATTGCCACGTGATCCACTGGTGTTTTGGTACACCAAGCTCACTGGGTCAGTTTGTAGGAAGTCTACAACGGTTCAGTTCTGTGAACGCGACGTATGACGTTCGGGAGCGGCTTTCGGTTGGGCTGAAAGCCGGCCTACCACCAGGGCAGTTTGGAGGACAAAAGCTTCCCTTGGGAGGAGCGGATCCCAGCCTGTCACGTCGCAGACACGCTTCAAACGGTAGCGCACTGTGTTGGCATGGACGAACAGTTCGCGTGCCGTGGCCTCCAGGGAATGCCCCAGCTCCAGATAGGTTCCCAGGGTCTCCACCAAGCCGTTGGAGGCGGCAAGCAGCGGCCGGTAAATGTTTTTGATCAAGGACCTGCGGGCGGCGTCGTCACCGGAGACAACACGCTCTGGAAGGAGGTCGTCGGCGGCAACTGGTCGTGGGGCGGAGGGCCACGCGCGGGCGGCAGTGAGGCCAGCGAATGCTGCCTGGGCCGAGCTGCTGGCTTCCAACAAAGACCCGGCCTCGGGACCATAGACCACTGCGCCCGGCGCAAAAAGTTCGCTGAGTTTGAGGTACGCGGTGTCACGGTCCTGGACACCACCAAGGATCAGGATGAGCCGGTCACCCTGGATTCCCACCAGGGCGTCCTCGGCGAAACGCCCGGCAGTCCGGCGAAGCTCGCTGACGTAGCTGGCGCTCGGTTCTGACGGCGAATTGCCCACCATTACTGTGAAGCGCTCCTGGGCTTTCCAGCCAAGGGCTGCGATCCTGGACCGCAGAGCATCGGTATTCTCACCGCGAAGGATGGCATCCACGATCAGTGCTTCCAGGCGGGTATCCCAGGAGCCGCGGGACTCGGCTGCCCGGGCGTAGACGTCCGCAGCAGCAAAGGCCACCTCCCGCGAGTACCGGAGGACGGCTTCGCGAAGTGAGGGCTGGTCCGATTCAGGCGCGATCACCGGAACCTGGTCCTCCACCACCTCCACGACGATGCGGATCAGCTGCAGGGCTTTTTGCAGGCTGATGGATCGGGTCAGTTCTGTGGGGGCGTTGCCGAACACGTCCGTGAGGATCCAGGACGGCGAGCTGGGGCGTTCGTACCAGGTCACGAACGCCGCGATGCCGTTCTGTGCCACGAGCCCCAGTGCCGAGCGCTCATCGGAGCTCAAACGGCTGTACCAGGGCAGCGACTTCTCGAGTTGGCGCATGGTGCTGGTGGACAGTTGGCCCACGTTGGCGCGGAGTTGACGCAGAGTTTCGGCCTTTTCAGGCGACAATGCCTGGGTTGCTGCCTTGCGCTTGGTGGTGGTTTTGCTCGGCTCTGCCATGGAATGAGCATACGGCCCATCCCGGGCAAGCTCCATTTGTGAGAAGGCTACAACTTGCGTTGTTGCTAATCACATGCACGGGAGTCGTCTTCCCACACGCTTAAACCACGACGGCGGCCGCCACCTTTCGGTGGAAGCCGCCGTTTCGTTGGTGCTGGAGTGGCCCTTGGTACCGGACAGCGTCCGAGGGTTTTCCTGCGGTGGTTAGGCGTCGCCGCCTGCGCCGCCGGTGGTGCCGGCGTTCACATCCAGGAGTCGGTACTTCTCGATGGCCTTCTCCAAGGCACCTTCTTCAACTTCTCCCTTGGCGGCAAGGAGTTGGAGGGTTTTGGCGACGATGGAGTGGGTGTCGTTTTTGAAGTAGCGGCGTGCGGCTTGGCGGGTGTCGGAGAAGCCGAAGCCGTCTGCTCCGAGGGAGGCGAAGTCGTTGGGGATGAATTGGCGGATTTGGTCGGGGACGGCTTTCATGTAGTCGGTCACGGCGATGACGGGTCCGGTGTGGCCTGCGAGTTGTTCGGTGATGAACGGGGTGCGGGCGGGTTGGCCGGGGTTGAGGAAGGCGTGTTCTTCGGCGGCGAGTCCGTCGCGTCGGAGTTCGTTCCAGGAGGTCACGGAGTAGATCTCGGCGGCGACGTTCCAGTCTTCGGCGAGGATCCGTTGGGCTTCGAGGGCCCAGGGCACGGACACGCCGGAGGCGAGGATGGCCGCGGTGGGCCGGTTCGCTGTGTTGGTGCCGTCCGCGGTGGGTGCTTCGGCGAGGCGGTAGATGCCTTTGAGGAGCCCGTTGACGTCCAGGTTCTCTGGTTCCGCGGGTTGGGTGATGGGCTCGTTGTAGACGGTGAGGTAGTACATCACGTTTTTATCGGATGCAGTTCCGCTGCCTTGCGCGTCAGCGCCGCTGTCAGCGTCGGGGCCGTACATTTCTTCGAGGCCGTGGCGGATGATGTGGCCGATTTCGTAGCCGTAGGCGGGGTCGTAGGTTTTCACGGCGGGGTTGGTGGAGGCCAGGATGGGGGAGTGTCCGTCGGCGTGTTGGAGTCCTTCGCCGGTGAGGGTGGTCCGTCCTGCGGTGGCGCCGATGATGAAGCCGCGGGTCATTTGGTCTGCTGCGGCCCAGAAGGAGTCCCCGGTGCGTTGGAAGCCGAACATGGAGTAGAACACGTAGATCGGGACCAGGGGTTCGCCGTGGGTGGCGTAGGCGGTGCCGGCGGCGGTGAAGGCTGCGACGGCGCCGGCTTCGTTGATGCCGGGGTGGATCAGTTGTCCGGCGGGGGATTCTTTGTAGGCCAGGACGAGGTCGCGGTCCACGGAGAGGTAGTTCTGGCCTTTGGGGTTGTAGATTTTCGCGGTCGGGAAGAACGCGTCCATTCCGAAGGTGCGGGATTCGTCGGGGACGACGGGCACGAACCGGGCGCCGAAGTTCTTGTCCCGCATCAGGTCTTTCAGGAGCCGGACGAAGGCCATGGTGGTGGCGGCTTGTTGTTTCCCGGAGCCGCGTTTGGCGACGTCGTAGGACTTCGCCTCTGGCAGGGTGACGTCGGTGTGTTTGCGGCGGCGTTCGGGGACGAACCCGCCGAGTTCGGCCCGGCGTTCCATGAGGTATTTGATTTCCGGGGCGTCCATGCCGGGGTGGTAGTACGGGGGCCGGTAGAGGTCAGCGTCGAGTTGGTCATCGCTGATGGGGATGCGGAGGTGGTCACGGAAGGCTTTGAGGTCTTCCATGGTCAGTTTCTTCATCTGGTGGGTCGCGTTGCGGCCTTCGAAGTGCGGGCCCAGTCCGTAGCCCTTGACCGTTTTGGCCAGGATCACGGTGGGTTTGCCCTTGAACTCGGTCGCTGCCTTGTACGCGGCGTAGACCTTGCGGTAGTCGTGGCCGCCGCGTTTGAGGCCCCAGATCTGTTCGTCGTCCAGGTCCGCGACCATGTCCTTGGTCTGCGGGGACTTGCCGAAGAAGTGTTCCCTCACGAACCCGCCGGACTCGGCTTTGTAGGTTTGGTAGTCACCATCGGGGGTTTCGTTCATGATTTTCACCAACGCCCCGTCCTGGTCTGCTTCCAGGAGGGAATCCCATTCCCGGCCCCAGACGACCTTGATGACGTTCCAGCCCGCACCGCGGAAGAACGCTTCGAGTTCCTGCATGATTTTGCCGTTGCCGCGGACCGGTCCGTCCAGGCGCTGGAGGTTGCAGTTGATCACGAAGTTCAGGTTGTCCAGGTTCTCGTTCGCGGCGAGCTGGAGCAGGCCACGGGACTCGGGCTCGTCCATTTCCCCATCGCCGAGGAACGCCCAGACCTGCTGGTCACTGGTGTCTTTGATGCCACGGTTCTGCAGGTACCGGTTGGACTGGGCCTGGTAGATCGCGTTCATCGGGCCGATACCCATCGACACGGTCGGGAACTCCCAGAAATCCGGCATCAGGCGCGGGTGCGGGTAGGAAGACAGGGCATGGCCGGCCTTGGACTTTTCCTGACGGAACCCGTCCAAGTCCTCCTCCGTCAAACGCCCTTCCATGAACGCCCGGGCGTACATGCCCGGGGACGCGTGGCCCTGGAAGAACACCTGGTCCCCGCCGGAGGGGTGGTCCTTGCCGCGGAAGAAGTGGTTGAACCCCACCTCGTACAGGGTCGCGGCCCCGGCGTAGGTGGAAATATGCCCGCCGACCCCGATATCGGCCCGCTGCGCACGGTGGACCATGACCGCGGCGTTCCAGCGCATGTACGCACGGTACCGGCGCTCGAACTCCTCGTTCCCCGGAAACTCTGCTTCCTGGTCCACCGGGATCGTGTTCACATAATCAGTGGTCGTCACCATCGGCACACCCACCGACCTCGCGCCGGCACGCTGCAACAAACTCCGCATAATGTACTGGGCACGCTCGGTACCCTGCTCCGCGATCAACGCATCAAGGGACTCAATCCACTCAGCGGTCTCTTCCGGATCACGATCAGGCAGCTGGGCAGTCAACCCGCTGAGGATGTGTGAGGTCTCTTCTCCTGCAGCCACGTCCAACCTTCCTTTAGGCGCATGCATCGGCGCCTCAGGTCTGGCAGGGTAACTGCCCGTCGTGAACGCGTCGTGTGCGACATTTCGGTTTCAACAGCCCGGTCGGATGCGCCGGGCAGGTCTTGTGAGCGCTTGGCTGCCCAGTAGAATTCTGCGGGGCGATCGCCCTGCAGCCAGAGCGCTCATGGCCACTCTAGCTTTCACTGCGCTGGGATGCGTAGCCGTGGGCCCTGAAGGGCGTTGTATGTCACACCCCGCCGGCCTGCGTGACGGAAAGCACGTGATTGTCACAGCCCCGAAACACCCCGGGGAATGCGGAATGTGGCCCGTGGCAGGGACAATGGCTTGAAGCACACGCCCAAAGGGTGTTGGCTGTTAGTAATGGAAGTCACTTCAAAAGGAGGAAACGTGAGCGAGGCCGACGCCGCCACATCGGTAAATGTGGCGGAACGAATGGGTTTCAAAGATGGGGATCTGATTCAGGAGCGCGGCTACGACGACGACGTCGACTTCGACTTGCGTGATGACGTTGAAGATGTGACGGGCTCTGAGCTGTTGGATGAAGACGACCACGACGTAGTAGATGCCGTTGTCTTTTGGTGGCGGGATGGCGACGGTGATCTTGTTGATGCCCTCATGGATTCGCTCACCACGCTGAAGGAAGGTGGAGTTGTCTGGGTACTGACCCCTAAGTCCGGCCGTGACAACTACGTTTCTCCGGCTGATATCCAGGATGCGGCCCCCACATCCGGGTTGCACCTCACCACCTCTGCCGGGGTGTCGAAAGACTGGAGCGCCACCCGACTGGTGCCAAAGAAGAACAAGTGACCGATGTCCGACTGGCGCCGGCTCCTGCGGTCGTTCCGCAGCCGGGCCAAGCTGCGCCGGACTTTGAGCTCGTAAACCAGTTTGGCGAGCCTGTCCGCCTGTCGGATTACCGGGGCCGCAATGTAGTTGTTGTGTTTTACCCCTTCGCGTTCTCCGGGATCTGCACCGGTGAACTTTGTGAGATTCGCGACAATATTGCGGCGTTCGAGGACTCGAACGCCGTGGTGCTTGCGGTCTCCGTGGACAGTAAATTCACTCTGCGCGCTTACGCCCAACAGGAAAGCTATGGCTTTGATCTGCTGGCCGATTTCTGGCCTCACGGTGCGGTAGCCAGGTCGTACGGGGTTTTCGACGACGTCAGCGGTATGGCTTTGCGGGGAACGTTCATCATCGACGCCGCGGGGATCATCCGGTACGTCGTAGTCAATCCACGTGGACAAGCGAGGGACTTGGCTGAATACCGTCTCGCGCTCATGGCGCTGGGTCAGCAGCGAGCATGAGCACCGGCCGGCCCGGCGTGGGCATGACTGGTTTTGCCAGCATGGCTCCTGCGCCGGCGGCGCAGCTTGATCCCGAGGAGATTTTTTCCGTCAGGCAGGTTGTAGAGGCCATGGGTGGAAAGCGTCTGGCTGTGCTGACGGGCGCCGGACTGAGCACCGATTCCGGTATTCCGGATTATCGAGGACCAGGTTCTGCACCCCGGAACCCCATGACCTTCCAGGAGTTCATCGGCAGCGAGGCCAACCGCAGGCGCTATTGGGCCCGGAACCACCTTGGGTGGTCCCACTTGAGGCATGCCGACCCCAACGCCGGACACGCAGCGGTGGCGCTGATGGAGCGCAGGGGCCTCCTGTCCGGCCTCATCACCCAGAACGTGGACAGGCTCCACGAGGAAGCCGGCAGCGTCAACGTGGTGGATTTGCACGGGCGCTTTGACCAGGTGGTCTGCCTGGAGAACGGCCATACTTTCAGCAGACGGCTCATTGCAGCGATCCTTGAGGAGATTAATCCGGGATTCCTTAATGCAGCCCTTGAATCCGGGCTGGTGGAAATGGCTCCGGATGCTGATGCAACGGTTGAGGATCCGGAGCTCATCACCTCGTTCGTCATGGCGGTTTGTCCCAGGTGCGGAGGGACACTTAAGCCCGACTTCGTCTATTTCGGCGAGAACGTTCCCAAGGACCGCGTCGAGCGCGCCTACGCCATGGTTGATCAAGCGGAGGCACTCCTTGTAGCAGGCTCGTCCCTGACGGTGCAGAGCGGGCTGCGCTTCGTGCGCCACGCTGCCAAGGCCGAAAAGCCGGTAGTCATTATCAATCGGGGAGCTACCCGGGGTGACAGCTATGCGACCCTGAAACTCGAGCTCGGCGTCAGCGGCGCCTTGGATTATTTGGCACGGAACCTGCCGGATATTCCCAGCGCGAATCCGCCGATTGGTGTTTCTCCCGATTGATCATGTAGAGTCATTGTTCGTTGGTTGAAGCGCTGAGGCACTGAAACCGCACCATGGGTCTTTAGCTCAGCTGGTAGAGCGCCACGTTTACACCGTGGATGTCATCGGTTCGATCCCGGTAGGACCCACGAAATTCCCTAGCCCGCCCTTCTGGTAGAAACACCGGAACGGCGGGCTTTTTCGTGCCCTTAGTGGCGTGTTGGTGGGGGAATGTTGGGTAGGGAAGGTTTGGAAAGTTTTGGGAACCATGCCCAAAGTTGAAGTGAGTGAAAGTGGCGCGATGCAGCGGACTCTCCCAGAATCCTCTCAGCGCCTCCCAGACAGTGGCGCCTGTTAATTCCCCGCGATCCTTGGGACAATTGGGGTATGACGAACACCAACGAGCAAATCCAGGCCGCCCATGAGGACATGGAGAGGGCAGTTGCTTGGGGCCGAACCGAACGGGACTACGAGGACCTGCGCCGATTCGTTGAGCGCCGCATAGAAGACGACGAGCAAGCACTCCAAGGCGGACTCGTTGGTAACCCCTTCAGATCCATGGCCGAGTGTGAGGCCAAACGCTCGCTCTTCGATGCGTGCGACACCTACCCAACCGATGAGGGAGAGCGGACCCTGAAGATCCTCGCCCGCATCTACCGCTTCCACCCCAACTATGAGAGCGCCTGGGCGAAATGAGCGACTTGGAAGACTCAACCAAGCCAATAGTGGAGTTCTTGCTTGCCCGCATAGCCGAAGACGATGCCGCTGCCCAAGCCGCAGCAGATTCACCCTCACGCGCCGGCCCCTACTGGGGCAATACATTCCGGGAAGTGTTCGGCCTGCGCCTCGCTCCAGTGGGCACCACAGTCGCGTCCTCCTACGCCGATCACATCGCCCGCAATAACCCGGCCCGCGTCCTTGCCGAGTGCGCCGCAAAGCGACGTGTCATCGAGCTGACGGACGACGTTGCGTGGCTGGATAGCGCACTAACGTCTGAGATGGGCGGCAAGGACGAAGGCAGCGCGGACAGCATCCTCTATGCCCTCGCCGCCGTCTACTCTGATCATCCTGATTATCGGAAGGAGTGGGCGTAGTGGCGAAGTCATTTATCGCAGAACCGAATCACTACTGGATTCCAATTGACAACGGCGAGTGGTTCTGTAGCTGCCGTTGGCGCCCTAACTATTACGGCGGCGATCCTCTTGATGTGCAGGTAGCTAAGCACAAGCATGAAGTGGAATCTGGCCAGAACACTTTCATCGCCATTCCCTGCCCAAAGTGCAAGGGAAAGGGACTCCTAGGGCCCGCCAAAGGACGTCGAACATACTGCCCCGAGTGCCAAGGGAACGGAGTTAGCCAATGAGCGTCACGACTCTCCCCTACATGGAAGCCGTCCCACAGCATGACAGCGTGCGGGATGACTGGTACGTGCTGGAGTGTCAGCTCTGCGACTTCCGCACCTTCGGCGGAGCGTTCCACGTCTGCGAGGATGAGGCCTCAGACCACCTCGATGAGTGCCACCCACGGAAACGGCAGATGGCCGAGGACGAGAGACGTCAGCACTACGAAAAGTTGATGGCTCAGGCACAAACCCCGATGGTCCACCCGCGAGACCTCAACTTCAACAACGCGAGACACTACCTCAAAGAAGGCAGACGCTACGTCCACCAGGAGGACGCGCTGGCGTTGGTCCGTGGACTCGCGGAGAAGCACAAGGACCTGCTGGAACGGCTGGAGGGCTGATGCCGCAACGCTATGACCACGCGGCGACAGAGTTTGAGAGTAAGGTCTCCGGGTTCCTGGCGATGATGGATCTCTCCGGCCGGACCACTGGAAGCCTCATGAAGCGGAGGTTGAAGCGCGAACGCCCTTCTGATTGGGAAGCGGTCGGAAACGATCTCCGGGCAGTGATGCCCGCCAACGACAAAAAGACCCCCACCCGGTAAAGGGTGGGGGTCTTCGCGTTACTCCTTGCGGCGGACGATGCCGTTGCTGTCGATGTACAGGTTTCCAGACGACGGCTCGGCATCAAGCTTGGTCTCACCGGTTACAGTCAGGCCGCCGTTTTCGATGGTGATATGACCAGTGACAGCCTTAGGCGCTACGGGTGCGCCGGCATCAAGCTTGACCCCCTTGAGCAACTCATTCACCCGGGGGATCGCTGCGATGCGTGCGAACGCGCCCGCCAGAGCTGCGAGAACACCGGCCGCGCCCAGCAGCCAGGCGATGATCCCGGCAGGCAGGACCGCGCCGAGCTCTTCAGCAAGGATGTTCAGGACGGTTGGGCCCACCGTGACAACCAGCAGCACGGCAGGGACCAGCACCTCCCAGAACGTCCGCCAAACAGCCCGCCACGGGTTCGCGACTTGCGACGGGACAGCAACGTGATCAGCCATGGGTCAGCCTTCCTGGCTCAGTGTGACGGTGGCGATGGCTTCCAGCCCGGCCAGTGCTTCCGCGGCGCCCGCTCGCGCCGCTTCCTTCATGGCTTCGACGTCCACGGGTTCGCCCTTGCCGAGGTTCTCCAGCGCGGAGAGGATCGCAGCTTGGCCGCCCTGCAGGTCCGCCAGCATCTGCGGGATGGGGCCGGCGTTGCGTTCGCCACTCACGCCCGGGAGGATCAACTGGGTGAGCCCGTCCAGGCGGCGCTGGTTCTCTTCGATGACCAGCATGAAGCCGGGATGCTGCTTACCGTCCTTGTCCTTCCAGCCTTCGTAGGCGATGTCCTGGATGTAATCGAGTGCGGCCATGTCGGCGTCTCCTTCTGATGTGGTGGAGCCTGTGAGGTTGATTGAATCAGCGGCCTTGACTACGGCCACGCCTTCGATGTCTTCCGTCCAGCCGAGGTAGGTGGGGCGGAGTGCCCTGTAGTAGGACAGGAGGTGGTCAAGGTTCGGGTGGTGGTGCGGGGTGTTGCTGGGGTCACTCGTGGAGAACACCGACCCGTCAGGGGCCATCAAGGCAACGTGGCCCAGTGGTTCCTCCCCGAGGTGGAACCAGACCGGCACCCACCGGCCGGCGGGGAAGTTGCGGTCCCGGTGCTTATACCGGGCCGCGTTCCACCCGGCGGTGGCGCTTGGGTAGAGGCCATTCAGTCCGAACGCCTGACGGACGTACATCAAGCACCAACCCGGATAGCACTTGATGTTCGGATTCGGGGTGATCAACTGCTTCATCGCTTGTCCTTATCGTTTGTCCAGTCGGCGTCCAGGCGGAGCTGGAAGAAGAGGACGGCCAGCCGGACGGCGGCCACCAGAACTGCGCTGTAGATCACGAGGCGGAAGACCTCCCGCAGTGGTGTAGCGCCGAAGAGTCCGCTGGTGATGATCAGGATGAACAGGGACGCCAACGACGCCAGCAGCATCATGAGTGCCCGGCCGGTCCGCGTCTTCCACCAGTCCGGGGCCGTGATCCAGTAGATGATCGGCAGGGCTACCCAGAACGAACCGGCCACGTAGCCGATGTACAGCCCTGGCAGGCCAAGCAGCCAATAGACTGCGAGGATGGAGAGGCCAATGGTGGTGAAGATGACACCCTTCAAGATGCATTTCTTCTTCACGTGGCGCCTCCTAACTTTCGGATGATGGATGCTTCTATGGCCGGCGCGAAACCGTTTCGGAGGTTGACTTGGCGGAGGTCGTTGGCGGCGACGGAGGCGGTGTGTGCTTGCCGTTCGGCCATGACGTGCATCTGTGCCGCCTCTGCAAGGTCCCTCGCCAGCGGTTCGGGATCCGGGCTGGTCAGGTTCGGTGCTTTTGGCTGCGCTCGTTTGAACCACTTCACGACGTACCACCTGCTTCCTGCAGAGAGGTCATGACGTGCTTTGTGGTGCGGGCCGTTTCGAGTAGTTCGGCGTTGGCGTTGGCAAGCACTGAGATGGTTTCGCCCTTCCGTTCGGACGAGGCTTTCCACCCGTCCCGGTCCGCTTCCGTCCGGGTGAGTGTTTTCTCGTAGACCTGCACGACGTCGTTGTGTGATGCCCGGGTTACCAAGCGCCCCGTGAAGACCAGCCAGAACACTGCCAGCGTGGCCGCCACGGGGCTGGAGAGGCCCACCCATGCGGGGATTCCGTCAATCAATGGGGCCTCCCTAAACCGGCCGCAAATGCGGCTCGTCCATTAGGTCAAACGTCCCGCCAGAAACACCCGCGAAGGTCGCCCGGACCGACGTTGTGACAAAGCCGGTACCGTCTCCTTTGAGTTCGGCGGGCATCGTGACAAAGATCCGGCACCACTTGGTTGAACCATCGGCCGGAAGCGTGAAAACCTTCTCTCGCTTCAGTTGGGTGTCATCAGTGGTGTCGTGCACCTGCAATCGGATAGAGGCTTCAACGCCGCCTGTTGCCTTCACAGGCACAACCAGCTCACACATTCCGCCCATAGCCCAACCAAAGTTGGTCGCGAGGCTGACGTTTTGGTGCAGAGATCCAGCAGTCCCAGAACCGGACGCGAGGGTCTTGCCGCCCTCAGTGCGGAACGTCCAGCCAGAACCTACGGTCCAGCTAGCCGCGCTGTCAGCGAACTGACGGTTTGTCAGCAGGTCCTCACGACGGGAATGGGTAGCGTCCGCAACACCCATTCCAGAAACGGTAAGCACCTCGATCCGTCCCGCGTCGCGCTCCACCGCAAGGTAAGCGAATAGCGCCTCCAGGTCCGACAGGACGAACCCGCCAGCGGTGTCGATAGAGCCGGGATGGAAGTAGATCGTGATCCCGCGCTTGTGCTTCTTGGCTTCTTCGATGCGGGCGATGGTCGGGACTGAACCGCCAGCCTCTGCGCTGTAGTGCGAGCCCCCCATTTTGATACGGCCATCAAGGGGTTGGAGGAAGCCAGTGTTCTTGCCGTCTGCGAAGGCGTGGCTGTTCTGTATCGCCTTAGCGGCAAGGGTGTTCAACCATGCGCTGTATCCACGCCCGAAGTTGAAGTTGTCATAGTAGGACGAGCCGTTGGACATCCAGCCATCCACAACCAGCTTCGGACCGACAGCCGCCTGTAGGCGGGACTGGCCTCCCACGATGGCGTCAACGATCGTCTCCGGTGTGGTGTGGTCGATGTGGTCTGACCCGTGGTTCCAGATCTCAACGCCCTTGTGCAGCGCCATGTCCGTGACCTGGGGCCACGTGATCAGGTTGTTCTGGGGGTCGGCCATGTTGTCCACGTTGAGGCAGATGCTCGCGCAGAGGTCGTACTTATCCAGCAGCGGAAGGACCTTGGCGAATGTGTCATTCAGCCAGTGGTCCATCCTGATGGAAACCACTGCCTTATCAAGCACACCGAGTGCCCCGCGGCGGGCGTAGGCCAACTGCTGGATCATGGCATGACGCGTGCCAGCATTAGGCAGCAGGTCCGTAACTACCGGAGCCGCCGGCGTGGGGGTGTCGTTCTGCCAGGTGGGCCACGAGGACGCGGACCGGGTGATGCGGCTGAACTTCTTGTAGACCCCATCGGATTCGTAGATCTCAATCCGCTGTTGGCCTGCGCTGGAGTTGGTGGCGGTGGTGACTTCCAGTACGGCGGTGTTGTTGACCGCTGTGCCGCTGATCGTCGGCATGCCCGTCATCGTCGCCGCGGACGTCGCGGTGGAGATGATGTACGTCCCCGGTACCCGGAGAGTGTTCAGGTTTGTGCCGTCAGCGAGGATGCCTTGGAACTGGCGGTCTGACCGCCACGAGGTGTCCCACGTCGAAGCGGAACGGGTGGTGCGGGTCCACAGCTCAAAGTTGCCGTTGGACAGCGGGATACCCACAGTGCGCTGCGTAGTCAGGGTGGCCGCGTCGTTCTTGCTCACCCAAATCTCACACGGTACAGCAAACGGGAGGTTCACCATCGTGGCCGCGGAAGCGGAGGACGCCACCGTGTAGATGCCCGGGGCCCGGAGAGTGTTGATGTCCGTACCATCTGCCAGCACACCGGCCTTTTTGAGGGCACTGTTGACCAGGTTCCAGTTCGCCGCGTCATAAGCTGCAGCGGAAGTGAACGTGACCTTAGCGGAAACGATGTCACCGGCCGGCGAAACCACCAGTTGACCGGCAGTGTAGACAGTGTTGGCCTTCCAACGGGGGAGAGCTTGCACTGTGCTGCCCTCAACGGCGCCAAGGCGGGCGTCCTGGGTGGAAGCGTTCCAGTCAGCAGCGTTGTAGCTTGCGCCTGCCGTGAAGTCCACTTTGGCCGTTACGATGTCGCCGTTTGGGGCGGCCACACGCTCCCCGGCCTTGTAAGCCATATTGGGCACCCACCGGATGAGGCCCGGAATTCCTGCAACAGCCACGGATGGCCTCCTTAAATGCGTGGGGCGGACCCGTTATGGATCCGCCCCGAAGATGTGTGGGTTGTGGTGGGTTAGCGCACTAGGGCTGCCCCGACAGGCTCCAGAGTTGCCCGGTGGGTGTCGCTCGCGCCCAGCACGACAAGCTGGCCGGCCGCAATTTTGGTGTCGAGGTACGCGAAAATCTCAGTGAGGTTCGCCGTCGTGAGGTACCCGGGCTGATCGAGGTTGCGCGGGTGGAGCATGAGCTGCAACGCCGTCTTCGTGGACGCGGCAATGTCGATCTGACCCTTGATGGCCGTGACCGTCTGGTCCTCGATGGTGTAGTGCTGTGCGCCCTGCTTGATTCGGCCATCCAGTGCCCGGAATCGTGTGTTCGGGATGGACCCTGAGAACACAGCGTGGAAGGCCATGATCAGCGAGCCCGCGTAGGTGCTGGAGAAAGCGCTTATGCTGGCCCCGGTTGAAAGGCCACCCATGCCGTTGGTTGTGCCGGGCATGATGAAGTGCTCCACAGGCCGGCCGAGCTGCGCTTCGAGCTCCTGCTTTCCCACCACGATCCCGTCCCAGATCGCGGCCTTGGTGTCGAGATCCTTGTGGGTGCCGGTGGCGTTCCCGTCCGCGGTGTGGTTCGCGAACTCGTGGCCCGCATCAATCCACGCCGTAGCGTCCGCCATCGACGCGCCGGAGTTCTCCGCCTTAGCCCAGTTGCGGGAGTTCATCGCGATCAGGCATTTCCAGTTGCGGCCGCCTGAGTTCAGCATGGGCATGATCGTTGTCTTGATGACGGTCAGCCCATGATCAAGTCGGATAGTTACGACGCCCTTGTTGCCGGTGGAGACCATGGGGTGGCGGGCGTTGAACTCGTCAATCAGGTACGCGTTCGGGGTGCCGTAATGCCCGGAGTCCAGGACAAAGTACCCGGCCCCGTCGATGCGTTCCCACTCGGACCAGACGCCGGCGGAGATGAGCGTCCTCCACCACCGGGACGGAGTGGTCTGCAGGACCGTGTACACCTGTTCCGTGTACGAGGACCCCGAAGCGTTTCCGGACCTGACCACAAGATAGGAGGCCCGGTTCGCGGCACCGGCTGGTTTGTTCACCAGCGTGGCTGCGGTCGCCTCGTTCGGGATGTAGTACTGCCCGGCGCCGTTGTACCCAGTGAGGGTGTTCAGGTCCGTGCCGTCCGCCAAGACCGTCGCCCCGTTATCCAGGCGCTTCCACGCAGACCACGTGGAACCGGTGAGCATCTGCCGCCACCACCGCTGCGGACCAGTACCCATAACGGTGTATGTCTGGGTGGTGTACCCGTAGCTGGCAGGGCCGCGCTCAACAACCAGAGTGCCCGGGCCCGTGACCACGCCCGGGGGCAGGTTCGTCATCGTTAGCACAGACGCCGTGTTCGCGATGTACCAAAGCCCGGTGTGCGTCGTCAGCGTGACGTTATTCAGGTCCGTGTTGTCCGGAAGCAGGCCTTGCAGCCACGTCCCCAGATCACCCTTCTCGCCCTTCAGCTCCGCAAGAAATACCCATTGGAATGTCATCAGACGTTCACCCATTCACTAAGGACCCACGTGTTCGCAGGGTCGTCGTCATTGGCTGGATTGGCTTTCAGCCACAGGGCGAAAGGACGCGGGTTGTCTGGAGGTGTCAGGGACACGTAGACCATGCGCGTGTTCTTCGGAGGCTTGCCAAACAGGTTCGTGAACGAACCACCCGTGGTGGGCACTTGGAGCTGCCAGTCAGGGAAGTCCGCCTTCACGTAGTTCCCGCCGGCGTCCAGCCACTGGATCGAAACGGTGTACCAGGCGTCGTCCATCATGTCCGTGGTGGACTCCAGATTGGCCGTGAAAGAACCATTGGAGGCAGGGGCCACAGTCAGTATCTGAGTGGGGAATATCTTCCCTGCCTTGGCCTGTGGCGAGTTCAGCTTGAAGTGGATTTCCGGGTTCATCCCGGCAAGGTGATCACCGCTGATCTCCGTGACGTTGCCGGTCACTGGCACGTTCGGCATGCTGCCTCCTGGCATGAGAAAGGCCCCAGTAGGGGCCAGATGTATTAATTCGCGCCGTGATCGATTACGATTCGGACATGGGGAAAATTGGGGGACTAACAGTCAGCTTCGCCACCGCGCTCGTGCTCGCTGGTTGCACAGCGCCGGTGACCGAAGCGGCACCCGCCGTTGAGGCTGAGATTCAGCAGGTCGCCCAGGTGAGCACGGCCGTTCAAGACGCGATGCTGATCGAACTCCGCCCGCTACTGAAAACCTTGAAGTCCAGTGACGCTGAGCTCACGCGTGAGGCGTACGAGGCCTGCGCGAACCTCTTGTTCCGCAGCAAGGACTCTTACCGCGAAGGCGTCATGAATGACTACGCCTCAGACCTCACGCTGGCCTTGGACCACCTGACTGTGGCGGCTGCAGCGAAGCAGTACATCTGCCCCGCTACGTGATCAGCTTCAGTGACCCGGTAGTCGGGTCGATATAGACGTTCGATTCAACACCCGTGACACTTGGCAGCCCGTCGAACCTCACGGAACCGTTGGCCACTGTCACCTGAGTTGAGCCTGCAAACAACGCCGTCGTGGTGCCCGCTATCAGGCCAGCGTTACTAGAGCCACGCACGAGAACAGCCCCAGCGTTACCTCCAACGCCTCCGCCACTCTTGAAAGTAAACCCGCCGTTCGCGTCGTCTGGATCGATGAGGGTGTTCCCGCTGTCGATGACCCCTGCGAAGCTGATCGTTGTGTCTCCGAACTTGGCGGACCCATCCGGGTTGATTTCAGATGTTCCGCTGGTGAGCTTCCCTGAAGAACTGATTGTCATCGTGCCAAATTTGGCGGAGCCGTCAGGATTGATCTCAGCCGAGCCGCTGGTGATCTTCCCTGTCGGGCTAATCGTCATGGTCCCGAACTTCGCTGATCCATCCGGGTTCAGCTCGATTGACCCCGCTGTGATTTTTCCGCCGGACGCCACCACAAGGTCACTCATCAACGTGACCAACCCGGAAACATCCAATGGCCCGCTAATATTGACGTCGCCTGTGAAGTTGATGATGCCCGAAGCGATCAGTTCGCCAATGATGTGGGCGGACCCAGTGACCTGAAGCCCACCATTCTCAATGGTTATGACACCGCCGTCTGAGACGGTGATGCCGCCTCGGCCGATACCCATGCTGCTCTGGTTCGTGGAGTTCTCCAGGCGCCGAAGGCGTTCGTAGATCTCATTGACGTCACCTTGGGTGAGGTTGTGTATTTGGCTCAAGGGTCACCCGCCGATCTCTTGGAACTGCATCGTGATCCAGTCCCGGTCGAACGTGAACTGAATGAGACGCCAGTCATGCTGGCCAGCGGATAGGAAGTACAGTCCGGAGCTCTTCACTCTGGCTGTTCCTCCCAGGATGAGCTCCCCAACTTTTACCGCACCCGTCACTGGGATCTGGAAGCTGAGTTGCTGGGTTGGTTCGTTGCGGCTGTTGACGTCCGCTGTGACGCGGGCTTGGAGTTGGGTGCCGTCCTTCATGTCGCTGTAACTCTCGGACCGCTCCAACGCGGGCGCGGCGCCTGTGAAGGCGGAGGCGTCCCGCACGAGGATCTTCTTGCCTGTGCCTTCGCCCCGGCCAATAACCTTGTTAGAGACCTTGGACGCATCCGTGATCAGCTTGAGGCGCCGAACATCTGTCATGGGTGCGGTGGCGTCCCACTCCCAGAAACCTGAAGTCAGGTCACCTGACCGCATCACCCATTCGATGGTCTCCACGCCGAGGGCCCACCGGTTGTCGAACTCGACGTCCGGGCCGCCTTCGGTCTTGATGACTTCCTGCAAGGCGTCGTCCACCCGGTGGAACTTGAAGCCTTCGTAGCTGCGGGAGTGGGCTCCGGCGACGTCGGCGGTGAAGATCAAGGGCAGCTCATACCGTGCTGCGGGTTCCGCGTCCAAGCCTTTGGCCACGATCCGGTTGGCCAGTGTCGCCAGCGTCCGGTTGCTGAAAGTGACGTCAGCCGCGGTCTGTGCCCCGTCCCCGTGGACGTTCAACAGGTATCGGAACTTCCACAACCACCAGATGTCCGTGTGGTTCACGGTGATGGTGCCGGCGTCCAGGTCCTCCGTGATGCTCTGGATGAACCCGGCGTAGACGGCATTCCCGTCCCACTCAGCCACCAGCACCCGCTCAAGCGGCCGGATGGTGTCGATGGTGATGGGTCCGGCCACTTGCACGTCCCGGCCATGGAAGGTAGCCATGCCGCTGGACCCGGTGTTCAGTGCCCTGCCCCCGGTGAACTGCGTGGGGAACAGCCGGACCTTATCGCCCCAGGTGGAGGTGCTGATGGAGTAGTATTTCCACCCCATGGGGCCTCCTTAGATGTAGGTGTCAAGCAACCGGACAGTAGCGTTGGCGGCGCCCGTGGTCCTAGGGACGATGGAAAGCGCGGTGGACACACCGGGCGGCACAAGGGGAGTGAAGCCGTACCCCACGCCGCCGTGAATGATGGACCCGCCGATCCGGAGGCGCCCATCGTTGTAGTCGATGTCATGCGGCTGCCCGGACACCAAAGGCTGGGTCACGGTGAAGATTTGGCCCCGGAAGGTGAGGATGTACCCGCCCGGCATGGAGCCGTCCACCACGAACTGTGGTGTGGCGTTGTAGTTACCACGGTGGGAGATGTTCGTGGCATTGGCGCCCACGGACGCGGTTTTCGTGTTCGTGTCACCGAACTTCCGGGGATCCACACACTTTATGCGGGCCTGCCATGTGGCCAGGTTGTTGTTCACCACCACGAACTTGACGGCAGAGTTACGCTTACCCTCCGCCCATCGGACGCCCATGGCATTCTCAACCTGGAAGCGGCCGGCCATTCGACTCTTCAGCGCGTCCCCGCCGGAGATAAGTAGCTGCCGGTTCTGAGACTCCAGCACACCACCAACGGTGAGCATGCGGGCCTCGTTGTATATCGGCAGGTCATAGTCCCCGTCGTAGTCCGGGCGTGGGACGTTCTCACCACGTATTCCCGGCGAGTCGTCCCACCCCTCGAACTGCCCCCTGAGTACCCTCCACCTTCCGAAGTGGTCAACGCCGTGGAGTGTCCGCCCGGCCCACAGAATCCTGCTATTGGCCAATGTCCACTCCTGCCTGCTTGAGTTCCCATTTGAGTTCCGCCACGGCTTCAAGGGCTGCCGCACGCGGCGACTCAGCACCGTGAACGTTGAGTTCGATACTGATCTGCGCCCCGGCGGCTTGCTGCGTGGGCGGTAGCTCCCCGGTCTGGTTCATGTAATTCAGCGCCGGAAGCCCGATGGACTTCGAGGACGCCCGCTTCATCACAAACTCGTCCGGAGTGAGCATCGCCGGCACAGTGTCCGTACCAATAGGCCGGAATGCTGGCACACCGCCACCCGCGAGGTAGTTGACCTGGCCGCCGTGCTGGTAGCTGCCCATGCGTCCAGAGCCGGACACCTCAGCACCGTTCAAGTCAGGCAACTCCGAGCGCTGAACGATGGCATCAATCCACATAGTCCGGCGCTTGGTGAGTGCCAAGAGTTGAGCCTCAGCAGTCGCCGTGTCGATCTCAACCTTCGTTTTAGGCACGGTGGCCGGGATTGTGTACAGCTTGTCGATGTAGGTTTGAACTTCCGCAGTCAGGAGCCCTTGTGCGGAGAGGTTCTTTTCCAGCTGTTCCTTGGCCGCTGCGAACGCTGCCGTACCTTCCTCAGTCTTGCCTGTGGCCTTGGCTACGGCCTCAGCCACCGCCTGATCAGTGGCAACCTTGTTCTGGAGCGCCTGCTGGTTCGCTACAACCGCCTCAGAGGTTCCCGTGATCGCCAACCCGTTTTGCTGGAACGAGGCCGTCAGGGAGTTCGTGGCGGCCGCTGAGCGGGTGTTGGCCTGATCCAAGGACAGAACCGAACCATTCAACAGGTCCCACGCCTGCCTCAGGAGCCCCGCAGCGTCGTTCTGGAGCTGTAAGGCCACCGTCTGGCCCTCAGTGCTGAGCTTGGCCTTGTCCTGCGCGTCAGAGGCCTGCTGATACACAGCCACGGAGACGCCGTACTGGCTGGCACTGGCCTGCAAGGCCACTGCCTCATCCGTCAGGGCGTCGGTGGTGGAGCCCACCACGTCCTTGTAGGCGTGGTAAGCGTCAATGTTGTTTCGGATGGACCCGGAGTTGGACTCGATCCCGCCCGTGAGGGTCTTCTTGGCTTCCGTCAACCGGGTGGCGGTGTCAATCATTGCCTCGCCGGAGCGCTGGCTGGCGTTGATCCGGTCCGTGTTGATGGTCAGGGACCCGTTGACCGTGTCAAGGGCGTCCTTCTCACCAAGCATGGCCCGCAACACAGTCTCCGTGGATATCCCGAGGGAGTCCGCAGCGTCACGCATTTCCTTAGTCGTCGCTGCGTGGGCTGCCTGGAGGCGAACATTCTCACCGATCAGGCCGTTATCCCGCTCCACAGCATCGCCGTAGTCCTGGAGTGCCTGGGCTCCGGCGGCCGTACCGATAGCGGATGTTGCCGCGGCCACACCTATACCGGCGATCACAGCAGTAAGAACGCCCACCACGGGGACGGCCAGGTTCGCCATGACACCGGTGAGTCCGATGGCCTGGGCCACGGAGATGATCAGGGCTGCCACGCCGGGCGCGAAAGCGATCCGGAGCGCCGGGCCAATCAGCACAGCGGTCGTGACGATTCCAGCCAGCACCGGCAGGGGAACGCTGTTGAGGGCGTCCGCCGTGCCGGAGATGAAGCCAATCACCACGGGACCCAGAGGCGCGAACGCTGCCAGGATGTTCCCGCCGAGGGTGACAAGCTTCTCAATCATGCCCATCACCGGGGGTAGGTTAGCCGTCGCGTAGGACACAAAGGCTTGGAACCCCTGGGCTTCGGAGAAGCGAGTCAGCCAGCTTACAAAGCCAGACAGCTCCACCGCCCCGGCCTTCAAGAGCGGGCTCATGGCCCCCAGCCCGTCCAAGACGTTCCGGAGGGCTGTGCCGCCCATGTTGCCAAGGGCGGCGGAGCCGTCACCCACAGCGATGGTGAAGGCTGGCATGCGGGTGTTGATGTCCCCAATGGTGCGGTTGAAGGACCCCAACATCCGGTCAGCCGCCGTACCGCCGAGGGAATCAAGGTTCGCTTTCAGGGAGCCAAGCCCGGCAGCGTACTTGTTGCCGGTCTCGCTGCCCTTCTCCATCTCGTCTTTGATGCCCTTGATGGCGATGACACCGGAGACGGCCATGATGCCGAACGCGGCACCTAGCCCGACAGCAGCACCAGCCACAGGGGCTGCTGCGGCGATGATCGCGGGGGACATAGCCAGCAAGACCTGCAACCCGGAGATGTGCCGGCGGTGAGCGTTGGCCGCCCGGTTCACGGACTCCGTGGAACGCTCATGCTCAACCGTTGACTTACCCTTGGCCGCCGCCAGCTTCGTCTCAGAATCGGCCTCAGCATCCAGTGCCCGCTTCAACGCCAGGCGTGCGGAGGCAGCCTGCAAGGAATCCTCACCATGCTTCTTGGTGATGACCCCCAGTTTCTCCTGGGCGATGGTGGAACGCATGTACGCGGTTTCGAGATCCCGCTCAGCTTTGGCCACCGCGGCAAGTTTCGCCAAGGCAGGGCCAACGTTCGCGTCTACCTTGATCTCAGGGTTCAGTGCGCCGAGCTCTACGGCGTCCCGCTTGGCCTCATCCCGCTCTTGGTTCCACTCAGATTTGTCAATCGTGAGTTTCGCATCAATCGATCCAGCGGTAGTGGGGCCGGCCATGGGCTACTCCTTCGGTGGTTCGTCGTCTTCGGGGCGGGTAGCACGCCAAAGCCGGGTGTCAGCAGCCAGCAGGCCGTGGAGAAGATCCCGGAACTCAGCCCATGACATCGGGTCGCGGTGGAGGCGGATCCCGTACTCCGAGGCGAAGTCAGCAACGATGAGCTTGAAGTGGCTGAGAATTACCTGCCACGAGAGCGACGTGCCTTCTTCTTCTGGTTTCGCGTACCAGTCCCAGAGGCCGGTGGCTTCGTCGTAGTCGCCGCGGCCGTTGGGGTCGTCCGGGCCTGTTGGATTGCTTGGAGAATTTCCTCCATCAGTGCTTTTGGGACGCCGTTCTCCCACACCAACTCCGCTGCTTCGCGTCCTTGCTGGAAGTCGGCCACACCGGCCCATAGGGCACGGTCCACGACGGCGGGGGGTACTTTGTCATCCAGCATTTGCTGTGCGGTGTCACCCATGATGATCCGCATCAGCTCACCCATGGACAGGGGAGTGGTGTTGTCCGCGGAGGCGTGCATTTTCAGGCCGTCCTCCAGCGTTACCTGGGGGAGGGTGTATTCCTTGCCGCGGTACGGGATGACCAGCGGGCCAATGACGTCTTCGTAGGGGCGCAATGCCATGGCGTGAATCCTTTGTGAGTGTGATGTGAGTGTTATGGGTGGAGCGGGAGGCGGGCCCACTCACTAAGCCCGCCTCCCGGTATTGGGGTTACGCTCCGCGGGTGTACGGGAACGCGGTGGAAGCGCCTTCGGCGTTGGTCACGACGATGTTTGCTGCGCCGGCGCCGCCTGCAGGGACGACAGCTGAGATCAGCGAATCGGAGATGACCTGCCAGTTGGACGCGTTGGTGGCGCCGAACTTCACGCCACTGGTGGGGACTGTGCCGGTGAAGTTGGCGCCCTGGATGGTCACCGTGGTGCCAGCAGCGGCGCCGGAAGGCGTGGCGGAGGAAACAACCGGGGCGTCAGCGTCTTCGTGCGGGTTGTCGATGTCCTCCAACGGGCCGTCACCCTTGAATGTGGCGGTGACTTCCTCGATGTCGGAAACGCCGGTCTTGGACTGGTTCCACTCCACGAGTGCGCGGCCGGAGCGTGCTTCCGGGGCGCCGTCGCGGTCGTAGTAGCGCACGTAGATGCGGTTGTCGTCACCGAACTTGTACTGGCGGGCACGCACGAGTTCCTGGCCCGGGTCGAACACGCCGGCGTTGACCTTGCGGTTGGCTTTCACCACGAGCTGCCAGCCGGTGAGGGTCTTCTCGAAGGAGTCCCAACCGTCTGTGTCGTAGTCGGCGGTGGACTGGGTGGTGGGGTTCTCTGTGGGCGCGAAGTCGGTGATTCCCTTGAAGGGGAGCCAGTTGATGCCGTCAGCGGATACTTCCGTCTTGAACCGGCGGGCGAGGGATGCGGACATGGTTTGCCTCCTATGGGCTGTTTTCGGGCAAAGAAAAAGCCCCGTAGGAGTTACGGGGCCATGAAGGGTATTTGGTTAGTCTCGGTACTTTGTGGGGGTGATCCTAGATCCACGTAGTACAGGTCGAAGCGTTTGCTGCGCCGGTTGCCGTCCGTTTCCATTGGGGCCACGTGGTCCCGGAGGATTTGGATGACTTCGGCGGTGCCGAGCTTGTAGTTGCGCATGCCGTGGAACAGGTCGAACACTGGCACGGCGAGATCGGAGGGGCCGAACGGGTTACCAGGGGCGCCGCGGAAACCGAAATCCAGGATGCCGCGGCCGAAGGCGGAGGCGGTCTGGTCCGTCACTGGGGTGTAGTTCAGGGTGATGCATCGGTCTGGGGCTTGGGGCCAGCCGCCAAAGACAATCCCGATTTCCCCAGCACTGTAGACGCCACTCGGTTTGTAAGTGGCGATCCCGTTGTCAGCGATCATCTGGGCGATGCCGGTGAGGAAGTCTTTCTCGTAGCTCATCCTGCCGTCATCCTATCTCTTTCCCCAATTCCGCGGTCAGGATCCCGATCACCTTGGGGGTCTCACTGACCACCGACGTGGACAGGTAGAGCCGTTCACCTACCTCATGGTGGAGGTGTTCGTAGTGTTGGTACCGGGCGTAAACGGAGTCGTACACGACGTCCGCGCCGTCCGGGGTGGCTTCCACGTAGGCGGAGGACCGGAGAGGGGAGTCATCCAGGGGCGTGCGGTTCACTGCTACCTGCCGGAGGTGCTCCATGGCTTTGAACGCGGCGCCGGGGATGGCAGCCTCAACAGCCTCATCGATCCGGTCCAGGTGCACGCTGAAGGTCTCGCCCATGGCCGCTCCTAGGTGAGGTCGATTTCCAGATGGTCCGGAAGGTCAAGGGCGCCGCTGTTGAGGTCGGCCACGCCGATGACGAACGCTTGCCGGCGGGGGAGCGTCACCCGCGAGTCCGGGGTGAACTTGTCCAGGTGGGCGTTGTCGCACATGAACTGGGACATGGAAATGACCTCTTGCCCGTTCTTGTCCCGCACCAGCCGGCGCTTGTCCTCCAACCAGCCAGGCACCACCACAGGGGCGCTGTACACGTCACCGTAGGCGCCTGTGCCCTCGAACGTCTCCACGGTCACCGTGTGCACGTAGAAGTCGTCAAGCTCACCCATGGCGGACACCGCCCGGCGTGAGGCCTGCTTGCTGGAGGATCATGACCGACTCAATGCAGATCTGGGCGGCTGCTTCCCTCTTCGCCTGGAAGGCGGTCACGGAGGAATGCACTGAGGTGTCGTACTCAAAACCGCCCGAGCCCAGTTTCTTGGACTTCACGGGCGCCGCCGAGGGGACACCAGCGGTGGACGGGTCCACACCCATCCCGTTCCATGCCCTCACTTGGGCGCATGTCGCGTCCCGGAAAGCCTCAACCAGCCGGGGCTCAGTTGGGGCGCCGTCTTCCGTGGTTTCGTACACGGCCGTCATGGTCTCTGTGCGGACCAGAATGGAGGCCGAACGGAGAAGGGCTGCAGCGTTCGCTGGCGCCGGAGAGACCCACTGTTCCAGGTCCCCCGTAGTTGCGTAGATGATCACTGCAGCCCCTCCCTGTTATTCCACGATCTTGGATTCGCCGGTCTCGATGTTGCGCTCAATTTTGACGGTGGAACCGTCCGGCTTGACCGCCTCGTACGTTTCCGTGCGTTCCTTGCCCTTCGCGGGGGCCTTAGCCTTCGGCAGGGGCTTGACCGCGTTCACGGTACCCACAGCGAACGCTTCATCCCCGGGCTGAGGCGTCACCGAAGTGGCACGCTCAGTCGGGTCCGTGGTGTCCGCCGGGCCGTCGCCGGGGGCGGTAACGGACGGCTTGGTCACATCCGAGTCAAGAGTTGTCTTGGCCTCGGTTTCCTTCGAAACAGCCATGATGCTGGTTTCCTTTCGGGTTAGGAGTTCAGGACGCCGCGGAGGCGGGCTGCTGCCTTGCCGCCGAAGACAGCCAGACCGCAGTACCAGTCGATGCGGACACGGTAGGCGGGCTTGGTCTGCAGCTCGCCCAGGTCGTAGGCCGCCGGGTACAGCAGGCCGTTGGATGCCAGGCCGGTAACAGCCTGATCGTTCTCGTCGCCGCCGAACTTCACGGCGTAGATCGAGGACGCAAGCGAGGAAGAGCCCTGCGTTTCGTTCTGGCCGATGATGTCAGCGCCGGCGGCCGTCTGGCCGATGTCCAGCAGCGGGACGCCGTTGTACATGGCGACGCGCTTGCCGGTGATGTCCTCGCGGACCATCTCGGTGCCACCGAGGCGCCGGCCCGAGGAAAGGACCTTGCCGATGATCTTTGAGTTGGTGTACAGGGCACCGTTGGCACCGTTCAGGCCCGGCACGGATGCGATCAGCGCGTCCAGAGCATCGAAGAAGTCGTGGCCACCAGCCACAACTCCCATGCCGTTCGTGGCAGCGTCCAGGACCTGGGCGCCGGTAAGGCGCTTCTTCAGCCCGTCGAAGGCCTTGGCATCCACGGTGATGTCACCGTTGATGAAGGTCTCCTGGAACTTGTAGGAAGCGGCCTTGACCTTCGCCGCGGTCTGGAGCGCCTTCTGATCGTTCAGCTGGGAGCCGGTGGCCACGATGAACTTGTCAACGTCGGCGTCACCACCCATGATCGACAGCGTTTCGGTGCGCTGGTTGAAGGTGCCCGTGGATTCGGTGTATGCCTCGTTCACGCCACGGAAAGCGATACCCGGGAGGGTGCCTTCGGTGTTGTAGGAGTAGGCGTTGCCGCCAATCCCTTTGATGGGGAGACGGTCCAGGACGGGGGAGACCTGGACAAAGGTTTCAACGACGCCGCGCTGCAGGTTATCGGGGATAAGCGGGGCGGCCTCGGCAAGGGTTACAGCCATTGGAGGTTTCCTTTACTAGTTGGAGTTGAACGCCGCTGCGATGCGGGCTTGACCCGGTTTCGCTTTGGACGCGTCGGTGTGGTGCAGTTCGCCGGGCCCGCCGGTGAAGTCTGCTCCGCCCGTGCCGGCCGCCAGGACCAGTTTGAGCTTGGGGTTGTCTTTGACCGCATCCTTGATGGCCTTCTCAAAGTCGGCCGTCTTGGTTGGGTCGAGGTCCGCGATCTTCGCCAGGAAGGCGCGGGAATCAAGGAGGGCGTCAGCGTCTGCGCCCTGTTTCGCGGCGATCTTGAAGACCGTCAGTTCACGTTTGGCGGCTGCCGTTTCGGCGTCCTTCGCGGCCAGCGCCTGGGTGAGGGCCGCCGCGTCGGGCTTTTCGTCGCCCTTCGCATCAGGGTTGAGAACCTTCTGGAGCGCGGCGAGGGTCTTCGCCGCTGCCCGCTCATCGCCGGCTTCCTTCCGGGTGTCCGTGATGAGCTTCTGAGCCCAGGCGGGGAGCTCTTCCACCTTCTGGGCCTCCGGAGCACCAGAATCGGCAGGAGGGGCGTCGCCAGCGGGTGCGGGAGGGTTGTCACCGGCCGGGGGAGCATCACCAGCGGGCGGTGCGTCGCCGCCGCCGTCACCGGCGTTGGCGTTCATCTGGGCGTCCCCGAACTGTGCACGCCGGAAAGCGAACAAGGCTTCAAGTCCGCCAGGTGCGGTCAGGTCGATGCCGTGGATGGTCTTACGTCGGGGCATGGTGTCCTCCTGGACGGTTGTGAGTGTTATTTGTTGCCGAGGTCTAGTTGTTCGCGCCGGGAACGACGGTTGAGGCCGGTCCTTGCGAGGTGGTTACGCATCCGGGTCTGGAGCTCACGGACACGCCGGGCAGCGCGGGCACGGTCAAGGTCAGTCAGTGCGGATGCTTGGGCTTGCTTGGCGCCGCGGATGGCCCGCTCAAGGGTTCGCTGCCTCTGGGTGTCCTTGAATGCCTGCTCATCCCTGTCAGTCCATTCCGTGGTGCGGAGGACCGTGACGCCGGGGAAGAACGCCGTGAGCGTGTGTTCGCAATTCGGGTGGAACAGGCCGGCGGCCATGGCTTCCTCCACCGTGGCGCTGATACGGAACCGGTGCCCGTCCTGGACCACGTCCGCCTCACCCTGATCCGATAGGACCTTGCCTTCCCAAGGGGCGCACAGCTTGCATGGCCGGCCAGTGGTGGAGGGTGTGAAGAGGGTGATGCCGGCGGCTTCCATCCTCGCTTTGTGGGATGCGTTGTACGCCCGCTGTGTTGCGGTCCTAACGGCCATCTCCACATAGGAGGAAAGGTTCCACTGACGCCCTGCGGAGTCGGTGAAGCCGGTGATGCCGCGGGAGGTGAGTTGACGCCACGCCTGTGCCTGCGCTTCGGCCAGTGTTGCGCGGGCTGTGGCGTCCCGGATGATGTCCCGGGCAGGGTTGATGCCCACCAGTGTGCCGTTGACCGTGGCCGCCCGGTAGGCGTCGTCAGCGAACCGGGTGATCCGGTGCGCCGCGGAGGCCAGCGAGTCGGTCAGGTCGTTGGCGATGGCCGCCGATGACTGGGCATGATGGGAGGGGATGCGAGACACGGGCGAGGCGATGAAGTCCTCCGTGGCACGCTGCAGTGCCTGGATCTCCCGCACAGCGGTAACATCGCCGTTGCGGGAAGCGACCTGCATAGCCCCAGTGGCCAACGTCCGGACCCTGCGGAGGATGGAGCGGGACACGCCCTGAGCCAACCCCCACAGCCTGCCCTGCAACCCCGGCACCTGTGACTGGTCATCGATCGCGGCACGGATGAGCTGGGCGGAGCCGGTGAGTACTTCCTGCTCACCAGCCACGAACACCAAAGTCACCGCAGCGGCCGTGGCGCTAACTGTCGCCGGCAGGCTCTCCTGCTGCTGGGTCTGTGCCATCGTCGTCCTCATCCTCCGGGTGTGCGAATGGGTCAGCGATGATCGGCTGCTCCCTAAGGATCTCGGCCACTTCCTCATCCACCTGCTCCGAATCCCAGTCAGGGTGGAGCATCTGGATGATGGTCTTCCGTGACGCAGCCTCAGCAGCCTTCAACAGCCCGGCGGTGCGGGCGAGGGCTTCCATGGTTTCCTGCACACCGTCAGGGAACTGCACCGTCACAGGGACAGCCGTTGCCCCGCTGGGGAACAGGATGGCGTCCATGGCCAGCGCCTTGGACAGGATGCCTTCGAGGGCGGGTTTGATGGCCCGGATCTTCCGGTCCCTCGTGGAGTAGGACCGGCGTTCCTTCGCTGTTACCTCTGTGGCTGTGACGTCGCCGGCGGCTTCGTCCTTCTCACCAAAGGTTTGGGACGAGTATCCGGCGGTGCGGATGATCTGCCCGAACAGGTCAGCAGCAATCGCCAGGTGCTCTTCTACCCGGATCTTGAACTGGACCTGCTCCAAGGACATCTTCGCGTCCGCGGCCGTGCCTGGGGCGGCCTTCACACCGGTGAAGAGTGCACGGTCGGTGTTGAACGCTGCACCCTTACCCGCGCCAAGGTCGGTAAGCATGTTCTGCGGGACGATGAGCCGGCCCTTGCCAAGCTCCAGGTCACGCATCAGGGATGAGTAGGTGCGGTCGAGGGCGTCCATGAGCGGCTCAACACCGTCAAGGTCGGACCGGCCGAGGTTCGCGCCGATGGGGTCTTGCCGCCAGCGACGGTTAGGGGTGATGTTCGGTGCGTAGGTGACAGCGAGACCGGTTGTGCCGGTGGTGATCCTCGAATCCCTGTCCACGACGTCCACAAGGTGCTTCGTGGCGTCGGCCTCCGTCAGTGGGACGCGCTGCCCGATGCTGGCATGGTTGCCCTCGAACAGGCCGTGCTCAATGACGCCGATGCCGAACGAATCGAGGGAGTGTTCTTCGACGTGCCGCCACACCACTTGGCCTTGGGTCTTGACGATGCGCCAGAACATGACGGACACGAGTTGCCCGTACCGGAACTTCGGGAGGGCACCGTCCACGTCCATCTTCGTGATGAACACGTGTTCGAACAGGGTGGCGTCCCATGTGGCACGGAAATACACCCCAGACAGCGCCGCGGACACCTCAGCGGCGGCCACAAGGGTCTGATCCAGCCCGGCGCCGGTGATGAGGTCCAGACGCTCCTGCGCTGCCTTGTTCTTGCCCTTGGGTTCCTCCACAGTGAACGTGGGAGGCTCACCGAACAGCAGATCAGCGGACACCTGGCACAAGTCAGAGGCTACGGGGATGTGGAGCTTCACCAGCCCGGACTCACCATCGGAGTCCTTTGGGGTCCAGAACCATTCCAACGCCCGGTTGAGGATGCCGGTACGGCGCGGGGCCACATACGTGTTGGAGAGTGCGCCGGGGTCGTTCGCGTACCAAGCGTTCCACACGTGGTACGCGTCAAGGAAGGTGGTGTGTTCGGTGGGCGGCCATTCGGTGCCGTTTACTGGCAGTGCCAAGATGGCCTCCTAAGTTTTGGGTTGCATCCACGGGGTAGTGACCACACCGCGGTCCGTGTTCCAGGAGCGGGAAAGGCAGTCAGAGCACTGGACGAATTCGTAGTGCTTGGCGTCCCAGCCCCACGCGATGACCTCGCGGCCGAAGTGTTCGCACTCACCCTCAAAGGGAGCGACAGGCACAGCGCCATAACCCTTGAACCACTTCACTTCGCCATGCTCTGTGATGTCGAGGTGCGTCTCTGGCATCAGGGTGTATTCGGCCATAGTTCCCCCAAGGTGGTGTGAGTGGTTGTGCCAGGCCCCGCCTTGGTGCACCTTGGCGGGGTCCAGCGTTGCAACGGTCTCGCCCGGCCGTTGCGCCGGGTAAAGGCTAGGCGGCGAGGTCTACCCAGTCCCGCCAGTTCGTCTCAGTCGTAGCGATCACGTACCGGCCACCATCCAACGAGTGGTCAGCTACCTTCATGGGCTTGTCTTCGCCCTTCTCAGTGGCTTTGTTGTCCCACGAATAACCCGGGGCTTCTTGGATGAACCCTTCACAGCGGGAGCTGATCTTGAGCTTGTCCGTGGACAGCAGTGATGCTGTGGTGCGGATGCCGTAGAGGACGTTGTTGTCACCGTTGATGACGTTCGTGAGCCCGTCAGCGGCGAGCTGCACTTTGAAGGATGCGGCGGCGGGGTCAACGATGGTCCACTCAGGCCTGAGACTGTTCACGTAAGGCAGGTGCTGCCCGCCCATCCAGGTGCGGATACCGTCGCTGAGTTGAGCGTCAGTGAATCGCATCTGCTGCTGGCCGGCGTCGTACCGCCATTCATCCACCATGTAGAGGCGGTTGTCTTCTCCGAGGCCGAGCATGAGCGCTGTGGTGGCGTTGGTTGTGCCGTAGTCGATACCGACACCGAGGAGTTGGCGCATCTCCGGGAGGTCATCCCATGGGATGATGTGCTTCTCCGGTTCCCACATGTCGTAGATGGCGCCTTCAGCGGCCACCCATTCACCGAGGATGAACCGCCGGTACCAGAGCCCGGTGAACTCCTGGCGGATGCTGTTCTTGTACGCCTCAGTCAGGGCCGGGTTGTCGTCCAGGGTGAAGTGCCAGGAGGACCAGTCAGCGAGTGTGCCGATGCGGTCAAGGAACTTCCGCTTGAGCCAGTGCGCGGGGGAGTCAGGGTTGGAGGTGCCGAACAGTTTCGCCTTCGGCACCGACATGCGGCCGAGGAGCTGGGTGAAGAACTCTTCCGGGATGACCGTGATCTCATCCACGTACGCGCCGGCGACGGTCATACCGCGGATGACCTTCTCAGCCTTCGCATCCGACGCGCCAAGGACATGAACGACACGTCCCATGATCCGGACCGTTGGGGCACCGTAGTTCCCCACAACCTGGAACGCGGCCTTACCGAACAGTTGCACGTTCTGCAGGGGTCCGATGCAGTTACGCCAGATAGCGTCACGGGTGCGTCCGATCATGACCAGCTCACCACCGAAAGGCGCACGAGCCACGAACACCAACCACCTGAGAAGCGTGATGATGGTCTTGCCCGAACGGATGGACCCTTCGCACACGTTCACACGGGTGAAGGAGTTCCGCATGAAATGCAGCTGCTTCGGACTGATCACATCCGCCGGCACCTCAGCACCAAGCGGACGATCCACCGTCACTAACTCACTCATCAGGAACACCCAGATTCCCGATCAGCTTGTCCAGCATCGAAACAACCTCACCCACACCGTTGTCCTGATCAAGCTTCGTCATGTTCACCACAGTGTTCATGGCCGTGGACACCGACGACATGATGTTCTTCTTATCCACAAACAACGGCTCATCCAGCATCGTTTCAGCCAGCGTGTTGTCCTTACCGCCGAACGACACCAAGCGGGCAGGCTCCCACAACTGGGCACGCAACCGGTGAGCATCCTCCAGTAGCAGCGCAGACAGTTCCTGGCGCCTGGCCTTGAGGTCCACAGCGCGGGCTTCTGTCGCCTCACGCGTGGAAGAGGTTCGGACCGTCCGAACGCCAGCCTTGCGGGCCCAATGTTGAACGGTTTGCTTGGGGATGCCGAGTTGTTCGGTTACAGCGGTTGGTCCGTCTGTCCGGTATAGCTCAATGGCTTCGGCTCGCTGGGCTTCGGTGTATTTGCTCGCAGGCACAAACGAGTCACCGCCTTCCAGTTGTGTAAGTGTGCGACGGGTACTGACTCGCCCCGCTCGGTCTGATGTTGGCCGGGGGTGTTCGCCGTCTAGTGGGTCTCCCCGGATTCGAACCGGGACTGTGCAGGTTTTGAAGCTGCCGTCTCTGCCGTTGGACTAGAGACCCCTATTGCGGAAGCTACAGGAGTCGAACCCGCTACCGTTTCACCGGCCACTGTTTTCAAGACAGCTTCCCACCGTTGGGGTAACTTCCAAGTCCCGGCCCCGCTGCTAGCTGCTTGGGGCCGGGGGTGGAGGTCCCTCGTAGGGGATGACTCCCGTGGGAGCAGTTGGAATCGAACCAACCGTGGACTGGTTTACAGCCAGCCCTGGCACCTTGCCTCTTCTACTCCCATGCCCACCCGGAGCTCATGTGCATCCGGTTGGCGCTATTCAATTTGTACTCGGTGGGATAGTTGAACCGTTCTCAGGTTCCCGCCGTGCGTGGACGGTTACGGTCCTACACCCGCTTGGCAACGCCCTGCCCTTGGGTGCGGTACATGTGTTTGAGGCCCGGAACTGTGGGGGTGCTGTCCGGGCCTCAAGTCTTTACGTGCGCGTGGTGGCTTTTCAGCCACTAATCGCACTCTAAGAAAACTATACCCACAAAATTAGGGAATGTGGGGGATTTGTAGGGAATTCATCCTTGTGTCCCTCTTCCCTGTGGGGGTTCCTCGGTACGCTTCGATCACAGCAGCCGGAGTGAAGAGGTTCCCGCGCTTGGTCCGGGCGGTTGGCTGGAGCTTGCCGCGGTCCACCCAGCGCTCTACCCGGTTCAACGGGATGCTGAGGTGGTGGGAGTGCTTGAGTGCCCGCAGGATGTGCGGCAGTGGTTCCGTGATGTGCCAGGCGCTGGCGATCATCCATAGCTGGTGTTCCTGGACGTCTACCGTTTCTCCGCAGGTCCGGCACCGGCCTGTCGGCTGGCCTTGTACCGCTTTCACCTCATCGGGGCAGCGCAGGCCCTCGATGACGGTCTGGCACCGGCCGATAACAATAAGCTCCGCTGCCCGGTCCGTGGCGGCCCGGCATTGCCCATGGTGGTGTGGAGTTCCTCTTTCAGTACCGGCGCCCAATCCTGCCGGCGTACTTCCCGGATCTGTGAGAACAGCACGTCGGAGGCTTGGAGCGCGGTGTGGGTGGAGTGGCCGAGTGCATGGGCCCAGCCGATGAGGATTTCCGTGAGGGTTCGTGCCCTGTCGGATGCGGTGAGGTTGATGGGTTCGGACGATCCGGCGTGCCCTCCAGAGGTGCCAACGCTGTCCGCTCCCTTGTCGAGCTTCGCCACGGTGACCTGGAGGTCGTCCCACAGTTCGTTGAGCTCTGCGAGGTCTTGCTCCAGTAGTTGCGTGCACCTCGCGCAGAGGTGTTGTCCGTCGCCTGTTCCCCCACCGCATGCGCCACAAGTCATAGTCCAATTATAGGCGAAAACTCCCTACAATTCCCTATTTTTGGGCACTTTTCAAGCGGGCGATTTCCCCAACGCACCCGCACTTACTCGCCCCGTCCGTGGCCCGGTCATGCACCACCGCCCCGCACCTCAGCCAGGCACCTTCCTTCCCGTGGTGGTGACTGCACGTGGGGCAGTAGTACATGACGGCTCCTTTGCCTCATCGTGGTTTACTCCCGTTATGGAGTAGTGGCGGGCGGTCATGAGAGTGGCGCTCCCATCCGCACCTGGCGCAGTGGAATGTGAAGTAGTACTGGAACTTCAGGCACGGCGGCGGTGGCGCGGTCCAGCAGACGCAGGCGTGGTTACTGCATCCGCCCGGTATTCGAGGCGGCTTACCGCGCTCAATGCTCATTCCTCTCGTAGTCGTCAGCGAGCTCCTGCTCGGCCGCATGCCAGAGTGGATCGTCTGGTCACCCGCCACCACAGGAGACGTAGCCCAGCTTGTGGCAGACGCAATCACACGCACGCTTAGCCCGGCTCATTGCTCTCCCTTCAAAGCAGCCACCACGATGCTGGCCTGATGTAACAACTGTTCTCGACGCCATTCCAGAAGTTCCGACAGATCAGTTATTAGAGAACATGGAAACTCTAAGTTGTAGAGGGCCACTGCCGCCCGTTCCATGGCTTCGTCAGAGAACATCACCGCGTCAGCGGCGGCGAGTGCGTCCCGTGCCTGTGCTTGGTGGAACGAGCTCAGGCGGCGCCTGTCCTGCTCCGCTATCGCCCGTGCTGCAGCTTCTTGGCGGCTCACGCTTGTCTCCGGTAGGTGGTGTAGAGCTTCACGGGCACCCATTTGTCTCCGCCGGGGCTTTCCGCCACTCGTTGAGTAACCGGCCGGTGTTGTCGAACTCCCGGGCGACTTGTGCGCCGGTGAGTAGGTCGGTGTGTTTCGTGCCGTACCCGGTGGCCACGGGCGGGTCCACGGGTGTGGGTTTCCATTCGCCGGCCATGAGTTCATTCAGGTCCACCCCGGCGTCAAGGGCTTCCTCAGAGGTCTGGTGGCTCATGCTTCACCTCCGAGCGCGGCCCTTGACCGGACCCTCGTCTTTCGCGCCTCGTACCGCCTTGCCGCATCTTTCCTGCAGGCAACGCACCTCCGGCCAGTGCCTTCCATGTAGAGGTTCTGGCCTGCAAGCTCATGCCCTTTGACGCAGTGTGTCTTTTCAGCGTTGATGGCCGGCAACCCAATTCCTCGGAGGGCGTTGGTTTGTTGCGTAACAGGTTCCAGGTGGTCAGGGTTGACGCAGCTTCGGTTCCGGCATAGGTGGTCCAGGACTAAGTCCGGAGAAACTGGCCCGTTGACAGCCTCATACCCGTACCGGTGAGCGCGTTTCATCTTCCTCGCATCGCCGTCCCAGAAGTTCACGTACCCGTCAGCGCGGATAGCGGCCTTCCACCCCCAGCATCCGCTGGTCTTGACCACTTTTGACCAGAAGCGTTCAAGGGTAGAAGGGCGTCGGTTTTGGATGGGTTCAAGCAGGGCAGGGATACGATCCGCGGTCATGCCGTAGCCGCTTTCATCGTGGCAGGAATGACAGCCTCGACGGTGTCGTAACGGGAAACGTAGACGATGCTCGTGCCATAAGGGCTGGTGCACACCATTTCCAGCCGGGCCGGAGTGAAGTCCGCGATACTCAGGATCTCGACCGCCCTTTTCTTTCCGGCAGGAATGAACTTCGCGCCTATGACCAACTCGTCTACAGGGATGGTCTTGGTCTTCTGTTTGGTCACGATCAGTCCTCTGCCTTCGCTTTGTCTCGGTCGATCTTCTCGACCCACGCTGTGGCGACGGCAGCGCACTGGATCAGTTCCAGACGCAGCTTCTCAGGGTCGCCCTCGGCCAAAGCTTCAAACACTTCCTCGAGGAAGATGTCAGCGTAAGTGAGCGTGCCTTGTTTCGCTGCGTGGTCTGTCGATGCCTTCGCTGCGGTGGCGATGTCTTTAGCATCGAAGTCTTCAAGCGGGTCAGAGGCGTCTGCGCGGTACCACAGGCCAATGAGCGGTACTTCATGAGGCCCAGTGCCATTGCTGTGGTTCTGCTCGCCCCATTTGGCGTGCTGGCGAAGTCGCTCGCCTAGGATTTCCTCTGTGATGCGGTAGATGGGTGTTGCGTCCAGGTGTGCGCTCATCGTTTGGGTTCTTTCTCTGTGAGGATGGTTTGGAGTTGCTCGGGTGGGAGTAGGCCCAGGTTGCGGGCGAGGTGCGGGCACGTCGTGGCGAGTTGCGCGAGACGCTCCGTGGGGGTCACTGGTCGGCCTCGTCGTAGTGCGGGTGGGTGGCGAAGCGCTCCATAACATCGGCACGGCGCCTGTATTCCCGTGTCACAGGGTGCCCGTCGTAGCCGTCATCGCCAGCGATGCTGTTCTCCCACAGCCAGCAGAACAGCCAGTGCTCAGCGGCAAGCTCGGGTCCCGTGAGGTGTTTGTTCCGCGCTTCCATGTCAACGACCCAGGTTGGCGTGAGCGTTTCGCCCCAGCTTGTTGTTGGCCGCCCGAGGTCATAGACCTCTTGCCCTGTGCGCGTGAATTGCTTCGGGTACACGTGCAGTTCGAGGGGCTTCCGCTGCACACGCTGCGGGCTCATGCGCTGTACCACTTCGAGTCAGGGGCTTCCATGTTCCAGATGCCAAGCTTGCCCGTCATCGGGAAGGGCAGTGCCAGCGGCTGGGGGTTAGCCAACACCCAGTGGTAGTGCTTAGTCATGGCCCACTCTGAGCACACTGTTTCATCGCAGAGGTTCGCGCAGTCTTCCCAGTAGTGGCAGTCGATGACATCTACGGTTCCGATGACCTGGCCGCGGGGCATCCCGATCATCGGGTCATCAGGAACGATCCCATGGTGCTTGAAAGCAACCCGCATCGCCGGCCAGTCCCGCGCTTCCTTCGACTCAGCAACCCCAGCATGGATGAATAGCGGGCCCCGATAGTTCGTCGGGCGGGAACGGTTCTCCACGTCCTTACCGAACCGGATGATCGCGTCAGCCCACGGCTGCTTCACAGTCAGAGCCTTCATGGCTGGACCTCGTATGAGCTCAGGTGCTTTACGATTTGGCGGACTGCCTCGGTCGGCGTGGACTGGCCCTTGAAGAGCAAGTCCACGGCCTCGCGGATCTGCTCGATGGCCTGTACGGCGGCTTCCGGGTTGGGTTTCGCTGCGTTTCGGTCGATGCGGGCCACAAGTTCACGGACGACTGCCGGTGAGCTGGGCTGTGCGTCACGGACGTTAGCCCGGGCGAAAGCGAGGTATGACGGCTCTTCGGTGCTCATGACTGCACCTCGGCAAGGTCTACGTGGTAGTCAGCCAGGTATGAGTACTCGCCGTCGTCGCGCTTGACGATGAGCTCCACGTCAGGGCGGCCATACTTCCGTTCCCAGGACGAGTTTTGCTTGTGGAAGATTCGCTCGATGGTTCCGGTGCCTTTGGTGTAGGCCTCGCCCCATTGTTCGGCGGAGCGTCGGACACGTGAGCCCACCTTGAGGTCTTTGAATTCCGTGACTTCGGTGCTGCCCCGCTTGAGCATGGACTCAGCAACCTCTTCCGGGGTCATGCTGCTTCCTCCAAGCGGTACTCGCAACGCAGGCCGCCAGCAGGAACGCCACGCCGGCGGCGAGCTTCCATGAAAGAGCCAAGACCGGCCATGGTGTGGCTGAGCTGGAGCGCCTTCAGCGGGTTGGCCACTTCGCAGGGCTGCTTGGAGCGCTTCCAGCAAGTGACGCACATCCCGCCACCGCCACGGGCGATGGTGTCCGGGTAGTCCGCACTCTTCATCTTCGATGAGCGTGTGAGCTTCCCGCATTCCGGGTTAGCGCACGGGGCGATCCCTGCGGGACTCGTTGGAGAGTCCACGTTCGGGAGTGTTGCTAGGCTGGTGTGCATCAGGAGTTCCTTTCCTGGTCATAGCCTCCGGACCATTGCAGTGGTCGCGGGGGCTTCTCTTTGTCGGTATACCCAGCCTAGCAACAGTTTCCCTATTTTTCCATCTATTTCCCTAAAACCGCACCCAAAGGCGTGTCATCCACGCCCGAAGGCAGGGAAACCGGCACCTCACGGATGGTCAGGACGATGCACGGATCACCCTTCCCGCCCTCGAAAAGGAACGGGCCCTCCACGTAACGGTTGTTGTCGTCCTCGCACATCCCGTGATCGATCAGCCCATCCACGATGGCCTTGGCGGTGGGGTAGAAGTTCATGGCGTCGAAGTCACCGGCCCGGGTTTTCACCACACGCCCGGTGATCGTCACCCGGTCAAGGCCCTGGGGGAGGCCAGCAGCGGCCGCGGCCTCAGCCGCCAACCTCCGCCAGTCCGCCCGGATCGGAGACAACACCCGCCAATGATCCCGGTCATTCGAGTTCAGCCACGGCTTCCGGGTGAACATCTTCCCCGTCTTCTGCTTCCGGACCGGCTTGATATACGGGGCCGGCACGGTCACAGTCCACTCACGCATCCAGTGCCTCCACTTCCCGCTCCAACGCCTGCCATGCCTCAGGTGACCGGCCGGCAACCCACACCAGCCTCCGCAGCAACTCCCGGTCAGTCGTGCCCATAACGGCCGCTGTGCGCTCCAGGGTGGCCTCGTGCACAATGTCCAGCCGGTACACCCGCGTCCCCTTACGGCGGCTCACGCTACGGCCCTCATGGGGAGCCTGGCGCCCTTGTCGAGCGCCATGGAGTAGTGGCCCCAGAAGTCGAGCTCTGCGAGTCCGGTAGGCCCGTTGCGTTGCTTTGCGATCAGCATAGACAGGTCTCCGGTGTTCTCTCCCATGATTTCTCGGTGCAGGAGGATCACCACGTCGGCGTCCTGCTCCACCGCCCAGACTCGCGGAGGTCGCTTATTTGAGGCATGTTGTCCGCTCGCTGGGTGGACCCTCGGTTGAGCTGAGACAGTGCGATCACGGGAATTTTCATCTCCATGGCCAGGATCTTCAATTGCCGGGACATGTCCGCCACGAACTCGTGCCGGGGCCGCTTGTCCCCGGCGGGCTGCGCCATGAGCTGCAGGTAGTCCACCACCAGCCCAGCGAGGGGCTGCCGGCGGTTCACCGAACGGGCGAAACGCTTGATGTCCGTCAATGTCACGCCGGAGTTGTCATCGATGAACAGTGGCACGTCCTGCCATGCGGCCCGGCGTGCCCGGATCGCAGCCCAGTCTGACGCCAGCAGATCCCGCTTCATGAGCCTTGCCAGATCGATCCGCAGATCCGCGGCCACAGCCCGGATCTGCACATCCGCCTCAGACATTTCAAGGGACGAGAACGCCACAGCACCCTTGGCCGTCAAAGCTTTGGCCAACTGCAGGGCGATCACAGACTTACCCACGGCCGGGCGGGCACCCACCACATACAAGCCACCCGGACGGAGGCCGCCGATGATGTCATTCACAGCCATCCATGGGGTGGGCACCTGATCCGGTTCATCATCCAACTGGGACAACATCACATCGATGGTTTCCCCGAAGGACTGGACTGTTGTCGTGGTCGCCTTTGATGTCCCATCGACTTCCTTGCGGGCCAGCTCCACCAGCTCCGCCTCGTCCCCAGGCTGGTGGGCGATGTCACGGATTCTGTGCGCGGCGGCGGCCAGCCGGCGGCGGGTAGCGTGTCGGGCAACGATCTGCGCGTAATGCGACCCCACGGACGGGGTGGGGCAGGCCTGGCTGATCTCGTGGAGGTACTGGACTCCACCCACCCGGTCAACCTCCCCGGAGACCACCAGCGAGGCGCCCACGGTGATCACGTCCACCGGCTCGCCCCGGCCCTGAAGCTCCAGCATTGTCCGGAAGATCGTTTCATGCGCCGGCCGGTAGAAGTCCGGGCCCGTCACGATCTCCACAACGTCCTGCATTGCCTCGGAGCTCAGGAGCATCGATCCCAGCGTTGACTGCTCAGCCGCGATGTCCTGCGGCGGGGTAAGTGATTCGCTCATGACCGGGCCCCGATCTTGTGGAATTCAGGGGACCAGGGGCTTGCTGACTTAGGCAGTGTCGGCGTGGCTTTGGTCAGCCACATCCGGAACCCGGAATCCCAATCCCGGAGACGACGGTCATTAGCCTGAGCGTGAAGCCTAAACCTCTCGGCTTCGCTGTCCAGATTCAAAAGACGGCTCTTTGCATATTCGATGTGCGCGCCGTTCGGAACCCAGTTGGCAGGGAGTGGACGCTCCGGCTTCTTACGTTCCCCCTGCACCCCCTCACCGCTAGGTGAGGTAGCTGTAGTAGTAGCTGTAGCTGTGTGCAACCCTTCCGGGCGGTCAGGGTTTAGGGTAAAAGGCAGCGTTTCTTCAGGGGTAAACGGAAGGGTAAGCCCTTGGGTAAATGTTGAGATATCCGCACCCTTACCCTTGACCAGAGACATCACCTTGTCTTGCCTAAAGGCCGCCCACTCGGGGAACTCACCATGGAGTCGCTGCAACTCAAAGGTGAGGACTTGGCGGATGCGCTTCGAAGCCACATCCGCGTAGGAGTTCACCATGGAGATGGATAGCTTCGGCTGCTTCAAGAGCCCGTCATGCCTCAAGAAAGACCGAATGAGGATTTCCTCAGTCTCGTCATCAATGAGCACAAAACGGGCCGCCTGGAGACCCTCCGCAGCGGCGCGAATAGTGTCCGCCGTCATGCCCTTGGTCATGGCAGCCAGCCGCGCCGGCCGCCAGTCCGCAACGCCCACATAGCTGAGCTTCGGGTGGGTCATCAGCAGCCAGTACAGGTGCTGCTCAATGACGTTCAGCTCCCGCCAGTCATCGTCCGTGTGGATGGCAGTGTTGATGGATGCACGATCACGCGCCAATGTACTCCACCTCCCCGGAAACCCACTGAGACTCAAAGTCCTTGAGGCTTAGCCGTGGTGTGGTCTGCCAGTGCTCCAGCAGCTCCCAGGAGGCGTAGCGGTGGGCACGTGACACTGGCCCTGTGAAAAGGTCCAGCCCATCAATGTGCAGGGCCCGGCCCAGCTTGTTTACCAACACTCCGCCTGTCGCTTCCAATGCTTTGTCGTAGGCCGCCTGAACATGAGCGTCATAGGCGTCCTTCATTTCTTTCCAGCGCTCCGCTGCATGGGTGAAGATGAGACTCACGCCGTCACCACGCTTTCCCCGGGGATGCGAACAATGTTCTGCAGTTGCGGTGCTTCCAGCATGTGCGTTGCATGCCCAGCGAGGTTCACGCCGGCCGTGTGACAGGACCACAGGCGGGGGAGGTTCGCGGCGATCTCGGCCACACCAGGCGCCTCCGGCTCCCGCATGTAGAACCCGCTGTCACTCACGCGGGCAATCACCACCGTGCCGTGCTTCTTCGACAACCACAGCCACCGAAGAGAGTTGTCATTAGTCCCGTGAAGAATTGCTATCGAGTCATCAAGGACTGTCATGGTGCCACCTCCTGAAGCCTGGTCAGCGACACATCACGCCGGTTGAACATGCAGCTAAACAGCCGGTAAGTCCCAGTTGCGCGTGTGTGCCACGTGACCATCACGTGGTCGTCTCTTCTCCTAGCCTCGACTGTCACAAATGGGCTGCTGCCAGTATCTATGCCGTGGTTCAAGACGAAAGACCAGCCACCGTCCACCAGTAGGCTCACCAATTGTTTGCATTTCTCTGGCACCACCGTGCCGCCACCAGCGCGGCGCGGTGAGTTATCAACGCTCATGCTGCCACCTCCAGCGCGGCAACATGGTTGGCCTCGAATACGGCACGGGCAAAGCCCATCGGGGTAGCGCTCCGGAAGTTGGCACGCTCCGGGCCGGGGCTCGCAAAATGGATGCGGTTGTCCGGTGCGCCCAGTGTTTCGTCCTTAGCGGGTTCCGGCATTTGAAAGCCCCCCCGGTCCACAAGCATGTCTTCTTCGTGTAGTTATCCCCGGGTTCAAAGGTGGTGAAGTCTGCCGGGTGGAAGGTGTGCTGCGGCTTCCCGAACGCTGAGGCCAACACGGAGACAGGATTCTCCACCATGTACGGCGCCCCACTCAGCCGGCCGATGGTACGGCACTGCTCCGCAACCATGACGGCCTTCGCCTGGAAGAGCGCGTCCTTGGCATGCTTGTCTTTGAACCAGCGGGCCCCGCTGACTGCCATGTCCGTGCACGGCGGGAATCCGAAAACCATGGCGACATCGCCAGATCGGATCAGGTGGCCGGCAAACTCCATGACATCCTCGACGGTGCCGGCGAACTTCGTAACGGGCCCCTCGATTCGAGTAGTTACGTGCTGGGGGTCTACCAATACGGCTTTGTATCCCGCCTCTACCCACGGTTTGACCATGTTCCCTGTGAGGTCACAGAGGCTAATGACAGTTCTCATGCCTGGACCTTGCCGTTGACTCGGCGCCATGCCTGCATAGTGCTTACGCCGGATGCTTGCCCGATCTGCTCATAGGTGTGACCTTGATCCTTGGCTTCCTTCGACGCCTTTATCAGAAGGGCTTTGGTTTCGGTGTGCGTCCTGGCTACTTGCGACACGATCTCAAGGGGTCGCATTGCATTGTCGGGCATGCTGTTGCTACTCTGCATTTAGAGCCACTTCCAATCAGTGGTGTTTAGCCCCGTCAGATGTTCGCAGCATCGGCGGGGCTTTTGGTTTATCTGGATAGGTAAAGTCTACCTCAGAAGTACCTATTTTTCCCCTTTTTACCACCTATTTCGGGTTCTTTTGTACTTGCTTCCCCATTTCGATTACTTGGTTCGGATGTGAGAGTACTCACACAAAAGGAGGGCCAGGATCCGAAGATCCCAGCCCCTCGAACAGGGTGGTTTGGTTTAGAAGGGAGGTTCCGAGTCGGGCCCGTTGCCCCAGTTGCCGGCGTCCTGCTGCCCGCCACCGCCGAACCCTCCGCCACCGGTGTTACCGTTGAATCCGCCCGAGTTCCCGCCGCCGTTGCCGCTCCGCTGAGTGCGGTTCACCTTGGCATTCGCGTACCGGAGGCTGGGGCCGATTTCGTCAACCTCCAACTCAATCACGGTCCGCTTCTCGCCTTCCTTCGTCTCATAGGAGCGGGACTTGAGGCGGCCGGATACGATGACTCGCATACCCTTGGTGAGGGACTCGGCCACGTTCTCTGCGGCTTCCTTCCACACCGAGGCCCGGAGGAACAAAGTCTCCCCGTCCTTCCACTCATTCGACTGCCGGTCGAACGTCCTGGGAGTGCTGGCGATTGTGAAGTTCGCCACCGCTGAACCACTCGGGGTGAACCTGAGCTCAGGATCATTCGTCAGATTCCCGATGACCGTAATAGTTGTCTCGCCTGCCATGTTTACGCTGCTTCCTGACTAGTGATGATGTTGTGTTGCAAATCTGTGTAGTGGCCCTCGTCGTCCAGATAGACAAACCGGCCAATGCGGGGGATGTACACGGGTCGGGTGTCTATCTCTAGATCAGACCGGACCTTCCACCCGTTCATGCGCGCCTGTTCCGCGAGGTCCGGCATGGACTCCACAAGGTCATTCCAGCGGGAGCAAACCAGCAAACCGTTAGCCACCCGGTTGCGGGACTTCACCCCGCCATGTCCGCGGCCCTTCCGGTGATGGTGGACGAGATCCCCAACGCAGTCCCCGCCAGCGCCGTGGATGACACAATCCAGATCCCGGGCCGTGATGGCGATCTTCTGCGCCTTCGTGAAACCAGTGTTCTTACTCATGAACCTTCGCCCCTTCCGGCTACTCCGAACATGGCCCGGACGCTGGCGCCGATGGACTGGTACGCCCGCAGCTCCGACTCCAGCGCCTTAGCCAGCCGGTCCGCGTACTTGTAGGCAGCGTCCGTGACGTCCCGGGCCTCCCGCTCAGCGAGGGTGGCCAGCTCAGCCGCGTACTTCTTCTCGTGCGCTGCACCTTCGTGGACCATGTACGCCGAGGCGAACGCCTGGTCATACTCCCGATCCGCCGTGAGGAACGCTATGTAGCGTTCATTGCAGACGCCGGCCGATTTGGCGATCCGGTTGCTGATGTCCCGGATACGCTGCTCTATGGTGACCGGGTTCAGGACGTCAACGCTCATGCTCAGCCTTCGATCTGGGGGAGCGCGGATCCAAGGTTCAGGTGGGCCAGGTCGCCGTTACGGTACGCGGCGAACAGCTTCTGCTTGGTCTTGTCCTTGTCCGCGGCCTTGGTCCCGGCGTAGGTGACGCTGAACTGTGAGGGCTCCGGAGCTTTCAGGTGCTCAACACCGGGGACGGGCTCGCCGTCCTTCGTGATGATCTGGTCACCGGCCTGGATGAACTCTTCCTCCAGCAGGCGGTTGAGTGCGGCCGGCTTGACCTGTTCATACGACGTCGCCGGGACAACCTTCTCCGGAACAACCACGGTCTCGATCTCTTCCGGGTGGTTCTTCTTCATCCACATGAAGAACGCCGTGTCGTCAGCGATCACAGTCGCGTCCTTGCCCTCCGTGAGGGACACCTGCCCGATCTTCGTTCCGTCCGGGAGGGCCACGGAGAAGGACTTATTACCGGACCGGCGCCATTCCTCCAGTAGGGGCTTGATGTGTTCCTCACGGTCCTTCTTGATCTCCGCCGTGAGGGCATCAACAATGGTCTTCTTGAACACAAACCGCAGGTTCTCTTCGCGGATGTCCACGACGGTGATCTCTTCTGCCCGTTCTTCGGCTGGTGCGCTCATGCTGCTGCCATCTCCTTCTGTGTCGTGTCGGCCGGTGCGGCCTGTGGTTTGTTGATGTTTGCGATGCGGTCCAGGACCGCCTGAGGTGCTCCCATGCCCTGCGCGGACTTCCAGATGGACCGCAGGAGGTCCACATTGCCCTTGGCCTCATAGAGGCGCACTTCAAGCTGCTCGGCCTGCTCATCACCCCATACGGGGGTTGCGGCGCGGGCTGCTGCCTGACGGGCATGGAGCGCTTGGGCTCCAGCGTCCTCGTTGGGGTTTGCCGGCGGCGCCTGCTGCATGCGCTGCTGCTGCGGGGCTTCCTCTTCCGGCACGGCGGCCGATGCCTGACCATCAGCGCTGGAGTACTGGCGTGGGGCTGTGGCCCCCTCGGCGTCAAGGCCCAGCTTCCGCCACAGCCAATCCACCGAGAAGTCCCTGACGGGGACTTTGTTTCCTACGGGCAGGTCCAGCTTGAGGGACCGGACCCCAGTCAGGTACGAACTGCCGCGCTCCGGCATCTCAACGATGGCTCCCACGTCGAACGGCAGGGACTTCTGACCCTTGATCTTCTGCGTCTTGTCCTTCGTGGGCTGGCCCTTATCGTCCATGACCGCCACAATGTCTAGGCGGGCAGTGATGATGGAGGGCCCGTCATGCTCGCGCATGACGTCCATGACGTCCTGCCAGCGGGCGGTGGCCTTGTTCCAGAGGTCCGGGCCGATGGTGGCTTCCGCGTCCGGGTCGTAGGGCTTCTTCCACTTCTCGGCGGTCTTCTTGGCCCGCATGTTGGCTCGCTCTTGGGCTTCGTCGGAGAGCATCTCCCAGACTCGCGTTCCGGAGTCGAGGACCAGCAGGTTTGGCTTGCCGTCCACGCGGGGCTGGTTTGAAGCGTCCCGGAGTGCGGCGAGGATCGACTTGTGCGTGCCGTCATGCTTCGCGATGAGGAACCGGGCACCCTCAATGGCTCCGTACTCATCAGGGTCATCCTCACCAACACCAACCCAGTAGGTCTGGCCGATGAGCTCAGAAGCAGAAGCCTTGGCGGAGGCGTAGGACTTGCCGGCCTTCTCCCCGCCCGCAATAAGGAGGATGGGCCAGGAGGGTTTGCCGGTAGGTTCGCGGAATTGGGTGGTCATCGTGTCAGCTCCCTCTTGTTGGCCCAGGCTTCGATACGGGCGGTTGATGGGTTCACCCAGCCGGAGGTAACTTCCTCCCGGGCCTGGGGTGCGCCGTCCGTCTCGCATATGCAGAAGCAGACGTCCTTGTGGCAGTCATCGCAGCGGTAACGGTCACCGCAGTAGCAGAACCTGTTGTCACTCATCGTCGGAACCTCCATGTTGCGGGCAGTCCGTGGCTGGGTAGTCCTCCATGCGGGTGTCATCAGGGACGAGCTCGATGGTTCCGTAACAGGCAGGGCAACCACCGATCTCTTCGCCTATCTCTCCGCATTCCCGGCACATGAACAGTTCGTCGTCCAGGCAGGTGCATTCGAGGTCATACGGGGTGAGGCTCATGACAGGTCCTCGCAGTCCCTGCATCCGGAGCCGGCGCGGTGCATAAGGTGTACGTCCGCGTGGTCGGCACGGATGGCCCACGGGATCGCTAGGAGGAATCCGAGGGCCAGGATGGCGTTGAGGAAGATCAGGCCGTTCATTACGCCGCCGCCAGGTGGAGATCGGCGTAGCGGGCTTGGAACCGGGCCGTCATGAGCACGTAGTCCACGGACTCGCTGATGCGCCCCTCAATGTTGTCCAGCACCCAGAGAGTGTTGTCCACGGTGCCGTCCCTCCAGCACTCGTGCATGTCATGGTTTCCCCGGTCCAGTTCGTCCAGTTCACGGATCGTGGTCACGAGGTGGTCCAGCGCCGTCCACTGCACATCGGAGTCGGTCATGAACGAGAGTTTCCGGGCGAGGGTCTGGAGTTCGTCCTCTGTGTAGTCCTTGGGCCCTTCAGCGGCGAAGGTTCCCGTCACATAGCGGACAACCTGAGTGGCCATGGACCGATCGAACATCAGTGGCGTAATCTGAGAGTTGGTCATCATTCTTCCTTTGTCGGTGTTGGTGACTTGAAGGGTCCGGTGGCTGCCGGGCCCTTCTTCTATTGCCAGACCCCTACGGGCCGTTTCGGAATCTCAAACAAGGTGTTCTTCGGGAGGTGAGTCTCTGCCCACTTCATCGCCTGGCCCTCGGTGTTGAACCCGATTTCCTCGATGACAGTCCCCCTGCGGATCGCATATTCCGTGCCAGCCGCCTTGAAGTACCCCGCGGTGGTGAGTGCTTCAGTTACTGCTGCCGCTACAACGGTGAGGAAGTCTTCCGTCTCTGCCACCTCAGTGAGTGCGGCCAGCACGGTCTGGTGGATGTCGGCACTCATTGGCTTGCGCGGGGCTGGCGTTCCCGCCAGCGGTCCACGTCGGCCCAGGGGATGCGGAGTGGTGAGTTCTTTTTCCCTGAGCCGCCCTTGTAGGCTCCGGGGAACTCGCCGGAGCGGGCCATGGTGCGGATGGTTACGGGGTGGTGGCCGAGGTGTTCGGCTACCTGCTTCACGGTGGCGTCTCCAGTGCGGGTCATCGTGCGGCCCTCCATTGGGCGCAGACCCCGCCGTTGCGGCCCGGGCGCGGTGACCGGACAAACGGGACCTTCGCCGGTCGGATGGCTCCGCGCTCTGCAGCATGCCGGAACAACGTGCCCCACATGCTGGGATGCGGAGGGTTTCGGAGCCCAGCCTGGGTGAGTGCGTACGCCGTGAAGGGCTCACCCCTCTTGGCTACCTGTGCAAGGACGTCCATCGCGTCATCGGTCCACGTACGGTCTTCAAGGACCATGGCCTGTGTCATGACGAGCTCCTAACCACAGAGAGTTTCGTACCGCGGATATCTGACGGGTGGACCCCTAGGAACTTGGCCAAAGCAACCAGCTTTGAGTTCGTCAGGGGCCTGAGACCGGATTCGATCTGACTGATGGAGGGAGCGCCGCGGTAACCGATTGCGGTTGCCAGTTCCTCTTGGGTCAGGTTTAACTCCATCCGGATCTCACGGACTGTCGCGCCTACGCGCTCCCAGTCGTGGTCTTCAGGGTAGGTTTTCTGCGGCCCCCTGCGGGCCGGGTTTGTCGGTGTTGGCACATACCCAATCTAGCGGAAAGTTAGGGAAAGGTCTACCCAACCTTAGGGAAAGATGCCCGATACCCGCGGGTACATGCCCGAATACCTGAATTACAAAGGCGTAATTACCGGACATGTTTCCCGAATTAAAGGGTGACCTTGGGCGGTTTGCCCAGTTGATATTCCCTAACTTCTCCTACACGATGAGGATGTGAACGACATAGAAGCTTTGAAGATGATCGGCCGCTTAGTTGCATCCGCACGCGTCCAGGAGGGGAAGACGCAGGTTGTTTTTGCTAAGGAAGCCGGCATTGACGTCAAGACCCTCCGGACCCTCGAAACCGGGGATCGGCTGTTGCATGACACGAAACTCCATGCAGTTGAGAAGGTTCTGGGTTGGCGTGCAATGTCCATCCGACAGATCTGGGATCGCCGCGAGGACATAGACCTGTCGCTTGTCACCACCGATGACATGAAGCTTGGTGCACAGCAGGAATCTTGGGATGAGCTGGATGCCGAGACCGGCAAACCCGTCACAAAGGCGTCACAATTGACCACCGAAGAGCTTTTAATGGAACTCCAGTATCGCGTTCGTCACTTGACTGTCGAAGTTTCCAAGCTGAAAGACGAGCGCGAAGCCCCTAGCACTGACCACTGACAAAAAGGGAAAGGTAGGGAAAGGCTGTAAAGTCATCCTCGGCACCACCAAAGGTGACCAATGTTAGACATCAAGGGGAACAGCCGCGTTGGACACCAAGCCCGCAACCAGCACCGACACAAACAGCACCTCGAAGCAATCCGGACAGCCACCAAGCCGGATGCACAACGCAGGTCACAACTTCTACAAGACCGTTTGCCCGGTCAAATGTGAACTCGCAGACGAGTGGGCCGCCCAAAGGCTCATCTCCCCACGGGAGTTCTTGAACGCAGCACGTTCACACCGCACCATCGACGGCGTAGCCCGAGAACTATGGGCGACACCTGGCATCGTGCGAGCCTACATAGACCACCTGAGCGTCAAAGATTGGGCCACCATGAAACGACTCGTCGGACATGAGCTTCAGTAATGAGCCGCATCGATGATCGGTGGGTGAGGAAAGACAAGACGCGCACCCCTCTCTATGGGAAGGGCAAGCGCTGGCAAGCCGTGTGGTACGAGAACGGCAAAGAGAAAAAAGCGTCATTCGCTTTCAAGGACGCCGCCCAGGCGCACCTGACAAGCATCGATCACCGGCAACGGTCCGGCACGTACACCTCCCGGGAACTCGGCAGGGTCCACGTGGGGGAGTTGCTGGATCCATGGATGGACACCCTCTTGCATTTGCGGGACTCCACCGTGGCGGCCACCCGCTCTGACGTGCGGGCCACTATCCGGCCGTACTGGGAGAACCGCATCGTCGCGGACATCACCCGCGCCGACATCCAAGAGTGGGTGTCAGGGATGAAGAAAGCCGCCCGGACCGTGGAGACCATCTACGGCCGGTTCCGCAACTTCCTGAACTGGTGCGTAGAAGAGGGCCGCATCCCGCACAGCCCTGCCGTTGGGGTGAACCTGCCCCGCGGCCACAAGCGAGAGCATATCTACCTCAAGGTCTCAGAGGTATCGAAGCTGGCGCTGTCGATCGATCCCTTCTATACGGACCTTGTGTGGTTCCTGGCTATGACTGGTCTGCGATTTGGGGAAGCCGCAGAGCTGAGAGCGAAGGACCTTCACTTGGAGCGTGGCCGCATCACCGTGGCCCGGTCCGTGACTGACGTGGACGGGAAGATGGTAGTGGGGCCGCCCAAGAACGGGAAGCCCCGGGACGTGCCAGTGCCAGGGTACGTGATGGAGAGGGTGACCAGGCGGGCCGCAAGCCTCGCCCGGGATGACCTCGTGTTCCCGGGCCCACGTGGCGGATGGCTCCGGTCCAACAACTTCAAGCGCCGCACCTATAACCCGGCTGTGAAAGCAGCGAAGCTCCCGGCCGACCTATGGGTGCATGACCTCCGACACACTGCCGCGTCGTTGGCGATCTCATCCGGGGCCTCGGTCAAGTCGGTACAGCGGATGCTGGGGCACGCCTCAGCCAAGATCACCTTGGACGTGTACGCCGGGCTATTTGACCAGGATCTTGATGACGTCAGTCTGAGGATGAACGCTCTGATTCTTGATCATGAGCTGCCACGTATCTCTGCAGTGCCTGCCTGATTACGTCGCTAAGGCTGTCGCCGTTCTTGCTGGCGGCAGCCTTAGCGTCATCCCATAGCCCATCTTCGATGCGGACTGTACGGTGGGTAGTCCCCTTACTCACGCCTGGCCCGCCAGCATGTGGGGCATGGCGGCTTCGAGGATTGCGCGAACTTTGGCCATGGCTTCAGCGCGTTCATCTGCTGTTGCATCCTCCCAGGGGATCCCGAACCGACCGTCCTCGATATAAAGCCGTGCACCACTCTCTACCGCTGCGTAGTTGATCACTTCATTTCCTCTATCCGTTCGAGTGTGCGGAGTGCGCTATCAAGGCGCCCCCGCGTGTATTCATTCGGCTTCTTCTCCCACTGCTCCTGGAAGTAGGGAATCGCAGCCGCCGCCATTACGAGCAATTCTGCCTTACTGTTCATGCTGCGAGACGGACCATTGAGCCGGCGGGGAGGGCGGTTACATTGAACCCCTTGCCGAAGTGGCCGATTTTGTAGAGGTTCGCGTTGCCCCAGTTGTCTACGCTCATGACCTCGACGGCGTGCTTGCGTCCTTCCGGGATGATCATCATTCCGACTTCGAGATTCTCTACTGCGATCATTGTCTTGCCTTCCGTCTTCGGCTTGTTCCGATAAGACAAAACTACAGGGTGTATATACACCCTGTCAATACCCTGACTCTCCCTAATTCCTCTCAGGGGGCCGGATAATCCGCGCCAGCACTGGGACTACACTCACGTTTACACCGTGGATGTCATCGGTTCGATCCCGGTAGGACCCACCGACCGAAACCCCCGTCACTCCAAGCCTTTTGGCTGGCAGTGGCGGGGTTTTTTCGTGCAAAGCCCACGTTCTCCACATCCCTTTAATGTCAGGGCCCGCATCTAGGGTTTCTTCCCATGGAGCACGTATATATCCGTAGCAGCACGCAGGGCACACCGGCGGTAGTGGTGAGGGGCAATCGGGAATGGCGGATCGTAGTAGAGCCTGTGCGCTGGTTTGAGCGCGTCCCATGGTGGGAGCAGTCACGGCGAATGCCGAGGGGGCAAGGCCGCGTGGATGTGGAGGTCTGGCAGGTCCAGGTTCGCTTGGGAAGCAATCTCCGGTCCGGCATTGCCACGTGGGAGCTGGTGCGGGATGGTGCCGGAGGAGGTTGGTGCCTGAGGGGCGAAGAAGTGGCTGCGGCCTAGGTTTTCCGGGAAATGGATGAGCTCTCCACCGCGACTATTGGGGGATGCCGCGGTGGAGAGCTCGAAGATGAATATACAGAGAACTTTTGGGTTTGGAAAGCCGAGTATGCCAAACGGCCGGCACGTGTCGAATATCCGGTGGGTTCATGCCTCATGATGGCAGCGGCGTGTCACTATGATGGGTAGTGTTCAGCTGAATGAACGCGATGAGAGTTATGACGAAGGAGAATCATGGCCGATTCCCGCACCACCCGTTCCGAGGGGCTGGGCGCTTCGTCGCCTGCGCCCGCCGTGACCCGCGCAGCCGCGGTTCTTGAGGCACTGGCAGGATCTCCGTCAGGGCGGCTGACGCTCAGCGATCTTTCCCGCGAACTTGGCATCCCCAAATCGTCCACGTCCAATCTCCTGCTGGCGCTCGAGGAAGCGCGCCTTATTACCAGGCAGGGCGCGGACTTTGCCTTGGGACGGAAACTGGTGGAGCTCGGTGCCGCGTACCTAAGCCGACTCGACGAGGTACAGGAGTTCTACAAGTATTGCGAGCAGGCACCTACCCTCTCAGGTGAGACGGTGCGCATCGCCATGCTCGACGGCGACCACGTCATCTATTTGGCCCGCTATGAGGGGCATCCTGCGGTGAGGCTGACATCCAATATTGGCGACAAGATGCCTGTCTCCCTTTGCAGCGTTGGCAAAGCCCTGCTGGCGCAACTCCATGATCACGACATTGAGTCAATGTTCCCTGATGGCATGGAACTTCCGGTCATGACTGCCAACTCACTTCGCACCGCTGAGGAACTTAAGTCCCAGATAGCTGCCATTCGGAAGCAGGGGTTCGCTTTCGAAGATGAGGAGTCAACGGTGGGTGTGGTCTGTCTCGCCGTGCCCGTGCCTACCCATGGAGCCCACGGCCCCAGTTTGGGGCTTTCGGTCACAGCGCTCAAGGCCACCTACTCCGAGGAACAGGGCGCCTTGATGGTCAAGGAGCTCAAGGAGTTGGCGCGATCCCTCGGGAACCCGATGGGCTGAGCCCGCATCTTTCGGGACCGCTCTAAATAAATCTGATTACAACCTTGGCACTGAGTTCAACAAGCTGTACGCTGTTCATCATAGTGATCTTGGCGGTGATGCCATCACTATCTCGCCGGGCCAACGGGGGCCTGGGGTGATTTTGAGGGAGTGCTTGTGATAACTCGTACTAATGCACGGCTCGCAGCTGATGCTGACGATGCCGTTGTTGAGCCGGAACAGCTGCGCAGGGCTACCTTGGCCAGCTCCGTCGGCTCAGCCTTGGAGTACTACGATTTCTACATCTACGGATTGGCTTCCGCGCTGATCTTTGGCCCATTGTTCTTTTCCCCCCTTGGCCCGGAGGGCGCTCTGATCGCCTCCTTCGCCACGTATGGCGTTGGATTCGCCGCGCGACCCTTCGGTGGCTTGATCTTTGGCTACATCGGCGACAGGTTTGGCCGCAAGATGGTCCTGATCTTGACCATTGCCCTGATGGGTACGGCAAGCTTCGCCATTGGGTTGCTTCCGACCTTCGAACAGGCCGGAATGCTCGGGGCGGTCCTGCTGGTGACCCTAAGGATCATCCAGGGCCTCGGCGCGGGCGCGGAGCAGGCCGGCGCCACCACGCTGATCTCCGAAGTAGCTCCGCGCCGTCGTCGTGGTTTCTTCGCATCATTGCCTTTCGTGGGCATCCAACTGGGTACCCTCCTCGGCGCGGGAACCTTTGCTTTGATTGCCATGGCTGACAAGGACGTCCTGCAGGGCTGGCTGTGGCGCGTTCCGTTCCTGGCCAGCTTCATCCTGATCGCAGTGGCCATCTTCATCCGCCTCAAGCTCAAGGAAACGCCTGCGTTCCAGGAGTTGGAGAAGCACAAGAATGTGGTCAAGAACCCCATCAGTGCGCTGTGGAAGCACTCCAAGAAGAATGTGCTCCTGGGCATCGGACTCCGGATGGGCGAAAACGGCAACTCGTCCATCTACTCGGCCCTGCTGGTGTCGTTCATGAGCATGCCGGCAGGCGTCTTTGCCGGAAACAACTCGATCGGCCCTGTGGGCTTGCTGGTCGCCGCAGGTTTCGCTGCCGTCCTGGTGGTGACGTTCGGCGCGCTGTCCGATAGGTTCGGCCGCGTTCCGGTGTACCGCTACGGCGCCTTGTTCCAGGCCATCATTGCGGTCCCTGCCTTCTACCTGGTCACCTTGGGCAACGTCACTCTGGTGTGGGTCGTCATGTCCGTGGGCATCGCCATCGGCGTCCAGTCGATGCTTGGCCCACAGTGCCCGTTGCTGCCTGAACTGTTCGGCTCCCAGTACCGCTTTACGGGTGTGGCCATGAGCCGGGAAATCTCAGCCGTCCTGGCCGGCGGACTCGCACCCCTGCTGGGTGCGCTTATGCTGGCGGCCACCAACCACTCATGGTTGGTGCTGGCCATCTACTCCCTGGTCCTGGCGCTCATCTCCTTCGTAACCACCTTCTTCACCCCGGAGACGGCGGGTCGCGACCTGGTCAGTACCGAAGACGCCAAGTAGCGTTCCGGCACCACAAATGCAGCGTGGCACCCTCCGAACGGAGGGTGCCACGCTGCATTTGTGCAGGGAACCGGCGCTTGCCGTACTATTCCTGTTTTTTCTGCGTCGGCCTGAAAACGCTGCCCGAAAGGGGAGCGGTAGCGAACCATCCGGTGCCTGTTCCGGGCGGGGCGTCAGCCAAAGCACGCGCGACTCTCTCTTTTTCTGCGCGCGAAGTGGATGTCAGGGCATCGAAGGCAGCAACCGCCTGCGGGTTAGGGGCCTTGGTGCCGAAGAACCGGTGCGGCCGGGCGTTGTCCTCGTAGGATGTGAAGTCGATTTCATAACCGTCGCCGAGTTCATCAGCAACACGCTGGGCCAGCCGATGACCCTGAGCGGTGTATCTGGCAGCACTCTCCGCCGATTTCCAGGTGAAACCGCGTGTCAGGGACTCATAGTAGGACTGTTCCCAGTCCCGGAGCTCATGCACCAGGCCTTCAGTCAACCCCGTGAGGGAGTAGTCGATGGGACCGTCAAGCCAGAGCGCCGTGTCCCCGTAATCCGGAAACAGGCGCACGACAGCGCGTTGCGGGCCCTCCAAAGTATTCATGTGGCGATGCTACTTCAAGGCAATGTCAAAGCAAGGGGCGCGGCCAGGGGCAGTCCCTGGCCGCGCCCCTTGCGCAGGCCGAGCGTTGAGAAGATGGCCTAGTAGAAGTGGATGGGATCCACCAGGTGGGGCAGTTCGCCGCCGGCCAGGAAGGTACGAAGGTTGCTGCAGAACCGTTCCGCGATGAGGCGGTTCTCCGCAGAGCTGAGGGCGGAGGTGTGCGGGGACACCAGTACCCGGGGGTGGCTCCACAGGGGGCTGTCCTGGGGGAGCGGCTCCACGGCGAAGACATCCAGGCAAGCGTAGGAGACCTGACCGTTGTCGAGTGCTTCAAGCAGGGCTTCCTCGTCCACCACAGTTCCGCGGCCCACATTGACGAAGACAGTGCCGGGCTTCATGGCGGCGAAAATGTCCCTGTTGAACAGCTTCTCCGTGTAAGGAGTACCGGGGAGCGTGTTGACGACGGCATCGGCGTCGGCGAGCAGTCCGGGGAGTCCGTCATTGCCGGTGACCTCCTCTATTCCGTCGATGGCTTCGACGTTGCGCTTGGTTCCGCTGACCTTCATGCCCAGGGCGTGTGCGATGCGTGCAGTCTCCATGCCGATCTCGCCGAGCCCGGCGATAACCACCTTGGAGCCGTTGGCCAATTTGGTGGGGGTGCGGAGCTCGGGCCAGAACTTGGCGGTTTGGTCTTGTGCCATCTCTGCGCTGCGCTTGAATCCGTTGAGGATGCCGAACGCGGAGAATTCTGCCAGCGGTAGCGCGTGGACGCCTGCGGATGTGGTGACGCGGAACTTCTGCAGGGTTTCGGTGTCCAGGCCTGAGGCCTTGACCGCTCCGCCGGCGCCCGCGGCCATCGCATGGATCCATTGCAGGTGGGGGTTGCTGGCAGCGACGCGTGCCAGTCCAGCGGGGCTTTCGTTGGGGAAGCCGTAGAGAACCTGCGCCCGGTTCAGCAGGGCCCAGTAGCGCTCCTCCTGCTCGGGCGTCCGCTTGAAGTCGGGATCACCGGCATGATCGGCGGGGAACCGCTCCGGGGGCAGCAGCTCGGGTTCGTAGAGAACTGTTACGGAAGGATCTACAGCGCGTATCAGCTCTACGTGCTCAGCTTCGAGCGGTACAGCGATGGCGATGGTAAGTTCATCAGTCGTCATAGTGTTCATCATACTGAATGGAGGCTAGGATATTGAACAGTATTCCTGAAGATGACCACAAAGAAGTGAGGTGTGACCTGCCGTGATCAGTCAGCGAGTGGGCTTCGTGGGCTTGGGACTCATGGGTGCTCCCATGGCTGCCAATTTAGCCAAAGCCGGATGGTCCGTCACCGGCTGGAACCGATCCGATGCGGCCTTTGAAAGCCTGGCCGGCGTGCGTCGCACAGCAAGCGTCGCGGAACTCCGTGACGAGGACGCCATCATCTTCATGCTCCCGGACCTGCCGTTCATCGAAGAAGCCGCCGCGGACCTGCTTGCGTCATGGCGGAACCAACCGCCAAAGCCCGGCACCGCCGTCGTGATCATGAGCAGTGTCTCGCCCACAGCGGTACAGCAGTTCAGTAAGACGGTTCATGAGGCAAGCAGTGGCAACGCAGAGGTGATGGACGCGCCGGTCAGTGGCGGCACCGCCGGTGCGCAAAGCGGGACACTGGCCATCATGGTCGGAGCCACCGAATCCGGGTTCGACACGCTGCAACCACTGCTGGGCGCCATGGGGACCACCGTACGTCGGATGGGACCACTGGGATCAGGGTCCCTCGCCAAGGCGTGCAACCAACTGATTGTCGGAACCACGACGGCGGCGCTCGCCGAAGCCGCCGAACTCGCCGAGCGCTCCGGCATGGACGTGGGCGCCCTCTTTGACGTCCTGTCCGGCGGGCTGGCGGGAAGCCGGGTTTTGGACAACGTGGGTCCACGCCTGGCCGCCAAGGACTACGCACCTACCGGTCCGGCCAAGTTCATGCACAAGGACCTTGGCTTCGTGCTGACCAGCGCGGAAGCCGTTGGTTCCGCCGTTCCCATGGCTTCGGCCGCGATTGAACTCTACGCAGAACTCAAAAGCCAGGGCCTCGGCGACCAGGACCTCGCCGTGGTCCGCCAAACCATCGCAAACCTGAGCCGGGCGCATGCAGCGCCGGCGAACACCAACTGAACCGGCGCAACCACAGAAGGAATGAAGAACAAACTATGAGTGGACTTTTTGATCTGACCGGGCGGGTTGCCTTGGTCACTGGTTCGAGCAGGGGGATCGGTAACGCCTTGGCAAGGGGCTTGGCCGATGCCGGGGCGACGGTGGTGCTCAATGGCATCAATCCGGAGCGGCTTGAAGCGGCCCATCAGGCCATGGCGGCTGATTATCCGGCGGGCCGGGTGCACGGCCGGGCCTTCGATGTCACAGATGCCACGTCCGCTGCCGAGGGCGTTGCCTGGGTTGAGGAGAACGTTGGCCCGTTGGAGATCCTGGTAAACAACGCCGGGATCCAGCACCGCGTCCCGATGCTGGACCTGGACGTCAAGGACTGGGACCGGGTGATCACCACGGACCTGACCAGTGCGTTCCTGGTGGGCAGGGAAGCTGCACGGCACATGATCCCCCGGGGACAAGGGAAGATCATCAATATCTGTTCGGTCCAGACGGACCTGGCCCGTCCCACCATCGCACCCTATGTGGCGGCCAAGGGTGGCCTCCGGAACCTGACCCGCGCCATGACTGCTGAGTGGGCTGCGTCCGGTTTGCAGATCAACGGCATCGCGCCGGGGTACATCCACACGGAAATGACGCAGAACCTGGTGGATGATTCCGATTTCAACTCCTGGATACTGGGCCGCACTCCGGCCAACCGGTGGGGGACGGTGGCCGATCTTGCCGGGCCCGTGGTGTGGCTTGCCTCCCAGGCGTCCAACTTCGTCAACGGCCAGACGATCTTCGTCGACGGTGGAATGACGGTGGTGGTCTGATGGGCATCACTCTTCCGGCTTCCGGCCCCGCTGTGGTGGCCCATGGAAAGGGCGATCTCCGGATCGAAGACATCCCGCTGACCGCACCGGCTGCCGGGGAAGCGATCGTGGAGATTGCCTACGGCGGGATCTGCGGTTCAGATCTTCATTACTGGTTGCATGGTGCGGCGGGGGAGTCCATCCTCAAAGAACCCATGGTCCTCGGGCACGAGATTGTGGGAGTGGTCCTCCAACAGGCAGGCGATGGTTCCGGCCCTGGCGTGGGAACGCCGGTGGCCGTCCATCCAGCGACGCCGGCCCCCGGGGATGTCAGGTATCCGGAAGACCGGCCCAACCTCTCCCCGGGCTGCACGTACTTGGGCAGTGCTGCCCGGCATCCGCATACGGACGGCGCGTTCAGCCGCTACGCCAACCTGCCCTCCAGGATGCTCCGCCCGCTGCCGGATAACCTGGACCTTCGCACCGCTGCGCTCGTGGAACCGGCCAGTGTTGCCTGGCACGCCGTGGCCCGCGCAGGCGACGTCAAGGGAAAGACGGCCCTCGTGATCGGCAGCGGCCCGATCGGCGCCCTCACCGTCGCCGTCCTCAAGCGTGCCGGCGCGGGAAGGATCGTCGCCGTCGATATGCATGACAAACCGTTGGAAATCGCCCGCGCCGTCGGTGCAGACGAGGTCCTCAAGGGCGATGAAGCGGAGGCCATAGCGGCAGTGGATGCCGACGTCGTCATTGAATCCTCGGGAAGCCACTACGGACTGGCCTCGGCCATCAAGGGAGCCACGCGCGGCGGCAAGGTGGTGATGGTTGGCCTGCTGCCCACAGGACCGCAGCCGGTGTTCATCTCCCTGGCCATCACCCGCGAGTTGGAACTGCTCGGCTCGTTCCGTTTCAATGACGAAATCGACGACGTCATTACAGCTCTGGCCGATGGGTCGTTGTTTGTGGACCCCGTGGTGACGCACGAATTCGACCTCGCCCACGGACTGGAAGCCTTTGAGGTAGCCAAGAACTCCGCCGAGTCCGGAAAAGTCCTGCTGAACTTCGGATAGCTCCGGCTAGTTTTTGGACACAGGGACGAAGACGCGGGGCTGGTCGTCCCAGCTGGGTGCCAGCTCCGCGATGGTCTGCCGCATGATCTTTGCTGCCGCGTCCCGCGCCAGGGAACCGTCTCCGGCGTCGATCGCGTGGGCGACGTCCATGTGCCACTGCAACGCCTGTTTCTGGGGGTGTTCAGGCATGAGTCCGTGCACCGTACGTCCAGTGAGTGTCTCGGTGACCTGGCCAATGAGGTTGGCGAACATTTCATTGCCCGAGCCGGACAGCACCAGGGCGTGGAAACGGATGTCGAGGTCCAGGAACCTGGCCATATCGCCGGCGTCGCCGGCTTCCTTCATGGCCAAGGAGATACCCACCAGCTCCTGGCGGAGGCTTTCCGGTGCATTGCCTGCGGCAAGTTCAGCAGCAACGGGCTCGACGGCGGAACGCAGTTCTGCGAGCGATCGCAACTGGGCGCCACGCCCTTCGCCTGCAAGCCGCCAACGAATCACCAAGGGATCGAAAGGATTCCACCGGTGTGCGGGAAGGACCCGAATGCCCACCCGCTTGATGGTCTCCACGAGGCCCAGCGACTGCAGGACGCGCACAGCTTCCCGGACTACCGAGCGGGACACCTTGAGTTCGTCTTCCAAGTGCTCCGCCAACATCACATGTCCGGTTGGCAGGGCGCCACCCACAATCCGGGTTCCCAAATGCTCAACGGCGCGGTGGTGGAGGCTGGTTGACATAGAGGTAAGCATAGTGGCGCACGCGGCACCTGCGTGCAGGACCCGGCGTCGCCTGCACAGGTGGATCCGGGCGCTCATCATAGACTGTTTATGACGCAGGGAGCTTCCACAACGTGGGCACCGCTTTCCCGCCCAAGGATTTAATACGTATGGTTTATTACAGCCCCTGGTTTTGAAATCGCTTCCTGTGTGCCCCCAGGGGGGCAGGGCAGGACTGTTTGCACACGAACGAATTGGAGTTTTGATGTCAGCACACATCGGTGTCACCGGCCTTGCGGTGATGGGCGCCAACCTGGCCCGCAACCTCGCCCGCAACGGCTTCACCGTGGCTCTCCACAACCGCTCCGTGGAAAAGACTGACGCCCTGCTCGAAAAGCACGGCACGGACGGCGACTTCATCCGCACGGAAACGCTGCAGGAACTCGTCGATTCCCTCGAAAAGCCCCGCCGCGTCCTCATCATGGTCAAGGCAGGCGCTCCCGTTGACAACGTGATCGAGCAGCTCGAACCGCTGCTCGAAGCCGGTGACATCATCATCGACGCCGGCAACTCGCACTACGAGGACACCCGCCGCCGCGAAGCCGCGCTGGCAAAGAAGGACCTCCACTTCGTCGGCGTCGGTGTATCCGGTGGCGAAGAAGGCGCCCTGAACGGCCCGTCCATCATGCCCGGCGGCTCCCGCGAGTCCTATGACGCCCTCGGCCCGCTGCTGGAGAAGATTTCCGCCAAGGTCGACGGCGAACCCTGCTGCGCCTGGATTGGCACCGACGGCGCCGGCCACTTCGTCAAGATGGTCCACAACGGCATTGAATACGCCGACATGCAGGTTATCGGTGAAGCATTCGATCTCCTCCGCTCCGGTGCCGGCATCGAGCCCGCCGAACAGTCCAAGATCTTCGCAGAATGGAACAAGGGCGATCTGTCCTCCTTCCTGATCGAAATTTCCGCTGAGGTCCTGGGACACGTTGACGCCAAGACGGGCAAGCCGTTCGTGGACGTCGTCGTCGATGCTGCCGGCCAAAAGGGCACGGGCCGCTGGACGGTCATCTCCGCCTTGGAACTCGGCTCCCCGGTCTCCGGCATCGCCGAGTCCGTTTTCGCCCGCGCACTGTCCTCCCAGACCGAGCAGCGCAAGCTTGGCCAGGAACTGCTCGCCGGCGAAGAAGCGTCCGTGGAAATCCCCGAGACCTTCGTCGAGGACGTCCGCCAGGCACTGTACGCCTCCAAGCTGGTCTCCTACGCCCAGGGCCTGGACATGCTGACCTCCGCAGCCAAGGAGTACGGCTGGGACCTGAAGCTGGATGAGATCGCTTCGCTCTGGCGTGCAGGCTGCATCATCCGTGCAGAACTGCTCAAGGACATCACCAAGGCCTACGCCGCGGAAGAGAAGCCCGCCAACCTGCTGTTCGCGCCGGCGTTCACCAAGGCCATCGCCGAGGCACTCCCGGCGTGGCGCCGGGTGGTAGCCACCGCAGTCCAGTTGGGCATCCCGGTACCGGTGTTCTCCTCCTCGCTGGCCTACTACGACGGCCTGCGCCGCAAGCGCGTTGCCGCTGCCCTGATCCAGGGCCAGCGCGACCTCTTCGGAGCACACACCTACGGCCGAGTGGACACCGAGGGCACGTTCCACACACTGTGGGGCGAAGACAAGTCCGAGATCTCGGCGGTCGACACCCACTAGCATCAACGTCCCGTCACAGGCCGGTCCATCCCCGTTACGCTGGGGAGGGCCGGCCTTTGCCGTACGTGAACAGAAGGAGAACCGCCATGGCATCCCGTATTGCGATGGTCACCGGGGCCTCCACAGGAATTGGCTTTGACACAGCCATCGCCCTGAGGGCGGCCGGGTTCACGGTCTACGCCGGCGCGCGCCGCGTGGAGAAGATGGGGCCACTGGAACACCACGGCATTACAGTCATGTCCTTGGATGTCACCTCGGAGGAATCCATGGCATCGGCGGTGGCGCTGGTGGAAGCGGCACACGGACACATCGATGTGCTGGTGAACAATGCTGGCTATGGCTCCTACGGATCCCTCGAGGAAGTGCCGTTGGCCGAGGGCAGGCGCCAATTCGAGGTCAACGTCATGGGCCTGGCCAGGATGACCCAGCTGGTGATCCCAGGGATGCGTGCCGCCGGCTCCGGCAGGATCATCAATGTCACGTCCATAGGCGGAAAAATCTACGAGCCATTGGGCGCCTGGTACCACGGAACCAAATTTGCCGTCGAAGGGATGAGTGACGCCCTGCGCCTGGAACTGAAGCCGCACGGCATCGACGTCGTGATCATCGAACCGTCAGGGACCAACAGTGAATGGGGCACCATCGCGGGGGAAAGCCTGCTGGCGACGTCCGGCGACGGGCCCTATCAGCAGCAGGCACATGTCGTGGCTGCTGCTTTGGCGTCCACATCAGGAGAGGGCCACGTGTTGTCGACCCCGGCACGGGTTGTTGCCAACGCCATCGTTCGGGCCGCGACGGCAAAACGCCCCAGGACCCGCTACCCGGTGGGCAGGGGAGCCTGGAGCGTCCTGTTGATGCGAAGGATTCTTCCGGACCGTGCGTTCGATGCTGTCTTCTGGAATTTCTACAGAAGGCTGGCGGGCTAGATCCGGTACTCGATGTAGTACTCTGCGGGATCCACGGCGGGCTTGGTTTCGGACTTCGCGTCCCGGTGCCGCCATGTCGCAGGAATCCCCGTGATGATGGATTCCGGAGGTGCGTCCTTGACCACGACGGCGTTGGCACCTATTGCGCTGCCGTCACCGATGGTGATGGGACCCAGGACTTTTGCGCCTGCGCCGATGGTGACGCGGTCGCCGATGGTGGGGTGCCGCTTGACCTTGGCCAGCGAACGGCCGCCGAGTGTTACGCCGTGATAGATCATCACGTCCTCGCCGATTTCGGCGGTTTCACCGATTACCACACCCATCCCGTGGTCGATGAAGAACCGGCGGCCAATGGTGGCACCCGGATGGATCTCGATGCCCGTCAGGAACCTGGCAAGCTGGGAGATCAGGCGCGCCGGAAAACGGAGCGCCGGATTCTGCCACAGCCGGTGCGTCACGCGGTGGGCCCAAATGGCATGCAGGCCGGAATATGCGAAAAAGTTCTCGAAAGAGCCTCGAGCCGCCGGGTCGTGTGACCGGGCGGCGTCGAGGTCTTCCTTAAGCCTTGCGAAGAAGCTCACAAAGACCTTTCTACAGGAAATGAAGGTTTGCAGGCGTCGTGTCAGCCGCGGATGTCGTCGAACAGCACAGTGGAGATGTAACGCTCTCCAAAGTCGCAGACAACGGCGACAATCAACTTGCCGGCGTTCTCAGGACGCTTGGCCAGCTCCAGGGCGCCCCACACGATGGCACCGGAGGAGATGCCACCGAGGATGCCTTCACGGGCGCCGAGTTCACGGGCAACGCGGACGGAATCTTCCAGCGTGGCGTCCAGGACTTCGTCATAAACGTTGGTGTCCAGGATTTCCGGAACAAAGTTGGCGCCGATTCCCTGGATCTTGTGGGGGCCCGGAGCGCCACCGTTCAGGATCGCGGAGTCCTTGGGCTCGATGGCTACGATCTGCACGCCCGGCTTGCGTTCCTTAAGGACCTGCCCGACGCCGGTGATGGTGCCGCCGGTGCCCACACCTGCAACAAAGATGTCCACTTCACCGTCGGTGTCTTCCCAGACTTCCTCGGCAGTGGTGGTGCGGTGGATCGCCGGGTTGGCCTCATTGGCGAACTGCTGCGCCCAAATGGAGTTTTCCGTGTTGGCGACGATTTCCTGGGCCTTCTCCACGGCGCCGCGCATGCCTTCGGATCCGGGCGTGAGGACGATTTCGGCACCGTAGGCGCGCAGCATGACGCGGCGCTCGGTAGACATGGTCTCCGGCATGGTCAGGATGACCTTGTAGCCGCGGGCTGCGCCCACCAGGGCCAGAGCGATGCCGGTGTTGCCGGAGGTACCTTCAACGATGGTTCCGCCGGGCTTCAACGCGCCGGACTTCTCGGCAGCGTCAATGATGGCCACACCGATGCGGTCCTTGACGCTGTTGGCCGGGTTGTAGAACTCAAGCTTGACGGCAACCGTGGCGTCAAGGCCTTCGGTAAGCCGGTTCAAGCGGACCAGCGGTGTGCGGCCGACCAGCTGCGTGACGTCGTCGTAGATCCTAGCCATGAAAATTTCGCCTATCTCTGAAGAGGGAATGCTGAGGTCAGCCTAACCAGCCGGATCGAAACACCGCTAAGCAGTAAGCCATGCAGAGTAATATTTCCGGGCCTTGGCCAGCTTCGGGTTAATAATCACCTGGCAGTATCCCTGATAGGGGAATTTGGCGTAGTAATTCTGGTGGACTTCCTCGGCCTCGTGGAACTCAGGCAGACGGCTGACCTCCGTCACAATCGGATCTGACCAGAGTGCCTGGGCACGCTCTATGGCTTCCTCGAACAGCACTTTTTCTTCCGTGGTGGTGTAGAACATCGAAGACCTGTACTGGGTACCAACGTCATAGCCTTGCCGGTTCAGCGTGGTGGGGTCATGCAGGGCAAAGAACATGTCCAGAATGACCTCTTCCGGGACCACGGTTTCGTCGAAGGTCACCGCCACCACTTCGGCATGGCCCGTAGTTCCTGAGCAGACCTGGTAGTAGTCGGGATTGCGGACGTGGCCGCCCGTGTAGCCCGAAACAACTGAGCTGACACCGCGGGTTTTCTGGTAAACGGCGTCCAGGCACCAAAAGCAGCCACCGCCAAGTACGAAAGTTTTCATGTTCTCTTCAATGGATCGGAGGGCTTGATGATTCCCGCTTCACCTTACGGGAGAATTACGGCACCCGGCAGGTCTGCGGGTGGCGGAACGGCCTCATCCGCCGTGGAAGGGAAGAAGTAGGGAAGAATAAGAGCATGGAAGCAGTAAACACCGGTATTTCAGATGCGGATTCGGTCGATGATGACCAAGAAGTTGAAGAGGACGAAACAGTCGACGCCGGCGGAGATCCCACGCTTGGCCAGGTGTTGCTTGCTGTTGAAGAACTCTGGCCCGAGTCACTGGCCGAGGACTGGGACGAGGTTGGCTTGGTTGTGGGACGCCCCAACGTCCCCGTGACCAAGGTCCTCTTTGCCGTAGACCCCACGTTGGCCGTCATTGACGAAGCCATTGAGTGGGGCGCCGGACTGTTGATCACCCACCACCCTCTGCTCCTCAAAGGGGTGAACTCCGTGGCCGCCACCTCTGCCAAGGGCCTGGCGGTCCATCGGTTGATCGAGGCCGGAACGGGCCTTCTGACCGTCCATACCAACGGCGACTCCGCAGTCGGGGAGTTTCGGACGTCCTGGCCGACGCCTTTGGACTGGAAAACGTGGAGCCGCTGACTCCGGCTGCCAACGGCTTGCCTGAAGAGGGCATCGGCCGCGTGGGTGACCTTCCGGAACTCATCACGCTCGGTGATTTCGCGGCGAGGGTCTTCGAAATGCTGCCTGCAGTGGCCGGCGGCGTCCGCGTCGCCGGTGACAAGGACGGACTGGTGCGGCGGGTTGCAGTCTGCGGCGGCGCAGGCGACAGCCTGTTTGACGCCGTTCGCGCCAGCCACGCCGACGTATACGTGACCGCTGACATGCGCCACCACCCGGCTTCGGAAGCCCGTGAGGGTGCCAGCAATGGCCGGCCATACCTGATCGACGTTTCACACTTTGCCAGCGAGTGGCTGTGGCTGCCTGCTGCCGCAGAAGCGCTGGGCAACGTGCTCGCGGACCAGGGCTACGACGTCGAGATCCGTGTCAGCAGCACCAACAGCGATCCCTGGGACTTCATACTCACTCCCGGCGGGGACTAGAGTCTAGAAGGATACGGACAGCCTCAACAGAATGGGGCCGGTCCGGCCGGAACTGATCTCCAGGCCCGGCAGCGATAAGCGGAGGTAAGCGTGGCGAAAGCAGCACCGGCAGAACAATTGAAATTGCTTGAACTGCAGGGGCTGGATGCCAAGCTGAAGTCACTGGCCGGCCGCCGGAAAGTCCTGGAGACGGATCCCCGGATCACGGACCTCACGGATGCGCTGAACGTGGCCAACGGCGAACTCGGGGCGGCCAAAGTTGCCGTCCATGACGCCGAGGCCGAGCTTCGCCGGGCGGAAGCCGACGTGGAGCAGGTAGCCACCCGCATTGAACGTGACGAGACCCGGCTCAACAGCGGCACCGGCCTTTCCAAGGACCTGGTGGCGCTCCAAAGCGACATCGCCTCATTGAACAAGCGCCGCTCCGACCTTGAAGACGTGGAGCTCGAAATCCTGGAGCGCTTGGATACGTTGCGCGAGCGTCAGGCCGCCCAGCAGTCGATCGTTAACGACATCCAGGGCTCCTTCGGAAGCATCCGTGCTGAACTGGATGAAGCCATTGCCGAGATTGCCGCCGAAGAAACAGTGGTTCGGGGACAGCGGGCAGCGTTCGCCGACACCCTGGACACCGGACTGCTGGCGGTTTACGAGAAGACCATTGCCAGGCGCGGGGTCGGCGCTGCCCGGCTGTTCCACGGCAAATCCGAAGGCTCGGGCATGATGCTCAGCCCGGGCGACCTTGCCGAGGTCAAGGCTGCGGCAGAGGACGACATTGTTTTCTGCCCGGATTCCGGGGTCATCCTGGTCCGTTCGGCCGACTGGAACTGACAGGGCCCCACCCCTCCCGGCCTGAACTCAGCTGGACAGGATGATGTTGAGCGCGTGGGGCTTCCGGGCAGTGCCCTCAACGAGTTCCGCCGTCCAGACTTCGCCGGCAGCCTTCAGGAGCTGATCCGGGGTTGCCGGCGCCTTGCCACGCCGGGTCAGCAAGTGTCGAGCCAGTTCGCCGCGGGTGTGCTTGGCGAAGTGGCTCACCACTGTGCGCTTGCCGTTGGCTTCATTGAAGACGTTGACGTTGACGGTCTGCGCCGCCGGGGGAGCCCAGGCAGCGGCATAGGTGCTGGAGCGGCAATCCACCAGGAGTTCGCTTTCGGCACGTGAGGCGAGGGCGGCGTTAAGCTGCGGCTTCCAGTAGGAGGCGAGGCGTCCGACGTCGGGCAGTGCCGTTCCCATGGAGAGGCGGTAGGCGGGTACGTGGTCGCCAAAGCCGATGGCGCCCCAGAGGGCGGACACTACCAGGATGGACTCAGTGGCCTTGCGGCGCTGCGTTGGCGTCATGCTGTTGTAGCCCAGGGCGTCGTAGAGAACCCCCGAATACACCTGGTGCGCCGGCGCTGCCGGTTCCGTATGGAGTCGGGTATTGCGTTCGACGTCGTCCCGCAACGAGGCCCCGACGCCCAGCAGGGAAAGTGCGTCCTCGTGTGCGCTCACTGTGCCCAACGCCTCGAGCACTCTTGCCCGGTAAGGATTCAGCTCCGGAAAGCTCAGCGACTCCCACTCGATGACGGGACCTTTGGGGGCAGGGGTCTTGCCTTCGGAAGGCGGCAGCAGAATCAGCACCCGTCGATATTACCGGGGACTTTGGCCGGTCCCAACGCCGGTAGACTGGACGGCGGATGGGTCGACCAGGCGGTCGCGCGTCACGAAAGTGGCTCGAGGAACGTCCGGGCTCCGTAGAGCAGGGTGGTGGGTAACGCCCACTCGGGGTAACCCGCAGGCCAGTGCCACAGAGAACAGACCGCCTGCGCTGCGTGATGTTTTTCATCGCGGAGCAGCAGGTAAGGGTGAAACGGTGGTGTAAGAGACCACCAGCTCCCTGGGTGACCGGGGAGGCTAGGTAAACCCCACCCGGAGCAAGGCCAGACAGGACACGTTTGAGGGCTGCTCGCCCGAGTGTCCGGGTAGGCTGCTGGAGGGCGTCGGCAACGGCGTTCGTAGATGGATGGCCGCCACTCCCTTTCCGGTAACGGGAGGGGATGACAGAACCCGGCGTATCGGTCGACCCATCCATTTATGACTGCCGCAAAACGGCCGTGTGAGTGATTTCACGCCGCTGGGCAGCCTATGCCCCCTCCTTCCGCCCTAGAATGGTTACTGAACGTAGATGTTCTGCCGCCGGGACTGCGTTCGCAGCCGGCGGATTTTCTTTGCTCTCGTTCAAGGCGCTGTGGGTGGACCGAAGCCCGCCGGCGCATGTGCCGCAGGACTACTCCGGGCGGCCGCTGCCATCTGCATACGAGGACGTATGTGGTTGACCCAAGGAAGGTAGTTCTGTGAGCCAGACGTCAGATTCTTGTCTTGATAAGTGGATGGGCCGGGAGGCTCTCGCCGAGGCCATGATTCCGGTGATCGGCCGGCTGTACCGGGAAAACAACGTGGTCACCAGCATCCATGGCCGCAGCCTGATCAACAAGTCCACCATGAACATCCTCAAGGCGCACCGATTTGCCCGCCGGATGAGCAACCACGAGCTCCTGCTCGAAGAGACTGCACCCCTGCTGAACGCCCTCTCGGAGCTGGAACTCGGCGCAGCAGCCATCGACATTGCACGCTTGACCGAGAAGTACAGGGCAGAAGGCAATGGCGCCTCCCTGGATGAGTACTTGCGCGCTGAGCTTGCAGAGATCGTGGGCAAGCGTGGCGCTGACGACCGCACCAGCACCGACGTCGTGCTTTACGGCTTTGGCCGTATCGGCCGTCTCCTGGCCCGCATCCTCATCGAAAAGGCGGGCGGCGGACACGGCCTGCGGCTCCGTGCGATCGTCGTGCGCAAGGGTGCCGAGAACGATCTTGTAAAGCGCGCCAGCCTGCTGCGCCGCGACTCCGTTCACGGTTCCTTCGAGGGCACCATCCGCGTTGACGAGGAAGCCAACACCATCACCGCCAACGGGGTGCAGGTCCAGGTCATCTACTCGGACAACCCTGCCACGGTGGACTACACCGCCTACGGAATCAAGGACGCCCTGGTGGTAGACAACACCGGGCGCTGGCGCGATGCCGAAGGCCTCTCCCAGCACCTGCAGAGCAAGGGTGCTGCCCGCGTCCTGCTCACCGCTCCGGGCAAGGGCGACCTGAAGAACATCGTCCACGGCATCAACCACAAGGACATCTCGGACGATGACGAAATCGTTACTGCTGCTTCCTGCACCACCAACGCCATCACGCCGGTGCTCAAGGCCATCAACGACAAGTTCGGCATCATCCACGGCCACGTGGAAACAGTGCACTCGTTCACGAACGACCAGAACCTGATCGACAACTTCCACAAGGGCGATCGCCGCGGACGTTCCGCTGCGCTGAACATGGTCATCACCGAAACCGGTGCCGCCAAGGCCGTAGCCAAGGCTCTCCCGGAACTTCAGGGCAAGTTGACCGGCAATGCCATCCGCGTTCCCACGCCGGATGTTTCCATGGCCATTCTTAACCTGAACCTGGAAAAGGGCACCACCCGGGACGAAGTCAATGACTTCCTCCGCGAAATGTCCTTGCACTCGGATCTTCGGAAGCAGATCGACTACATCGATTCTCCCGATGTTGTCTCCACGGACTTCGTGGGTTCGCGCCGTGCAGGCATCGTCGACGGCCTGGCAACGATCTCCAATGACAAGAACCTTGTACTTTATGTTTGGTACGACAACGAGTTCGGTTACTCATGCCAGGTTGTCCGCGTCATGGAGGAAATGGCCGGCGTCAACCCGCCGTCGTTCCCTGCCCGCGACGTCGTGGCTCCCATCGCCGTTCTGGAAACGGCCGGCGCCTAAGTACCCGGAAGTATTCGTGGGTTTCCCGGCTGAATCACTGGTGTCAGCCGGGAAACCTGACCAAAATGGGTTCATGGAAAATGAATCAACTTTGGAGCACGAGACAGCACTTGAACACGCGCTGGATGTAGCCCGCGCCAATCACAAACAAGCCCAAAAACTCCTGAATCAGGCTGTCGCGGCCAACGCCTCCGGCGATGTCCCTGACCAACGGGTGGAGCAACTGCGGGGACTCCTCGCGCTGGCAACTGAAGACCTCCAACGCGTGCTGCGGGAGCAGTAAAACAAGAGGTATCCACCCTCACGGTGTGACTTCTCCTACACACTGTGGATACCGGCTCTTTCTGTCGGGGCCTTGTCCTACGCTCGTAGGACATGCCTGCCCCCACTGGACGGAGTCCCTTGAGTATCACCTGGTCTGCCTACAAACGCGCCCGCCGCAGATCCCGGCAAGCATGGACGATTCTCGCCTTGGCTGCCGCAACCATCGTGGCCGCGCTGTCCTGGTTTTTCACCACGGGCCAATTCACCGCGGCAGATCCATGGGTAGCGGGCCCCAGCGAAGCTCCCGTGTTCAACCCCCTCTGGATGAAACCCGTGCGCGGCGCCGCCCCTGTGACTGCCGAGAAGGCCGCCGACGCCTTGGAACGGCTGCAGGTCAAGGGGAGGGCCCCGAAGTCAGACTATGACCGGGCGGCCTTCGGACAGGCCTGGGCCGATGCCGACCGTAACGGGTGCGACACCAGGAACGACATCCTCCGGCGCGACCTTTCGGCGGTCGAGTTCACCGAAGGATCTTCCTGCAAGGTGGCCGGCGGCAGTTTCCACGAACCCTACACCGGCGCCCAAGTGGCTTTCCGGCGGGGACAAGACACAAGTGCCGCCGTCCAAATCGACCATGTGGTTGCCTTGGCGGACGCATGGCAAAAAGGGGCACAACAGCTGACCGTTCAGCAGCGCCAGACTTTCGCCAACGATCCTTTGAACCTGATTGCGGCCGATGGTCCGGCGAACGTCAAAAAAGGGGCGGGTGACGCTGCGACGTGGCTGCCGGCCAACAAGAACTTCCGCTGCCATTACGTCGCCCGGCAAATTTCCGTGAAGGCCGCCTACAAGCTCTGGGTGACACAGGCGGAAAAGGACGCCATGAAGGGCGTCCTCTCCTCCTGTCCGGAGCAACAGACCATCTACAGCTCCAGGTGACCGTGCCCCAGCTGCCAGGTGCCGCCGTCGTCGATTCTCTCCAAGACCACCCGCTGAAGTGACGTATCCCGGGGAAGCTTGTCCAGGTCCTGGAGCCCGCGCTGCCGGAAGGTGAAATACACGGCGTCGGTAGGGGCGTCAGAGCAACGGTCCAGTGTGAAGCGCCGGGCAAAAGAGGCAATGTTGCTGTCCGGCAAGCGGTCCGCAAGATAGGGGTCCAGCATCCACGAATCACACGTGGCAACGGCTGCTGGCTTGTCAGGGAAGTATCGAGGGAAGAAAAGGCGGGCCTCGGACAAGCTGGCATCCACCAAGGCGGGGGAGAGCCCGCCATCTTCTGGAATGTGGACGCCGAGTACCCAGCGCTGGTCAGCTGCGGGGGTACCGGCTTGAGCGGTTTCCTCCGGGCTGCGGACCAGGTGGAACTGCAGACGGCCCAGCCTGAACAGGTTCCCTGCCATGTGCAAGGTCAGCCAGCCCCACGTATCGAGGCCGAACCGGCCATGGACCCGGCGGTTGATTCTGAGCTGCAGTCCCACGTCAGCCAACGACGCCGCAGAGATTTCCGGACTGATGCCGAGCTGCAGGTGATAAGCATGGACGGTGGGGGAGAAGCGGAGCAGTGCTTCGATCCAGTGCGTTTCGTCGGCGTTGTCTTCCCGGACGCTGTCCAGTGGAAAGGAACCCAGCCGCTCGTCCATGGTGGCCATGGCGCGCAGCACCGCTTCGCCGGGCGGAGTTGCGAGAAGGGCGGCACACTCCTCCGCGTCGTCGCCGGTGATGTCCAGGAGTTCGAACAGCCCAGTGTGCGTGGTCGGGGTCATGATTAGTGTCCGAAAGGATCGGGATCGACGCCGGGCATCCACGTCAGCCCTGGTACGCCCCAGCCGTGCTTCTTCGCTTGCTTGAGGGCCTTTTTTGCGTACCTGTCCACCAGCCGGTTGACGTACAGCTTGCCGTCCAAGTGGTCGAACTCGTGCTGCAGAATCCGGGCAAACCAGCCGGTCGCTTCAAAGTCCACGGGGTTGCCGTCACCGTCGAAGCCCTGGACGCGCGTCCATTCAGCCCGCTGCAAAGGATAGTACTCTCCCGGGAAGGACAAGCAACCCTCCACATGCTCGTCAGGATCCGGGAGAGCTCCCGAGACTTTGGAGAGAGTGAGTACCGGGTTGACCACCACGCCCTGTTCCGGAACGTCGTCATCGTTGGCGTACTTGTAGACGAAAAGGCGCTTGCCCACACCGATCTGCGGGGCTGCGAGCCCTACCCCGTTGGCGGCGTCGTTGGTCTCGAACATATCCGCGATCAGCCCGCGGAGTTGGTCGTCGAAAACCTCCACTTCGCTGGCCCGGCGATGCAAAACAGGTTCGCCCCAAATGGTGACTGGCAGGACGGTCATGTCAGTTCTTCCTTTGTTGATCGCTGAAGTCCGGAGCGGCGCAGGTCCGCTTCACGGTTAAAAGCAAAGGCCGCACCGGATAACCGGTGCGGCCTTTGTGGAAACCGGCTCTGCAGCCAATCTCGGTGGGGTGAGCTACGGGGGTTGAACCCGCGACCTCCTGGACCACAACCAGGCGCTCTGCCAACTGAGCTAAGCCCACCATGCGCCTTTTGGGGCTGAACCGTTTGACCGGCTTTCCTTCAAGGCAACGACAAATAGCTTACCTGCTGTTTTGGGGTGCAAAGTCCACTTTTGCCGGTTTTGGCGAAAAAACCTTGAAAAATGGTGCAGATCACACAGTTTCCGTGGAGCCTAAGGTCTCCGCAGTGGCCATGACGTCCTTGGAGATGCGCTGTGCCGTGGCAGTGTCCGGTCCGGGAGCGGCCACGAACACGGCCTGGCGGTAGTAGCGGAGTTCGTCGATGGAGTCCTTGATATCGCCGAGGGCGCGGTGACCGCCGTGCTTTGCAGGCGACTGGAAGTAGGCGCGCGGGAACCAGCGCCGCGAGAGCTCCTTGATGGTGCTGACATCGATCACGCGGTAATGGAGGTGCTCCACGATGTTTGGCATGTCCCTGGCCAGGAACATGCGGTCTGTTCCCACGGAGTTGCCGCCCAAAGGTGCCTTGCGGGGGTCCGGAACCCACTTCTCGATGTATTCAAGGACCTGGGCTTCGGCCTCGGCCATGGTCTTCCCCTGGGGGAGTTCGTCAAGGAGCTTGGAGCGGGTATGCATGTCCCGCACAAAATCATTCATTTGTTCCAGGGCGGCATCGTCCGGCTTGATGACGACGTCGACGCCGTCGCCGAGGATGTTGAGCTCGGAATCCGTCACCAGCGCCGCGACCTCGATCAGGGCGTCGTTGTTCAGGTCCAGGCCGGTCATTTCGCAGTCGATCCAGACGATGCGTTCATTAGTAATAGGCACGCGCCCAGCCTATCCTTCAGCCGCTTCGAAGTGCTCTGATGGTACGATTTTTGAGCGCGGCAGTGTCTTTTTCTTCCTGCCGTGGATAGCCCCAAAGACGCTGAATTTCTCCCGGATGTACCGGGCGAACGATTGGATGACGACCACATGACGGTGCCAGTACCCGCCGCCCAGAAGGCAGGGACAGCAGCGCCGACGGCAGATGCTGCGGCCAGCGAGGTTGATAATGCCCGTTCGCCGCTGATCGCCGGTTTCATCGGCTCCATGTTCATGGTCTTCGGGTCCCTGGGGGTGGGCTGGCTCGCTCCGGTCTCCGAACTCCGGAGGTTGCCGCTTTTCATCTGGATGCGCACCGAAGGTGTTGGAGTCGCCCTGTCGATTGTCCTGCTGGCCGTCGGAGGAATGCTGCTGGTCCGGGCCTGGCTGCGATTGGGTCAACGTGTCCGGGTCTGGGGGCTGGAGGCGCGGAAGGCAACGCTTCAGGCGGTGGCTGCGTGGGGATTGCCCATGATGTTCACCGTTCCCCTCTTCAGCAGGGACGTTTACGCGTACATCGGCCAGGGCCGTCTGATGGTCGAAGGCATCAATCCCTACGAGAATGGGATTTCCGCGTTGCCCAATTACTTCCAATTGGGTGCGGACAAGATGTGGACCGAAGCGCCGGTGCCGTACGGGCAATTGTTCCTGTGGATCGAGCAGTTCGTCGTCTGGGTGACCAATGTCCAACCTGAAGCAAGCATCATGCTGTTCCGGCTGGTTGCCCTTGTGGGGATCGTCCTCTGCATCATCTATGTACCCAAGCTGGCGGAACTTCACGGAGTAAATCCGCACCGGGCATTGTGGCTGACCGCCGCAAACCCGCTCTTCCTGACCAACTTCATTGCCAGCGTCCACAACGACGCCCTCATGATCGGTCTGGCCCTTGCGGGACTCTATTACTGCGCAACACGCCGCGTGATCCTGGGCTTGGTACTGGTCACCCTCTCCATCTCCGTCAAGCCCATTACGGTGGTGTTCCTTCCCTTTATCGGGCTCTTGTGGGCCGGCAAGGGGGCTTCCTGGCCACGGAAGTTCGTCTTCTGGTTCCTGACCGCCGGGCTGAGCTTCGGATTGCTGTATGCCATGAGCATGGTCAATGGCTTCGGATTCGGTTGGATCAATGGTCTGTCAGCGCCAGGCAGTGTCTGGATCTGGTACGCGCCCATCGGCCTTATTGGTTTGGTGGTGGCGTCCATCTTCAATGTCTTTGGTCTGGACGGCTGGGGCATGGCCAAATGGGTTTACGACGCCGGCAAGGTGCTGATGGTGGGAGCCATCGCCTGGCAGGTCTTCCGTGGCGACTACGACCGCCTGATGCGCCGTCTCACACTGGCGTTTGCAGCTATCGTCATTCTGGCCCCGATGATCCAGTCCTGGTACGTGGTCTGGCTGATTCCGCTCTTTGCCGTGACCGGTATCCGCAATGACTGGCAGGTCAAGGCCGTCTATTTCGTGGTCTCCTTCTTCATGGTCTACGCGATCTCGGACCAGCTGGACGTCTTCCCATACCTCCAGAGCGAAGACCTGGGCCTGGCTTTGACGTTGGCCCGGAATGCAGCGGCCATCATTGCCTTGCTCTTCGCCGTGTACCTGATCTTCGTGGACCCCAAAACCAAGAGCCTGTTCCGCAAACACGACGAACCCGGCCTCCGTCCGATCATCTGAACCGCATCAGCTGGACGATAAAAGCCGTGTCCCCTCACGAAGGGACAAGGGACTCAGCGATGACGCGTTATCTGCGGCAAAAGCCCGGACCCATTCGGGATCTGACTTGCTGTATTCGCGCAGCGCCCAGCCGATGGCCTTGCGGATAAAGAACTCCCTGCTGTGCAGGTTGGGTTCGATGACTGCGGCCAGCAAGCCGTGATCGGTCATGGACTTTGCCCCCAGCTGGGCAGTAATGGCAGCCCGACGGATCCACAGGTCGTTGTCCTCGGCCCAGCGAAGCAGTAAAGGGGTCATCGTCGGCTTATGCGCAAGCAACAGTGCGCATATCCGGGGCGAAACTCCATCCACCAGGTCCCACCAGGCTCCCGTCCGGATAATTTCCTCGTACACGGGCAGCATGTCCAGGTCTTCCTTCACCATCCGCAGGCCTGTCAGGTCAATGGCTGCGTACCGCTCTTCGCGTGCCTCGGCATCGCGCCACAACTGCAGAACAGCGTCCCGCAGCTCGTCAGGGGATGAGACGGGAAACTCTCTTGCCGCTGCTTTGACGATGCTCCGGACCTCCGGAACCCTGACCCCGAGGGAGGGCATCTCCGACTTCATGTACTTCCGGGCACCAACCGCCCGTTCAGCGTCCCCGGAGGAGCGGAGTGAGGAGCGGATCGAGTCCACTAGTTCCTTGGTCATGCGTCCACTGTAGGACCGATGTATGGCCGCGGGTCTCCTGTCATCGGTCGGAGACCCTCCCAGACATATCCGGGGGGTCGTAGAGTGGGCAGCGTGGCAGCTTCTGGCCGCACAACCAGCCCCTGTGGACACGCCCGGCAACGGAGGACCCTGATGTCAATGTTGAAAACTCCCCAGCAGATTACGTTGATGCGTGAGGCCGGCAGGGTGGTGGCCAACGCTCTACAGGCCGTCAAGGAGCACGCTGCCGTGGGCGTTACCCTCAAGGAACTTGACGAGGTCGCGGCGGCAGTAATGTCCGACGCCGGCGCACGGCCCGCGTTCCTGGACTATCACCCCCGTTGGGCGTCAGTGCCGTTTCCCGGCGTGATCTGCGCCAGTGTCAATGACGCCGTAGTGCACGGTATTCCTAACGGCTATGCGCTTGAAGACGGCGATCTGCTCAGCGTTGACTGCGGCGCCTTCCTGGAGGGCTGGTGCGGAGACGCTGCCGTCAGCTTCATTGTGGGGGAGAGCGATCCCCTGGACCAGGAACTCATAGATGCAACGGATGCCGCACTGGCGCGGGGAATAGAAGCAGCACGCGTGGGCAACAAAATGGGTGATCTTGCCTACGCCATTGGTGGTGAAGCCAAACGTGCAGGCTACGGATTGTTGGCCGATCACGGCGGACATGGCATCGGCCGGACCATGCATGCGGAACCTCCTGTCCCCAACATCGGGCGTCCGGGGCGCGGCATGAAGCTCGAGGAAGGCTTGGTCATCGCCATCGAGCCCATGTTGATTCTGGGAGGGAAAGACGACTACTACCACGATGAGGACGAGTGGACCCTGCGCTCGGCGAACGGACGAAGAGCAGCCCACAGCGAGCACACGGTCGCCATCACGGCGGACGGCCCGATGATCCTGACACTGCCTTGAATCAGGCCACGCCTGAATCAGGCCCGGCCTCCGGGCGTCGTGTGGCCCCTGGCCAGCCTCACCACGGGCCGGCCAGGCACTGATTCGGAGACCGGGCTGAAACCGGCAGCCCGAAAAAGTGACAGAGTGCCGTGGTAGAGCTCCGCTGAAGTCGCCTTGGTCCTGAGCTCTGTGTCGACCGGGTAGGCCTCCACAACCTCCGCGCCGTTGGTGAACGCGTGCTCTACAGCGGCGGCCAGGAGCGCGGTCGACACCCCTGAACGGCGATGTTTTGGTGCCACCACGAAACAACTGATGGCCCAAAGACCGGTGTCTTCCGTGGCGCTTGGTGGTTCTGCTTTCAGAACCGGGGACCGTTTCAGCCGCCGGTAGCTTTCCCGGGGTTCAACAGCGCACCAACCGACTGGATCACCGTTTCTGAAGGCCATGACTCCCGGAGCCGGTCCGGTGCTGAACGCTGTCTTCAGCATTTCCTTGCGATCATCCGGCGAGGTGGTGTTCCAGTCCTTGCCGGCAAGGGCGAACCACCGGCACCAACACCGGGATGGTTCGCCCTTGGTCCCGAACAGCTCCTCAACAGCTGCCCAGGACGCAGGAGCGGTCTCTGGACTGAGCGTTTGCTCGTGCTGTGCCATGCACCCAGAATAGGCCTCTCCGTCACGGCTGGTATGGCGGGTTCCGGGAACCAGGTTCAATGTTCAAACGCCGGCACCCACCAGCTCACCTGTTGAGGTGTTCACCATCAAAGGGCCGCTTCCATCGGGGTCATCCATCCCGGCTGCTACTGACTCGTCCTCCGGAGGAGCTTGATCAGCGTCCTCGGCATCCCACTCGCTGCCGTTCCCGGGACCGTCCAGCGCCGGATTGGAGAGGGCCGGATTGGAGAGGGCTTCCTCCGATGACGCAGTGTTCGCCGCGCCGGAGTCTGCCGGTGCCGAGGTGCCGTTCATGCGGGTGAAGTTGGCGGAGCCCCACATGAGGTCGTGTCCCACGGATTCGGCATCGATTTCCGCCACATGGTAGACGCGGCCTTCATGTTCCCACTGCCGCAAGCGGAGCTTTCCCACCACCAGTACGCGCTGTCCCTTTTTCACGCTGCACCCCACGTGGCCGGCAAGGTACCGGAATGATTGCACCGTGTACCAATTGGTGTTGCCGTCAACCCACGTGTTGCTGGTCCGGTCGTAACGGCGCTCTGTGGTTCCCAGGCGGAACGATGCTGTAGCTGTTCCCCGCGTAGTGGTGGAACTTTTAACCTCCGAGGCCACGAAGCCCCGGACGGTGATCATGTCATTCATTGTGGTGGTCCTTCTGGATGTAGGGAGTGCCTGTCCGGCTCTTTCAGCTTCATCCAGTGAAGGCGTCGAAGGCAGTGTCGCTGTGGCGTATGTGCATAACCCTGGCGAAATGGCCTTTGTGGAGGAATGGAGGCCTCTGGGGTGAAGATGGCGGGCCATGTGCCGATGGCACTGTAAACTCTTTGTGGCGCCAGCCGCCCATGGTGGTGACGGCGCCAGTGCGCCCCAGTAGCTCAGGGGATAGAGCAGCGGCCTTCTAATCCGCCGGTCGGGGGTTCGATTCCCTCCTGGGGCACCAACGCATCCCCCTTGGACAAGCTTCCAAGGGGGATGTCCCTTATCGCCTCTTCAAGAACTTCCATGCAACGGCATTACGGGTTCCCCGATCATGATGGTCCTCACCAGTTCTCAGCACCAGAACCGAAATCCCTTCACCCGAACGCTGCGCCGGTGAACACGCCACGCGAATGGCACAATGGCTAGGTGATGAGCAGGGGAACGACGCCGTGTGGCAAGACAACAGGGGCAGCGACAATCCGCGGTGCAGCATTGTCGCTGGCGATAGCGGTGACTGTGGCGCTGACTGGATGCACGTCAAGCACGGGGTCCACAGCGCAACCAGGAACCGTCCCGGCTCCCTCCACCTCTGCCCAAGCCACAGCTCCGGTGGATCCTGCAGTCGCTGCCACGTCGGCAACCGTCGAAACTACGCTGAAAAACCTCGTGGCCGGCAACCCGAAGCCGGACCAGGAAGCGCTCCGCTCGGCCTTGGTCTCGGCCGGGATTCCGAAGGCCAACGTGGAAGTCTCTGTCAGCCGCACGCCCACGGGCCTTGACGTCGATGCCCTGGAGGCAGCGGCTTTGACCGGGGAGAGCTGCATCGTGGGGCAAATCCGTGACGGTGGTGTCCTGGTGACCGTACTGCCCGTGCTGGCTACTGGTAAATGCTTCGTGGGAGACGCCCGCTAGCGGCTCTTCGGGGCGCGAATGTGAGTTAAGCAGGCCGAGCCATTAGATTTAACGGCATGGCGGAATTCATTTACACGATGACCAAGGCTCGCAAAGCCGTTGGCGACAAACTTATTCTGGACGATGTCAGCATGTCGTTCTATCCTGGCGCGAAGATCGGCGTCGTGGGACCGAACGGTGCTGGTAAGTCCACCATCCTGAAGATCATGGCCGGACTGGACACCCCTTCAAACGGCGAGGCCCGCCTGAGCCCCGGCTACACCGTGGGCATCCTCCTGCAGGAACCGCCGCTGAACGAGGAAAAGACCGTCTTGGGCAATGTCCAGGAAGGTGTAGGCGAGATCTACGGCAAGATCCAGCGTTTCAACGAGATCTCCGAAGAAATGGCCAACCCGGACGCGGATTACGAGACGCTCCTGGATGAAATGGGCAAGCTGCAGGAAGCCATTGACGCTGCCGACGCCTGGGACATCGATTCCCAGCTCGAACAGGCTATGGACGCCTTGCGTTGCCCGCCGGCTGATTCCGACGTCACTGTCCTCTCCGGTGGTGAGCGCCGCCGCGTGGCCCTGTGCAAGCTTCTTCTCCAGAAGCCTGATCTCCTGCTCCTCGATGAGCCCACCAACCACTTGGACGCCGAGAGCGTGCTGTGGCTCGAACAGCACCTCTCCCAGTACCCCGGTGCTGTCCTTGCCGTGACCCACGACCGTTACTTCCTGGACCATGTGGCCGAGTGGATCGCAGAAGTTGACCGCGGCCACCTCTACCCGTATGAGGGCAACTACTCCACCTACCTGGAGAAGAAGAAGGCCCGCCTGGAGGTCCAAGGCAAAAAGGACGCCAAGCTGTCCAAGCGCCTTACCGAGGAACTTGAGTGGGTGCGCTCCAACGCCAAGGGCCGCCAAACCAAGTCCAAGGCCCGTCTTGCCCGCTACGAAGAAATGGCTGCAGAGGCCGATCGCACCCGCAAGCTGGACTTCGAAGAGATCCAGATCCCGCCGGGACCGCGCCTGGGTTCCCTGGTCATCGAGGCCAAGAACCTGAAGAAGGGCTTCGACGACCGCGTCCTGATCGATGGCCTCTCCTTCTCGCTGCCCCGCAACGGCATCGTTGGCGTCATCGGACCCAACGGTGTGGGTAAGTCCACGCTGTTCAAGACGATCGTGGGCATGGAGCCGTTGGACGATGGTGAGCTCAAGATCGGCGAGTCCGTGAAGATCTCCTACGTGGACCAGTCCCGTGGCGGCATCGATCCCAACAAATCCCTCTGGGAAGTTGTTTCGGAAGGACATGACTTCCTCCAGGTCGGTCAGGTCGAAATGCCTTCGCGTGCCTACGTGTCGGCGTTCGGCTTCAAGGGCCCGGACCAGCAGAAGAAGGCCGGTGTCCTCTCCGGTGGTGAGCGCAACCGCCTCAACCTGGCGCTGACCCTCAAGCAGGGTGGCAACTTGTTGCTGCTTGACGAACCTACCAACGACCTCGACGTCGAAACCCTGGGCAGCCTAGAAAACGCCCTTCTCGAATTCCCGGGCTGCGCAGTGGTGGTTTCGCACGATCGTTGGTTCCTCGACCGGGTAGCGACCCACATCCTCGCCTACGAAGGTGACGACGAGAACCCGTCCAAGTGGTACTGGTTCGAGGGCAACTTCGACTCCTACGAAGAGAACAAGGTGGAGCGCCTTGGCCCCGATGCCGCCAAGCCGCACCGCGTGACGCACCGCCGCCTGACCCGCGACTAGGGAATTCCAGGCACACACGGAGAAAGGCCGGTCCCGCAGGGGACCGGCCTTTCTGCTTTAACTCCTCGCCGTCACACAGCGTCGCAAGAGCCTAAGGGATCCGTACCATGCCCTCTTGGGCCACGGTGGCAACATGCAGCCCGTCGCGGTTGAAGATGCGGCCGGTGGCGAGTCCTCGTGCGCCTTGGGCGCTGGGGGACTCCTGGACGTAGAGCATCCACTCGTCCACCCGAACCGGACGGTGCCACCACATGGCGTGGTCGAGGCTGGCGACGCTCATTCCCGGCGTCATCCAGGCGAGGCCGTGTGCGCGGAGAATGGGCTCCAACAGCGTGTAGTCGCTGGCATAGGCCAGGGCGGCACGGTGCAGGTTGGGATCATCGGGCAACGGTCCCATGGTTTTCATCCACACGGCGTTGCTTGCCACGTGCTGGGTGGGCGGGGAAACATAGAGCGCCGGGTCAATGTGGCGGACGTCGAACGGACGTTCAGATGACATGTGCCGTGCCATCGGGTGGTCGAACTGCGACAACAGCTCCGCAGTGCTGGGCAGGGACTCGGGGTCGGGGATGCCTTCGGGCATGGTGGCTTGGTGGTCCAGGCCGGTGTCCTCCACCTGGAATGACGCGATCATTGAGAGAATCGGCGCGCCGTCCTGGTAGGCGTGTACGCGTCGGGCGGAGAACGAACGTCCGTCCCGCAGCCTTTCAACACCGAAAGTGATGGGCTTGTTGGCGTCCCCCGGCCGCAGGAAGTAGCCATGCATGGAGTGTGCCACCCTGTCCGGTTCCACTGTTCGCATGCCGGCCATCATCGACTGCGCCAGAACCTGGCCACCAAAGACCCGGTGCCGTGGCTGCTTCTGCGATGGGCCCAGGAAGATGTCCTCATTGGTCCGGGCTCCGTCAAAGTCACCAAGGTCCAGCAGGCCGATCAGCACATCCATGGGGTCTTCTGCAGGTGCTTCCACTTCAAGGCCAGCATTCGTCTCAGTCATGGTTCGACTTTAGACGCCGCCCCGACCCCTCTCAACCGGGGACATGCCGGTAGAGTCGATGATGTGACAGACGTCTTGACCCAGTCCTTCCGCTTCGCCGATCCCCGCGACCTCGCTGACTTGAAAACCTTTGTGACGCGGGCAAAGAGCATCGACGACGGCGCCATCCGCCTCCAGGCCGCGGGCAGTGTCCTGGCCGCGTACGTGTGTGTCCTGAGGCCGCGCATCCTGGGGGAGTCCACTCCTACCATCCTCGGCCTGCGGACCATGGCACTCGCTGAGCCGGCCCAGGCCGATGTGACGGTGACGCTTGCGTCCGTCATGGACCGGTTGGCCCGCTCGGGTGCCGACGACGTGGAGCTGCCCATACCGCCGTCGACCGTTTCCGAGTCCTGGGCAGGCGTTGGCGCGCCGCGCTCCGGGTGGGAAGCGCAGGGATCAATGCTCGACGCCGACCTTAGGCAGTCGGCCGAGGCCGGCATAGCCGAGGTGGCCGGTGTCATTCCGGCTTTGGCAGGTGCTGCAGTGGTCAACAGTGCCAGGGCAGCAATATGGGGCCGTGAGCTTCCAGACGCCGGCGGCCTTCCTGCCGGCGCGGCCTTCGCTGCTTTCGCTCTGGGTTTCCTGGGCGACGCCGAGCAGAAGGTCTTCCGCAATGGCCGCTGGTTCCGCTTGAGCGGCCCCCGCGGCCATGTGCTGGTACGCACAGGCGCAGGCCTGGGGCTCGGCTTCTAGGGTCAGGCGCCGGCCGAAGGACTGTTGACCATGGTCAGCGCAGCCCGTTCCATGTAGTCCCACAAGGTGCCCTCATGCAGCGGGGAGAGCTCCAGGGAGTCCACGGCCGTGCGCATGTGGAACAGCCAGCGGTCCTTGGCCTCGGGGGTTACCCGGAACGGCATGTGGCGCATGCGCAGCCGGGGGTGGCCGCGTTCTTCGCCGTAGGTGGTGGGACCGCCCCAGTATTGTTCCAGGAACATCAGGAAGCGCCGCTTTGCCGGCCCCAGGTCCTCCTCCGGGTACATGGGCCGAAGCAATGGATCCGTGGCAACGCCGTCGTAGAAGACGTCGATGAGCTTAACGAATGTCTCGTGACCGCCCACTGCAGCGTAAAAACTATCCGTGTAGGCGGGCTGGCTGAAGGGGTCATTCTGCATCAGCTGGCGTCGGGGCCCCGATTGGGGTGCCGGTTGTTGCCCGCCTGCTGTACTACTCATTGGACTTCTCCTCGGCTTTGGTGACGCGCGGTGCGCCTGCTGTGACCGGCGCAGCTGCAGCGCCGGGCTCAATGGTGGTGTCCGGTGTTTCCAGAGGGACGTAGTCACCCTGCGAGCGGTTGCCCACGCGGAGGATTTCGCCGTTGCGCAGATACCAGATGGCTCCGTCTTCAGCGCGGACCCGGGTAATGCGCAGGCCCACGGATTCAACGGTACCAATCACTTCGCTGGTGACGATGACATCGCCGATTCCGTATTGGTCTTCGATGGTGATGAAGATTCCGGCGAGGAAATCACGGATCAGTTGCTGGGCGCCGAAGCCGATGGCGACACCCAGGATGCCCACGCTGGTCAGCAGGGGCGCGACGTCCACGTTCATGTATTTGAGGACGTAGATGATCACGATCACCACCACCACAACGCTTACCAGGCTCGTCAGCAAGGTGCCGATGGTCTCGGCACGCTGGGAGCGGCGCTCGTGGTCCAGTGCGCGGATGGCGGGTTGCACCCACTTGAAGTGCGCTTTCTTGAAGAAGGAACTTCCGGCGGAAACCCGCCGGGTGATGCGCAAGATGATGAACCGCGCAACGATCCACACACCCAGGCCCACGCCTACAGTGATGAGGATTGAAACGAGGTCGATCTTTTCGGGTTCCAAAGTGACAATTTCTGCCAGGGGGATGGAGGTCAAGGGTGAATTTCTCCTTGTCGTCGGCCCGTGTTCGCCGGGCGCGGAACACTCTGTCCATCTACAACCCTAGCGCCGTAGCGTGACGGTATGCGCATCCTGGTCCTTGGCGGTACCGCCTTCCTGTCCGCAGAAACCGCCCGGCAGGCAGTTGCCGCGGGACATGACGTCACCTGCTTTGCCCGTGGCACCTCAACGACCCCTCCCGACGGCGCCACCTGGGTCAGGGGCGACCGCGCCCTGGGCGCGGCGGCTTATGCGGAACTCGACGGCGGATGGGACGCGGTGGTGGAGGTGTCGCGGGATCCCGTGCAGGCGGGCGAGGCGTTGGACGTGCTGGGAACAGCCGCCGCGCACTGGACGTTTGTATCGAGTTGCTCTGTTTATGCAGACCATTCGATACCCGGCGCCGATGAGGGCGCGGAGATGCTGGAGCCGTTGCCGGCGGGCCAGGCCGGTACCCCGGAGACTTACGGCGAGTCCAAATCCGCTATTGAGCAGATGACTTTGGCTGTGGTGGGGGAGAAAGCACACATCGTGCGGGCGGGACTCATCAGCGGCCCGGGGGACGGCACTGACAGGTACGGATACTGGTCCGCTCGATTCGCTGCTGACCCTGGCCCGGTGCTGGTTCCTGACATCCCGGATGCCGCAACACAGATCATTGACGTCCGCGATCTTGCAGCGTGGATCCTGCAGTCCGCCGGTGAAGGACTGACGGGTACCTACAACGCGTTGGGCGACGTCGTGCGGTTCGAGGACTACCTGGCCGAGTCCCAGCGGGCGGCTGGAGCCGGAACCGGGGATGGAGTCGCGCAGGACGTTGTCCGGGCTGATGAAGAGTGGCTCGTGGAGAACGGCATCGAGTATTGGGCAGGACCGGACTCGCTTCCTTTGTGGTTGCCGGCGGACCATGATGGCTTCCAGGCTCGGTCCAACAAAGCAGCACGTGAGCGCGGAATGGTCCTGCGGCCATGGCAGGAAACCTTGGCGGCCACCCTCGAGGATGAACGGAGCCGGGGATTGGACAGGGAACGCAAAGCCGGGCTCAGCCGCGAAACCGAACAGCGCCTCGTGGCACTATGGCGGGCCCGGCAGACTTAGCCGGCTGCCGGCGTCGTGCTTGGTTTGTGGAGTACGGGGAAGTTGACGCTGCGGGCGATGAAGCAGACCTGATTGGCTTCATGGTGCAGTTGGGACATCAACCCGGCGTGGCCAGGTTCGGCAATGGTGACGTGGGGTTTGAGCGTGACGCTTTCGAACTGCCCGCTGCCGTCCCGGTTGAGCTTCATCAGGCCCTCGGCATTGTCCTCGTAGCCCGTGACTACCACCCCGTGCTTGACGGCCACGTGGAGAAAAGACAACATGTGGCACTGCGAGACGGCAGCGAGCAGCAGTTGCTCCGGGTTGTAGCGTGAATGGTTTCCATGGAAGGTGGGATCAGCGGAGCCCTGGAGGGTGGGCAGGCCCGGGATTTCGATGTCGTGGTCCCGTGAATATGACCGGTAGCCGGCCGTGCCCTCACCCAGGTTTCCGGTCCAGCGGACGGTCAGCGCGTAATGGTGTTCGTTGAGGCCCATGCGGACAGTCTAGCCAGCAGGCGTCGACTGTCCGCAGGGACCTCGTTAGGTGCGGGCCTAGGCGTCGGCAGCCCGTGCGCGGAGGGCGCGGGCTACTCCGTCGCGGTTCTCCAGCATCATCCGGCGAAGCGCCGCGCTGTCCTCCGGAAGCGCCGCCAGGAACTCGTCCGTACGGTCCACCGTTGCCTGCGTCGTGAGCTGCGCCGGGTAGAGCCCCACTACAATCTGCTGCGCCAGGGCGTGGGTGCGTTCCTTGACGATTCCGGGCACGGCGTCAAAGTACTTTTCGGCGTAGGGCTCCAGCAATTCAGTGGTCGGGACCCGCATGAAGCCGGCCACGGCTGACGACTGCAGCGCGTTGGAGAGTTCTCCGGTGACAACAATCGCGTCCCATGCTGCGGCCTTGGCTTCAGCGGTGGGGATGGCTGCCTTCGCTTGGGCGGCAGCATTTTGACCGTTGGAGGTGTTGTCACGGGCAAGTTCGGCGTCGATGCGTTCCTGGCCTTGGCGCCCGCCGGCCACCAGTGCGGTCAGGAGCTCCCAGCGCATGTCCTGGTCCACCGTGAGGCCTTCCAGCGTTTCGGTTCCGTCCAGCAGCGCCTGGATGCGGTCCAGCTGGCCCCCGCTGCGCGCGAGCTGGGCAAAGGACTTGGCGAACTGCAGCTGGGCATCCGAGCCCGCTTCCACCGAGGATGCAAGCGCCCACAGCTTGTCTGCGGCGGCGATGGTGGCCTCGGCTTGGTGCTCGGCGGCCACGTAGTAGGTCAAGGTAGTGGCCAGCTGGCGAAGCTGGACAAGGATGACCGAGGAATCAGTTTCGTGCGCAATGTTGGCAAGGACCAGGTCCACGTAACCACGGGCCGGGGTTTCGCCGTCGCGCGCGGCATCCCAGGCAGAGCCCCACACCAAGGTGCGCGGCAGGCTGGCCGAGAAGTCCTTCAGGTGGGCCTTCGCGGTGGCAAGGGAGTGCGGGTCGAGCCGGACCTTGGCGTAGGCGAGGTCGTCGTCATTGAGCAGGATAAGGTCCGGACGTGCCTTGCCAATCAGGGCAGGGACTTCCGTGCGGGGGCCATCGACATCAAGCTCCTCCCGGTGGGTACGCTCCAGCTTGCCCTCACCGGAGAGTGAGTAGAAGCCAACGGCGAGGCGGTGCGGACGGAGGGTTGGCTGTTCGTCGATCGCGGTCTGCAGAATCGCGAAGCCGGTGATGATTCCGTCAGCGTCGACGGTCACCTCGGGAGCAAGGGTGTTGACGCCGGCAGTTTCGAGCCAGAGCTTGCCCCACCCCTCCAGGTCGCGGCCGCTGGCCGCCTCAAGCTCCACCATGAGATCGGCGAGCTCAGTGTTCTTCCAGGCGTGCTTGGCGAAGTAGGTGCGGACGCCGGCCATGAACTGCTCCGGACCCACCCAGGCCACCAACTGGCGGAGCACGGAAGCACCCTTGGCATAGGTGATGCCATCGAAGTTCACCTCCACGTCTTCGAGGTTGTTGATTTCCGCGAAGATCGGGTGGGTGGTGGGCAGCTGGTCCTGCTTGTACGCCCATGACTTTTCGACTGAGGCGAAAGTGGTCCAGGCACGGTCGAATTCCGTGTTTTCCACGGCGGCCAGGTGCGACATGTATTCGGCGAAGGACTCGTTGAGCCAGAGGTCGTTCCACCACCGCATGGTCACCAGGTCCCCGAACCACATGTGGGCCAGTTCGTGCAGAACGGTGATGGCGCGCCGTTCGATCTGGGCTCCCGTGACTTTTCCGCGGAAGACGTAGCCTTCCAGGATGGTCACGGCGCCTGCGTTTTCCATGGCCCCGGCGTTGAACTCGGGAACAAACAGCTGATCGTACTTTTCAAACGGGTAGGGGCAGCCGAACTGGGCTTCGAAGAACTCAAATCCTTGACGGGTCAGGGTGAAGATGTTGTCCGCATCGAGATACTGCATCAGCGACTTGCGGGCAAAGACTCCCAGCGGCACAACTCGTCCGTCGGCGCTGGTGACCTCGGAACGGACCGCCTGGTACGGTCCGGCGATCAACGCGGTGACGTACGAGGACAGTCGGGGAGTGGGCGCGAATTCCCACACGGACCGGGCGCTGCCGTCTTCCCCGGCAGGAGCTTCAACGGGAACCGGTGTGGGGGAGTTGGAGATGACATCCCAGTGCGACGGCGCTGTGATGCTGAAGGTGAAGGTGGCTTTAAGGTCCGGCTGCTCAAAGACGGCGAACATTCGCCGGGAGTCCGGAACCTCGAACTGCGTGTAGAGGTACACCTCGCCGTCCACAGGGTCAACGAAACGGTGCAGTCCTTCGCCCGTGTTCATGTAGGGGGCGTCTGCGACCACCACGAGTTCGTTGTCGGCGGCGAGGTCCGCCAGCTGGATGCGGATGCCGTCCGAGACCTCCGCGGGGTCCAGATCAGTTCCGTTCAAGGTCACGCTGTGGACGGCCTGGGTGATGGCATCAATGAAGGTGGTGGATCCCGGAGTTGCGGAGAACTTCACCACGGTGGTGGAGCCGAAGACCTCGGGACCTTTGGTCAGGTCCAAAGTGACGTTGTACGACTCGACGTTGAGCAGTTGGGCGCGGATCGCGGCTTCGTCGCGCGTGAGGTTCAGGCCTGGCAAGTGGTGCCTCCGGAAGATTTTGGGATGCCCGGCCAATCGCAGCCGGACGCTGGTGTGAAGCCATTCTTTCACTCCACGGCCCGAAGGCAAGGAGGGGACACCACAGTGTCGCCCCACGGAGTAGCGTTGGATTATGGGATCGTTCCGGGACACTCTCGATTTCCGCGCACTGAGGTTTGCGGTTGCCTTTCCGTTGCTCCTCGCCGTCGGATTTGTGGTGTGCGCCCAAATGCTGCGCAACGATCTTCCGAACCCCGTTGCCGTGATGTGGAACGCCGACGGCGGCAGTTCGTTCGCGCCGTTCGGCGCCTACGTGACCGGCGGCGCAGCCCTCATCACCTTCTGCGGATGGGCCGTGTTCCTCCAAGCGGTGACCATTACCAGGCCTGTTGTCATGAGGCGCGTCCTGATGGGCCTGGGCCTGACGGTGAGCCTTTTCATTACTACGGTGGTGGCAGCCGGACTGGTGGGACAGTCCGGGCTGGTGGACGCTCGCGAGTCCCATGTAGACCCGATCGTGCTGGCCATGGGCAGTGGCGCGGCGGTGGCCTTGGGCATCGTCATGATGTTCGCCTTCAAGCCGGACCCACGCTGGACCCGCGAGGATGACGTTGCCCTGCAGGAGGAACTGACCCTGCTGGAGGATCCGGACCTGGCCCGCGACACGCTTCGCCTGTGGGTGCATGCCCGGAGCTCGGTCTTCATCATGATCATTGTTTCCGCCGTCTTCCCGGCGGCCTTGATCGCGGTCGCCGTCCCGTGGCTTGGCGCCTTGGTGGCCGTGGCTGCCCTGGTGGGCGCTGGCTTCCTGTTTGCCCGCGTGCGGGCGGACAGGGGAGGCCTGCAGGTGTTCGCCGGTGGCATCGTGCGCGTCCTGACCGTCCCCGCCGTCGAGATCGCCGGGGCGGCTCCGGCGGACGTCAAAGCGGCCGATTACGGCGGGTGGGGCTGGCGGCACCACGACGACGCCACGGCAATGCTGGTCAGCAGCGGGCCTGCCGTCGTCGTCAGGAAACTTAACGGGGGCAGGGTGGCTCTCAGCGCCGGCTCCCAGGCCTCAGCTGACAAACTGGCGGGGATCCTCAACCGGGCAGCCCACCGTGCCCGGGATGACGGACAGTCCCAACAACCCCGGTAGCGGTACCCTAGGTAGCGCATCCCTCACCGCCGCGCCGGCCAGACGCCGTCCCCGCGCGCCCAGAAAGAACGGACTTCTCGTGACTACACCCCGCGTCCACATCGCTACTGACCACGCCGGCATGGAACTAAGTGCCCACCTGGTCAGCCACCTCACGGCCAAGGGCTATGAAGTGGTGGATCACGGACCCAAGGAGTACGACGCCCTGGACGACTACCCCTCTTTCTGCATCAACGCCGGCGTGGCTGTCGTGGCGGACCAGGAAGCCGGCGTCCACGCCCTGGGCATCGTCCTGGGTGGTTCGGGAAATGGCGAGCAAATTGCCGCCAACAAGGTCAAGGGCGTCCGTGCTGCGCTTGCCTGGAACCTTTCCACCGCAAAGCTGGCCCGGGAGCACAACGACGCCAACGTCGTCGCTGTTGGCGGCCGCCAGCACTCGGTTGAAGAAGCTACGGAGCTCATTGAAGCCTTCCTGGAGGAACCGTTCAGCAACGACGAACGCCATGTTCGCCGGATCGGAAAAATTGCGGTGTACGAAACCACCGGCGAAATCGTCGAGTAGTGCCCGAGGGGCATTCGGTCCATCGGCTGGCCCGCCAATTCCAGGATGTTTTTGGCGGCCGCCGGCTGGACGTTTCCAGCCCGCAGGGTCGGTTCACCCACGGTGCGCAGCTTCTAAGCGGGCACACCATGGTTGAGTCGATGGCCCACGGGAAGCAGTTGTTCCTCAGGTTCGACCACGATCTCTTCCTCCACGTCCATCTGGGCCTGTACGGCGCGTGGAACTTCGGCGGGGACAGTTCTTTCACTGGTGCCTCCAGCATCGGTGCGCCACGACGCATTGGTGAGCGGGAAACAGGGCCGGCCTCGGACGAAACGGCCTCCCGCGAAACGGAGTACGCCGGCCCGCCTGCGCCGGTGGGCGCCGTCCGTGTCCGGCTGGTCTCGGACCACGGCTGGGCCGATCTCCGCGGCGCTACTACGTGTGCCGCCATTACGTCGGCGGAAGTTGCCGTCGTCATGGAACGGCTGGGTCCGGACCCGCTGCACAACCGCCCGGGCGACCGCGAGGAATTCATCCGCCGCCTGCGCCGCCGGAAAACGGCGGTGGCCCTGTTGCTGATGGATCAGTCCGTCTTGGCCGGCGTGGGCAATATTTATCGAGCGGAAGTGCTGTTCCGGCAGGCCGTCGATCCCTGGACGCAGGGAAGCACCATTGACGAGGAAACGGCCGGCCGTCTGTGGGATGACACCGTGGACACCATGTCCGACGGCGTTCGTGACGGACGGATTGTGACGACACCCTCCACGCTGTGGTCGGGTGGCGCAGCAACAGCCCCCGACGCCGACGCCCACTTTGTCTACAAGCGGGACGGCATGCCCTGCCGGGCCTGCGGAACGCCGGTGGGCATGACGGAAATTGGTGCTCGCAAGCTGTATTGGTGTCCGGGCTGCCAGGTGTAACAGCAACAAAAAACGCCCCGATCCGAGGATCGGGGCGTTTTCCCTTGGAGGGGACGACGGGAATCGAACCCGCGTAATCAGTTTGGAAGACTGAGGCTTTACCATTAAGCTACGTCCCCAGGACGGATCTCCTTTTCAGGACATCTTCCCGGTGGCTGTTCAAGCCGGGTACAACTAAACCTAATTCCGGCGGCGGTGTCAAATGTGCATTCCTGGCCCGCTTGCCCGTAGACTGTCCTGTGCGTTCGGGGTGTAGCTCAGCTTGGCTAGAGCGCCTGCTTTGGGAGCAGGAAGTCGCAGGTTCAAATCCTGTCACCCCGACTCTGTGTTTGTGTCCGCCTCAGGGACGCGACAGAACCCCATACCCACAAAATCAGGAGTACTTAGACTGTGAAGAGCGCTGTCGAGAACCTCACCGCAACGCGGGTCAAGCTCAACGTTGAGGTTCCCTTTGAGGAACTGAAGCCGAGCATCGATGCCGCGTACAAGACCGTTGCTTCGCAGATCCAGGTTCCCGGATTCCGCAAGGGCAAAGTTCCCACCAAGCTGATTGACCAGCGCGTTGGCCGCGGCTACGTCCTGGAGACGGCCATCAATGATGGCCTCAATGGCTGGTACCAGGCTGCAGTTCAGGAAACGGGCGTTCGCCCCCTGAGCCGTCCCGAGGTTGAAATCACCGAGGTTCCTGACCCCACGTCCACCGATGGCGAGCTCAAGTTCCAGGTGGAAATCGATGTCCGCCCCGAGATCGAGCTGCCGGACTACGCCGGCATCAAGGTCGAGGTGGCTGCCGCTGAGTCCTCCGAAGCTGACGTTGAGAAGTCCCTTGACGAACTGCGTGGCCGTTTCGGCACACTCAAGTCCGTCGAGCGCCCCGCCAAGAACGATGACTTCCTCACCATCGACATCACCGCCACCATTGACGGCGAAGAGATCGATTCCGCGGCAGGCCTGTCCTACCAGGTTGGCGCAGGCACCATGCTTGAAGGCCTCGACGAAGCCGTGACCGGCCTCTCAGCCGACGAAGAGGCAATCTTCGACACCACGCTGGTGGGCGGCGACCACGCCGGCGAATCCGCTCAGGTGAAGGTTGTTGTCAAGGCCGTCAAGGAGCGCGAGCTCCCCGAGGCCAACGATGACTTTGCACAGCTTGCCTCCGAGTTCGACACCCTTGCCGAGCTCCGTGAGGACCTCGCCAAGCAGGCTTCGGACTCCAAGGTTGTGGAGCAGGGTGTTGAGGCACGCGACAAGGTCCTGGACAAGCTCGTTGAGCTCGTAGAGGTTCCGGTTCCGGATTCCGTGGTCGAAGAGCAGATCGAAGCGCACTTCAACCCGGAGAACGCCCACGGTGAAGGTGACCACGACACCGAGGAGCACCGCGCCGAGGTCAAGGCCAACACCGAGCGTGCGTTCCAGAACGAGATCATCCTTGACGCCATCGCGGACAAGGAAGAAGTGGATGTCAGCCAGAACGAGCTGATCGACTACATCGTCACCACCGCAAGCCAGTACGGCATGGACCCCAACCAGTTCGCCCAGATCATTGATCAGAGCGGCCAGGTTCCCATGATGGTTTCCGAGGTCCGCCGCCGCAAGGCGCTGGCAGTTGTGCTGGGCCAGGCAGAGGTTGTCGACTCCGAGGGCAACAAGGTTGACCTCACCGACTTCGTTCGTCCTGCCGGCGAAGCAGCAGCCGACGAGGCCGCCGCTGTCGAGGCAACTGAGGAAGCCGACGCTGCAGCAAGCGACGACCCCGCAGCAGTGAAGTTCTAGTCAACGACTTCAACCGGCCCCGGATCTTCTGATCCGGGGCCGGTTTGCTTTAAGGCGGAACATTGGTGCTGAACGCAGACGTGCGCCGTCAGCGAACAGCGCGATTCCGGCGAACAAATCACCACGGAAAACGGTTAGTGTCCAAGTAGTGAAGTTCAGTGAGGTCACTGGCACCAGCGAGAGGTAAGTACTTATGTCACAGCAATCAGAGGCTCCCCGGATGGCAACTGTCGATCCCGCAGCCCAGGACAACTACATCTACAACCGCCTGCTGAAAGAGCGCATTATCTGGCTCGGCTCTGAAGTCCGTGACGAGAATGCCAACGCCATCTGCTCCCAGCTCCTCCTCCTCTCGGCCGAAGACCCGGAGAAGGACATCTACCTGTACATCAACTCCCCGGGTGGGTCCGTGACGGCCGGCATGGCCATCTACGACACCATGCAGTTCATTCCGAACGACGTCGTCACCGTCGCAACGGGCTTGGCTGCCTCCATGGGCCAGTTCCTCCTGTCGTCCGGCACCAAGGGCAAGCGTTACGCCACGCCCAACGCCCGCATCCTGATGCACCAGCCCTCCGGCGGCATCGGCGGCACGGCCTCGGACATCAAGATCCAGGCTGAACTGATCCTGCACATGAAGAAGGTCATGGCGGAACTCACGGCTGAGCAGACCGGTCAGTCCGTAGAGACCATCCTCAAGGACAATGACCGCGACAAGTGGTTCACTGCCGCCGAGGCGTTGGAATATGGCTTCTTCGACAAGATCTCGGCGCACGCCGGTTCTGTTGCCGGTGGTGGCGGAACGGCCAACCAGTCGGGCGCAGAGTCGAACTCCGAAAACTAACCGGCACAAAGAACCACTGAAACCCCAGGAGTAAAGAACATGAACTACAACTTCGGATGGTCTGCCGGTAATCTCCCGTCCAGCCGTTACGTACTGCCCCAGTTTGAGGAGCGCACGCCCTACGGCTTCAAGCGCCAGGACCCGTACACCAAGCTGTTCGAGGACCGCATCATCTTCCTCGGTGTCCAGGTTGACGACGCCTCTGCCGACGACATCATGGCCCAGTTGCTGGTTCTGGAGTCAACGGACCCGGACCGCGACATCACCCTGTACATCAACTCGCCGGGTGGTTCGTTCACGGCCATGACGGCCATCTACGACACCATGCAGTACATCCGTCCGGAGATCCAGACGGTATGCCTGGGCCAGGCTGCCAGTGCAGCTGCCGTCCTGCTCGCTGCCGGTACCCCGGGCAAGCGTCTGGCACTTCCGAACGCACGTGTCCTGATCCACCAGCCGGCTCTCTCCGGTGGCCAGGGTGGCCAGGCCTCGGACCTCGAAATCCAGGCTGCGGAAGTCATGCGCATGCGTACCTGGCTTGAGGACACGCTGGCACACCACTCCGGCCGCACGTCCGAGCAGGTGAACAACGACATCGAGCGTGACAAGATCCTCACGGCTGCTGATGCCTTGAGCTACGGCCTGATCGATCAGGTTCTTGACTCCCGGAAGATCAAGCCGCAGGCAATCACCCGGTAGCACACGGAATTCGACGCCGGTGCGGTTCACGAAATATGGACCGCACCGGCGTTCTGTTTCCACCCAAGCAGCTCATTGTGACCTAGAGTGGATCTTGTCACGGTGGTGCCAACCGCGGCTCGGCCGCACACTTGAGTACGGCGCGGAGCCGCATCACCCGCATGCAACGAAGGGATTCCCACATGGCTCGGATTGGCGAGAGCACGGACCTGCTGAAGTGTTCTTTCTGCGGAAAGAGCCAAAAGCAGGTACGGAAGCTGATAGCCGGGCCTGGTGTCTACATCTGCGATGAATGCATCGAGCTTTGCAACGAGATCATTGAAGAGGAACTCGCTGAAGTTTCCGATCTCGGCAGTTTCGAGCTGCCCAAGCCCCGGGAGATCTTCGATTTCCTGCAGGAATACGTCATCGGCCAGGAACCCGCCAAGCGGTCGCTGGCAGTGGCTGTCTACAACCACTACAAGCGGATCCAGGCCGGCCATGCACCCAAGACCGGCAGCCTCGGCGAGGGATCGCACCACGAAGACGTGGAGATCGCCAAGTCCAACATCCTCCTGATCGGCCCCACTGGTTGTGGTAAGACCTATCTCGCCCAGACCTTGGCCCGTCGTCTTAATGTTCCTTTTGCCGTAGCCGATGCGACGGCCCTGACGGAGGCCGGCTACGTCGGCGAGGATGTCGAGAACATCCTGCTCAAGCTCATTCAGGCCGCGGACTATGACGTCAAGAAGGCCGAGCAAGGCATCATCTACATTGACGAGATCGATAAGATCTCGCGTAAGAGTGAGAATCCATCGATCACCCGTGACGTATCCGGTGAAGGTGTACAGCAGGCGCTCTTGAAGATTCTTGAGGGAACCGTTGCATCCGTGCCCCCTCAGGGCGGCCGCAAGCACCCGCATCAGGAATTCATCCAGATTGACACCACCAACGTACTCTTCATTGTGGCCGGTGCTTTTGCGGGCCTTGAGGACATTATTGGTTCACGGTCCGGGCGTAAGGGCATCGGCTTCGGTTCACCGCTGAACGAGGCCCGGGACAACGTGGACACCTACGGCGAAGTCATGCCGGAGGACCTATTGAAGTTCGGCCTCATTCCGGAATTCATCGGCCGGCTTCCAGTGATCACCACCGTCTCCAACCTGGACCGACCCGCCCTCATCCAGATTCTGTCCACCCCGAAGAACGCGCTGGTGAAGCAGTACCAGAAGATGTTCCAACTGGACGGCGTGGATTTGCAGTTCGAAGAGGACGCCCTGGACTCCATCGCGGATCAAGCGCTCGAACGCGGCACTGGCGCCCGTGGACTCCGGGCCATCATGGAAGAAGTGTTGCTGCCCGTCATGTTCGATCTCCCCAGCAGGGACGACATAGCTACGGTGGTCATCACAGCTGATGTTGTGTTGAAGAAGGCCCAGCCCACCATGATCGCCCATGACGTGGTGGCCAAACGCCGGAATAAGTCGGCCTAGCAGCCTGTTGGCCTAGACAAGGAGCAGTTCCGTTGAACCGCTCGCCATGCCACGCTTCCCACCTTTTCCGAGGAGTTCCCTATGCCCGAAAAGTCCACGCCCGAACAGACCGTCAACAAGGCCGATTTCTGGTTTGACCCCGTTTGCCCTTTCGCCTGGATCACGTCGCGCTGGATTGGCGAGGTTGAGGAAGTACGTGGCATCCAGACTGAATGGCATGTCATGAGCCTCTCCGTCCTCAACGAGGGCCGGGACCTTCCTGCCGAATACAGGGCAATGATGGATGAAAGCTGGGGTCCTGTACGCGTGATCATCGCGGCCCAGGAACTTCACGGTGCCAACTACGTCAAGCCGCTCTATGACGCCATGGGGGAGCAGATCCACCACGAGGGCAACAAGGACCGGGCATCGGTCATCCAGAAGGCCCTTGCCGAGGTAGGCCTGCCGGCTGATCTGGCACGCTTCGCTGACTCGGACGAGTACGATGTCCAACTGCGCTCAAGCCACGAGGCCGGGATCTCATTGGTTGGCCAGGATGTAGGAACTCCCGTAGTCGCCGTTAATGGAACTGCTTTCTTCGGTCCCGTACTGACCCGTATTCCCCGTGGTGAAGAAGCGGGGCAGATCTGGGACGCCACGGTGACCTTGGCTGGCTACCCGCACTTCTTCGAGTTGAAGCGCAGCCGCAGCGAAAGCCCCGAATTCAACTAGTTTCCCGAGGCCAAGAAGCTTCCCGAACTCAACCAGCAGGCTATTTCAGGAACCGAGATGTCCGCCGGTCAGCAAGGATCTTTCCGTTGGTCTGGCAGGTGGCACAGTATTGCAGGGAGGTGTCCGCAAAGGACACCTCCCTTACTGTGTCCCCGCACACCGGACAAGGAAGGCCGGTCCGTGCGTGCACCCGGAAGTTGCTGCGTTTGGTGTCCTTGAGTTCGCTGGACGGCTTGCCGGCGGCTGCGTTAACAGCTCCCACCAAAATCTCCTGCATGGCTTCGTAGAGCCGTGCCGCTGTGGCCTGGTCCAGGGACTTGGCACTGGCGAAGGGGGAAATTTTTGCAGCGTGCAGGATTTCGTCACTGTACGCGTTCCCTATGCCGGCAATGACGCCCTGGCTCCGAAGCAATCCCTTGATCTGTTGGGAACTGGATCCAAGGATCGCCGCCAACGCGTCAAGGTCGAAGTCGGGGCTGAGGGGCTCCGGTCCCAAGGTGGCGATTCCTGGCACGTCCTGAGGATCCCGCACCACATGGATGGCCAGGCTCTTCTTGGTTCCGGCTTCCGTCAGGTCCACGCCGATGTGGGCTCCGTCGGCAGGGCGGTGCAACAGGAGCCTTGCAGAGATGTTGCTTTTGCCCATCCGCAATCCGGCAGACGAAGGGTGCTCGGTATAGCGGACCCAGCCTGCCTTGGCCAGGTGGAAGACAAAGAACAGGCCATCAACATCAACGCACACGAATTTACCGATGCGCTGTACACCCTGGACGCTTCTGCCTTCGAGGACACTGTATGGAGGATCAGCAGTCTTCAGTGCGGAGAAGGAATTGATGCGGACCTCATTGAGCACGGCTCCGCGAAGTTGGGTGTCCAGATACATGCACAGGCCGTGCACTTCGGGGAGTTCCGGCATGGTCAATACTCTGCCACAGGTAGCCCTCGGAGCGCAGGAGAACTACAGGTTTGTAGTTCTTCCAAGGGTCTTGTGCATTGCTTTCAGCGGGACAACAATGGTTCTTACCCACTTCGAAAGAAGAGGGACACGGAAACCAAAGATTCAGTGATTGCAACCAACGCAGCCTTTGGCAAAGTTGGAAGCAGGCTACCAGTGATGAGGTAGGAAGACCTGAAATTCCTAGGATTCCGCCAGACTGTCAAGACATCACCAGACAGCCGAAAAGTCGAAGCCCCACCAACGGCAAAACGCTGATGGGGCTTCCCCTTTGCCCGAAATCAATGGGCGCAGTAACTTCCGGGACTACGGCTGGGACGCGGACGTCTCCTCGGCTGGTGCCAGGACAACATCGCTGACGGTCAGGTCGCCTTCACCGGACTGGAGCGTGATTTCCTGCGCGTTGGCGGCTGCCTTCAAGTCGCCCAGGCCGGCCTTCAGTTGGGCCACCAGAACCTCCGCGGCCGTGATGGAGGCAGAGAGCACCTCCGTGCGCTGCTTGACCTTTGCCTCGGACTTGGCTTTGCGAATGCCGCTGAGAGCGATGCCCACTGTGCCCAACATGGTGGTGTCCCCGTCCGTGATTTCCAGGGCGGTGGGCCACTCTGCACGGTGGACCGATCCTGCGCGCCACCAGCCCCAGACCTCTTCGGTAGCGAAGGGCAGGAACGGCGCGAAGAGACGCAGGAGCGAGTCCAGCGTTGTCGCCAGCGCAGCAAGGACCGAGGCCTGCTCAGTCTCGCCGGCGGCACCATAGGCGCGGTCCTTGATGAGCTCCACGTAGTCGTCCGTGAACTGCCAGAAGAAGGACTCGGTGATCTGGAGTGCGCGGGCGTAGTCGTAGTTCTCAAACGCCTTGGTGGACTGGGCAACGACATCGGACAGTTGCGCGAGCAGCGCACGGTCCAGCGGGTTGGTCAGCACCGAGAGGTCAGCAGACACCACGGAGTTCTCGGTGGCACCAAGGTTGAGTACGAACTTGGAGGCGTTCAGCAGTTTGATGGCCAGACGGCGGCCGATCTTCATCTGCGCAATTTCGTAGGCAGTGTCAGCGCCAAGCTTGGCCGAGGCGGCCCAGTAGCGGACGGCGTCGGAACCGTACTCGTTGAGCACATCCGTGGGCACCACAACGTTGCCCTTGGACTTGGACATTTTCTTGCGGTCCGGGTCCAGGATCCAGCCGGAGATGGCCGCGTGCTTCCACGGGGCATTCTTCTGCAGGGCATCAGCGCGAACGGCCGACGAGAACAGCCAGGTGCGGATGATGTCGTGGCCCTGCGGACGGAGGTCGAAGGGGTAGACCTTGGAGAACAGGTCCTCGTCACGGCTCCAGCCGCCCACAATCTGCGGGGTGAGCGAGGACGTGGCCCAGGTATCCAGGACGTCGGCGTCACCTGTGAAGCCGTTGGCCTGGTCACGCTGCGCTTCCTCGAAGCCGGGAGCCGCGTCCGCAGCAGGGTCCACGGGCAGCATGTCGTCCGACGGCAGGATGGGGTTGTCGTAGTCCGGGTTGCCCTGGGCATCCAGCGGGTACCAGACGGGGATGGGCACGCCGAAGAAGCGCTGGCGGGAAACCAGCCAGTCACCGTTCAGGCCGGCGATCCAGTTCTCGTAGCGTGAGCGCATGAAGGCCGGGTGGAAGGTGATTTCCTGGCCTCGGCCGATCAGGCGTTCGCGCCGTTCCTCGTCGCGGCCACCGTTGCGGATGTACCACTGACGGGACGTAACAACTTCGAGGGGCTTGTCGCCCTTTTCGAAGAAGTTCACCGGGTGGGTGATCTTCTTCGGTTCGCCGTCCAGCAGGTCCGCTGCCTTGAGCAGTTCAACCACGGCTTCCTTGGCGGAGAAAGCGGTCTTGCCCGCGATCGCGGCGTAGGCTTCCTTACCGGCCTCGGTGGTGATCCATTCCGGGGTGTCGGCAATGATGCGGCCGTCGCGGCCCATGATGGCACGCGTGGGCAGCTGCAGTTCGCGCCACCAGGTGACGTCGGTGAGGTCGCCGAAAGTACACACCATGGCAATTCCGGAGCCCTTGTCCGCCTTGGCGAGGGGGTGGGCCTTGACCTCAAGTTCGACGTCGAACAGCGGCGACTTCACGGTCTTGCCGAACAGCGGCTGGTACCGTTCGTCGTCGGGGTTTGCCACCAGGGCCGCGCAGGCAGCCAGCAGTTCCGGGCGAGTGGTCTCGATGAAGATCTTTTCGCCGTCTTCAGTGAAGAAGGGGTAGCGGTAGTAGGCGCCGGCAACGTCGCGGTCCTCAAGTTCAGCCTGTGCAACAGCCGTGCGGAACGTTACATCCCAGAGCGTGGGAGCTTCGGCCATGTAGGCGTCACCGGCAGAAAGGTTCGCGAGGAAGGCGCGCTGGGAGACCGCACGTGACGTGTCGTCAATGGTGCGGTACGTCAGGTCCCAGTCCACGGACAGCCCGAGGGTCTGGAACAGGTTCTCGAAGACTTTCTCGTCCTCAACGGCGAGTTCCTCGCACAGTTCGATGAAGTTCTGGCGCGAGACGACGTCGAAGTCCCGCTGGTTCTTGGCAGGCTGTGCGGGCGGCGTGTAGTCGGCCTGGTAGGGGATGGCGGGATCGCAACGCACACCGTAGTAGTTCTGGACGCGGCGCTCGGTGGGCAAGCCGTTGTCGTCCCAGCCCATGGGGTAGAAGACGTTTTTTCCGGTCATTCGCATGTAGCGGGCCTGGACGTCAGTCTGGGTGAAGGAGAACATGTGGCCCACGTGAAGCGAGCCCGATGCCGTGGGCGGGGGAGTATCGATCGAGTAGACCTGCTCCCGGGTGGTGTCCGGGTTGAACTTGTAGGTTCCTTCATCCAGCCAGCGCTGCGTCAAGGCAGCCTCAAGGCCTTCAAGGGCCGGCTTGTCGGGAACGTTGATGGGGTTGGTGGCGGGCGTGTCTGTACCCTGCGTTGATTCAGCCATGGATCAATTGTTTCATGGCTGAATCAACGCAAGGTACAGCCCGCCGGGGTAGGACTGCGCACCCCCGGATAAGGTGGTGCCATGACTTTGGCAGCGCACAGCACCCCCTCAGGACAGAATTCCGGCACGAACAGGACGGCCGTGGTGACCGGTGCAAGCACCGGTATCGGTGAAGCCACCGTCAGGGCCCTGGTGTCCACAGGCTGGACGGTTTTCGCCGTGGCGCGCAGGGCCGACAGGCTCGAGGCCCTGGGTGCTGAAACCGGCGCTGTGCCGTTCCCGGCCGACATCACCAACGACGACGACGTAGCAGCCTTGCTGGAAGCCGTGACCACGGCCGGAGGTGCTGACACCCTCATCAACATCGCCGGCGGTGCACGCGGCGCGGACACCATCGCCAATGCCGACACAGAGGATTGGGAATGGATGTACCAGGTCAACGTTTTGGGGACCATGAAGATCACCCGGGCGTTCCTGCCCATGCTGCGGGAAAACGGCGAGGGTACGGTCCTGAACCTGACCTCCACTGCCGGACTGTCGGCGTACGAGGGCGGGGCCGGCTACAACGCCGCCAAGTTTGCCCAGCACGCCATGACCAACGCTTTGCGCCTGGAAGAGGTGGGCAACAACGTCCGGGTGATCGAGGTGGCTCCAGGGCTGGTGTACACCGAGGAATTCGCACTGAACCGGCTGGGCGACAAAGACGCGGCCGCCAAGGTGTATGCCGGTGTGGACAAGCCGCTGACCGCCGGGGACGTGGCAGGCGTAGTGGCCTACTCAGTGTCGTTGCCGCACCATATCAACCTCGACCAGATCGTGGTCCGCCCTGTGGCCCAGGCAGCCAACCACAAGTTGATCCGCAGGGAACGTTAGCCGGCCGGAATGCTGAGCGTTGCCAGGATGGCGGCGTGGTCGGTGCCCGGAACGTGGAGGACCGCGTAGCCGCTGCTGCTGATCCGGGGCGAGGTGACCATGTGGTCGATGACAATGCCCGGCAGCGGCTGTCCCTCCATGGGCCACGTGGGGGAGAACCGCCCACCGGAAGCTGTTCCGACGTCAACGAGCTTCGTGCCCGTCTGCTGACCGCCCAAGGCGTTGTCGAGCAACGAACGGAACTCGGCGTGATCGTACGTTGCGTTGTAGTCGCCCACCAACAGATGGTTCCCGGGCCGGGAAGCCTGCCGGGCCAGCTTGTCCAGATCGCTGCGCCACTGACCAATCCGCTCATCAACCGGTGGAAGGGTATGGACGTTGGTGAGGTTCAGCGCCGCCATGGAACCAGCACCGGAATCCGTGACCTGTACCCGGGTCACGTCCATCCGGAACGGGGTGTCAGGCAGCAGCCCCACGGCCTCCAGCGGGAACACGGAGTACACCGCGCCGCCGGACGCGTCGTCATTGGGTTGGCTGAGGAGATGTGGCAGTACGTCCTCCAGGCCCGCTGAGCTGAGGGCGTCTTCAAGCCGTTGGGTGTGTTCCTGGATCGTCAGCAACTGGACACCCTTCTCGCGGACCAGCCTCACAATGGTCGCCGCGTCCGCCTCGCCATACTCGGAGTTGAGGCTCATCACCTTCAGCGAAGCCGTGGCCGTCCCGGCCGGCAGTGCTTCCGCTTTTCCGTTGTCCAGCGGGAACAGCCAGAACAGCTGAACCGCCAACAGCGCCGCCGTCGTGAGGATGACCCACCGCCGCCGCCCCACCACAGCAAGCACCAGGGCAAGCGCCGCGGGCAGCACCATCCACGGCGTGAAGGACAGCAACTGCACCACAATGAGGGGCCATTCGGCAGGGATGGCACGGAACAGTGACAGCCCCGCTACCGGCAGCCACACCACCAGGGCCAGTACCGACCACGCGATGGATGCCGGCCGCCGGGGATGGCGGGTTTCCGGAAGTGCAGGGGCGGGAAGCGTCATGGGGACGAGTCTATGTACCAGCGGCGCCACCGGGCTCCATCCATGGGATGAACTCCGGGTAGAGGGAGGCACCACGCTGCCGCTAGACTTGGGGGACCAGCTTTGATCCGGCCATCACCGGTGAGCTTCCGGAAGAACAGCGCCAACCACTTGCAAAGGTGCCAGGCGCCCAGTAGAACCGGACGGGTAAGCCCGTCACAGCAGTAATGAGAGGCCGGTGCCGGCAGCCATCCCTTACCCAGGGATGCCAAGGCTTCGGTAAGTGAGGTGGTACCGCGGTACCGGTGTTGCTGTGACTGAACAACAGCAAACATCGACGCCGTCCTCGCATCCTGACAGTCAACCAGCTATCACAGGATATGAGATGACCCACTACCCCAAGGCCTCAGCGTCTTCGTCCGGCACGCACGGCGTGTCCGCTTCCGTGAAGTTCCCGGAGATCGAAGAACGCATCCTCAAATACTGGGACGAAGACGGCACCTTCCAAGCCAGCATCGACCAACGCGATGCGGGTAAGGACGGCAGCAACGAGTTCGTCTTCTACGATGGCCCTCCCTTCGCCAACGGCCTCCCGCACTACGGCCACCTCCTGACTGGCTACGCCAAGGACCTCGTAGGCCGCTACCAGACCCAGCGCGGCAAGCGGGTGGAGCGCCGCTTTGGCTGGGACACCCACGGCCTCCCCGCAGAGCTCGAAGCCATGAAGCAACTGGGCATGACGGACAAGACCCAGATCGAAGCCATGGGCATCGACAAATTCAACGACGCCTGCCGCGCCTCCGTGATGAAGTACGCCAACGAGTGGAAGGCCTACGTCACCCGCCAGGCCCGCTGGGTGGACTTCGAGAACGACTACAAGACCCTCAACGTCGAGTACATGGAGTCGGTGCTTTGGGCCTTCAAACAGCTGCATGAAAAGGGCCTGACCTATAACGGTTACCGCGTCCTGCCGTACTGCTGGAAAGACGAGACGCCGCTGTCCAACCACGAACTCCGCATGGACGACGACGTCTACAAGAACCGCCAGGACCAGACGGTCACGGTCACGTTCCCCATCAAGGCAGGCGATACCGGTCTCTCCAAGGACCTTGCAGGTGTGCAGGCCATCGCCTGGACCACCACGCCCTGGACGTTGCCCACCAACCTGGCGCTCGCCGTCGGACCTGACATCTCTTATGCGGTCCTGCCCGCAGGACCCAACGGCGTGAAGGCGGCCTCCGCTGAAGCTCCGGTGACCGGCAGCTTCCTGCTCGCTGCTGACCTTGTGGGGTCCTACGCCAAGGACCTGGGGTACGGTGATGGTGCCGACGGCGTCGCTGCCGCAACTGCCGCCGTTGCCTCCACCCACACAGGCGCTGAGCTGGCGGGCCTGGAGTATGAGCCGCTGTGGAACGACTTTGCGGATACTGAGAAGTACGGGACGCAGAATGCCTGGCGCTTCCTGGTGGCCGACTACGTCACCACCACCGACGGTACGGGCATCGTCCACCAGGCTCCGGCCTACGGTGAGGATGACCAGAAGGTCTGTGAAGACGCCGGCATCCCCGTGGTCCTCTCCGTGGACGAAGGCGCCAGGTTCCTGCCGCTGTTTGCCCACGGCGAGTTGGCATCCATCGTTGGGCTGCAGGTTTTCGACGCTAACAAGCCCATCACCCAGGTGCTCCGCGCCGATGGCCGATTGGTCCGCCAGGCCAGCTACGAGCACAGCTACCCGCACTGCTGGCGTTGCCGGAACCCCCTGATCTACCGGGCAGTGTCCTCCTGGTACGTGGAGGTCACCAAGTTCAAGGACCGCATGTCCGAGCTGAACCAGGAGATCAACTGGATCCCGGGCAACGTCAAGGACGGCCAGTTCGGCAAGTGGCTGGACAACGCCCGTGACTGGTCCATCAGCCGCAACCGCTACTGGGGCTCACCCATCCCTGTTTGGCAGTCGGATGATCCCGAGTACCCGCGCACCGACGTCTACGGTTCGCTGGCGGACCTGGAAGCCGACTTCGGCCGGCTCCCGGTCAACAACGAGGGCCAGGTGGACCTGCACCGTCCGTTCATCGATGAACTGACCCGTCCCAACCCGGACGACCCCACAGGTCGATCCACCATGCGCCGCGTCGAGGACGTCCTGGACGTCTGGTTCGACTCCGGTTCCATGCCGTACGGACAGGTGCACTACCCGTTCCAAAACGAGGAGTGGTTTGACACCCACAACCCGGCGGACTTCATCGTGGAGTACATCGGACAGACGCGCGGCTGGTTCTACATGCTGCATATCCTGTCTACCGCGCTGTTTGACCGCCCGGCATTCCGCAATGTGATCAGCCATGGCATCGTCCTGGGCTCCGACGGCCAGAAGATGTCCAAGAGCCTGCGTAACTACCCGGACGTGTCCGAGGTCCTGGACCGCGACGGTTCCGACGCCATGCGCTGGTTCCTCATGTCCAGCCCCATCCTCCGCGGTGGCAACCTCGTGGTGACCGAGCAAGGTATCCGCGATGGCGTCCGTCAGGTCATCCTGCCGCTGTGGAACGTCTATAGCTTCTTCACGCTGTACACCAACGCATCGAACGGCGGTTCCGGTTACGAAGCGAAGCTGCGCTACGACGGCTACGCCGACACGCTGGACCAATACCTCCTGGCCAACACCGGGGACCTGGTCCGGAACATCACTTCCAGCCTGGACAGCTACGACATCTCGGGTGCCTGCGATCAGCTGCGCAGCTACCTGGACATGCTCACCAACTGGTACGTCCGCCGCAGCCGCCAGCGTTTCTTCGACGAGAACGTTGACGCTTTTGACGCGCTCTACACGGCGTTGGAAGCCGTGTGCCGGGTGTCGGCATCGTTGTTGCCGCTGGTCTCCGAGGAAATCTGGCGTGGTCTCACGGGTGGCCGCTCCGTGCACCTGGCTGACTGGCCCGACGCGTCCATGTTCCCTGCCAACGCTGGGCTGGTGGAGGCCATGGACCGTGTGCAGCAGATCTGCTCCACTGGTTCCAGCCTGCGCAAGGGAGCCAACCTGCGCGTCCGGCTGCCGCTGCAGGAACTGACTGTTGTGGCACCTGGAGCAGACACGCTGGAAGGCTTTGCCGCCGTCGTCGCTGATGAACTGAACCTGCGGTCCGTCCGCCTGCTGGACGCGGCAACTGCCTCACCTGAGGAATTCGGCATCGAGCAGAAGCTGGTGGTCAACGCCCGGGCTGCCGGACCTCGCCTCGGCAAGAACGTCCAACAGGCCATCAAGGGATCCAAATCCGGAGATTGGTCTGTCAATGATGCCGGTAGTGTCGTTGCCGGTGGCCTCGAGCTCGAGCCACACGAGTACACGCTGGAGACTGTGGTTGCGGAAGCGGCCGACGGCGGCAGCTCGGCAGTAGCGGTACTTCCTGGCGGTGGCTTTGTGGTCCTCAACACCGAGGTCACCCCGGAGCTTGCCGCAGAAGGGCTGGCCCGGGACATGGTCCGCGCCATCCAGCAGGCCCGCAAGGACGCTGGACTCAACGTGAGCGACCGCATCCGCACGTCTGTGGAGGCCGCACAGGACGTCGTCGACGCCCTGGAAGCCAATGCGGAGCTCGTGAAGACAGAAACGCTGACCCTTGAGCTGGAGGTTCTGCTGGCCGGCGTCGACGAACCGCAGGTCACGGTCACCAAGGCAGGAGCCTGACCATGACTGACGAATTCTCGGTAGAAAGCGTCTACGCCGAACTTCTGGGCCGTGCTCCGGAAAACAAAATGGAACCGCGCCTGGCCCCCTTGTTCCGTGCCATGGACGTGCTGGGGGAGCCGAACAAGGCCTACCCGATCATCCACATCACCGGCACCAACGGTAAAACGTCAACGGCCCGCATGATCGAGGCCGGACTGCGTGCCCACGGACTGAGCACAGGCCGCTATACCAGCCCGCACTTGTCCAAGGTCACCGAGCGCATCAGCATCGACGGCGAACCTGTGCCAGACGCGACGTTCGTGCGCATCTGGGACGAGATCCGCCCGTACTTGGAAATCGTGGACAGCGAGCTCGAGGCCGGCAACGAGCCCCGTCTGACGTACTTTGAGTGCCTCACCATTCTGGGCTTTGCTGTGTTCGCTGACCAGCCGGTTGATGTTGCCGTCATGGAGGTCGGGTTGGGCGGCATCACCGACGCCACGAACGTGGGCGACGGTCAAGTCTCGGTCATCACTCCGATCTCTTTGGACCACACGGATCTCCTGGGCGACACCACGGAGGACATCGCTTATGAGAAGGCCGGCATCATCAAACCCGGCGGCTTCCTGGTCAGCGCCGCCCAGCCGGTGGACGCCGCGCAGGTCCTGTTGGAGAAAGCCCGCGAAGTGGATGTGCCGTTCCGGTTCGAGGGCGTTGAATTTGGTGTTGAGTCCCGCGCTGTGGCTGTTGGTGGCCAGGTCCTGACCATCCAAGGCCTTGCCGGCCGGTACGAGGACCTGCTGCTTCCGCTCCATGGCGCCCACCAAGCTGAAAATGCTGCCGTGGCCGTTGCTGCCTTGGAAGCCTTCTTCGGCGGGGGAGAGAAGGAACTCGATGCAGAGGTGCTCAAGGAAGCCTTCGGCAACGTGACGTCACCTGGCCGGCTCGAGGTTGTCCGCACGGCGCCTACCGTGGTGGTTGACGCTGCGCATAATCCGGACGGCATCCGCGTCTCATCCGAGGCCATCCAGGAAGCCTTCAGTTTCAGCAAGCTTGTGGTGGTGGTGGGAGTCCTGCGCGAGAAAGACGCGGAAGAAATCCTGAAGACCCTCAGGGATTCCCTCGGTGGACTTGCCGGAGAATTCTGCTTCACGCAATCCAACTCGGCGCGTGCCGTTCCCGCAGCGGAACTGGCCGAACTCGCCGTCGACCTTGGCTTCGGCGAGGACAACATCCACATTGCGGAGAAGCTCGACGACGCCCTCGAATGGGCCGTGGAGCGTGCGGAATCCAATGACGACCTCGCTGGCGGCGTCCTGGTGACCGGCTCCATCACGGTGGTGGCCGAGGCCAGGATCCTGCTCGGAAAGGCCGGTGCCTAAGCATGGCAAAAATGACCAAGGCGCAGCGTGAATGGCGCCCCGGCATGCCCAAGAAGCGCCGCTCCACCAAAGTGATGTTCGCATCCACCGTGCTCCTCCTCGAAGCCTTCGTCGCGTTCTTCGGCACGCTGGCGGTCTTCGGGTTGAGGCGCGGGGAAGTGGCCCCCGGCATCATCCTGGGCGTGGGCATCGCCCTGAGCGTGGTGCTGGTCCTCGCCTGCGCTGTCCTGTCCAAGCCCTGGGGGATCGCCGTTGGCTGGGCGCTGCAGCTGGTGCTGATCCTGACTGGCTTTGCTGAGCCAACAATGTTCATTGTGGGCCTCCTGTTCGCCATCTGCTGGTGGTACGGGATCAGGGCCGGCATGAGGATCGACCGGGAAGTAGCCCAGCGGGACCGTGAGCAGGCGGAATGGGATGCTGCCCACGGTGACGAAGCAGACCCGCAAACCCCGTAAACTGGCTGGGAAAACCACCGACCAACCACATTGGAGCAACTGTGAGCATTGAACGGACCCTCGTCCTGGTCAAGCCCGACGGCGTCGCCCGCAACCTGGGCGGAACCATTCTCGCCCGGATCGAAGCCAAGGGTTACACCCTGGCGGAGCTGAAGAAGGTCAACGCATCCCGCGAGCTGCTGGAGCAGCACTATGAGGAGCACGTGGGCAAGCCGTTCTACGAGCCACTGGTTGAGTTCATGCTGAGCGGACCGGTCATCGCGGCGGTCTTCGAGGGCCATCGTGTCATTGAGGGCTTCCGCTCGCTGGCTGGAACCACGGATCCCACCACGGCGGCACCGGGCACCATTCGTGGTGACTTCGGCCGCGACTGGGGCCTGGCAGTCCAGCAGAACCTCGTTCACGGCTCGGATTCCGTTGACTCGGCTGAGCGCGAAATCAAAATCTGGTTCGCAGGCTAGCCACGCCTCACCGAAAATACAGAAAAGGCCAATGTTCATCACGAACATTGGCCTTTTCTGTCACCTAGCGCGGGTTTTTCCTAAGCGGAGGACCCCACGAAGATGTGGATGAACGAGAAGAAGATGGTTGCGGTGACGGCAACGTACAGGAGCGCCACAATGATCCAGCCGGACTCGCCCAGCAGCTTTGCCAAGGCCGGTGGCGCCTTGATGACTCCGTGGGTGACATTGCGGATGGTTACCCACACGAACAACGGGATCATCGCCGCCCACACCACCATGCAAAACGGGCAGAGCACGTGGATGGCGTAGAGGGCCTGCGACCACAGCCAGACAACGAAGGCGAAGCCAAGGGTAACGCCTGCCTGAAGCCCCAGCCAGTAGCCTCGTGAGAACCTGGCTCCCGCGAGGATGCCCATCGCCGTGGTGATGATGACGGCAAAGGCAACGATGCCGATGAACATGTTGGGGAACCCGAACACGGAACTCTGCGGTGTCTGCATGACCGCGCCGCAGGAAACCCAGGGATTCACATCGCAGACGGTCACGTGGTTGGGGTCCTTGAGTACTTCAAGCTTCTCCAGTACCAAGGCTCCGGACGCCACCCATCCGATCACACCGGTGATCAGCAGCAGCCAGGCAAAGGGTTTGTCCCGGACAGTCCGGGGGAGTGAGTCCTGGTGTGGACCTGCCTGCGTGGACAAATCCTCCACGGAGTTGGTGGATTGGTTGGCCAGGTTTCCCCTGGCTGTGCTCGGCATCGCGGATCTGGTCCTTTTCAATGTACGGTCCGGCCACGCCGGTATGGGCTCTTGGGAGGATTGTAACTCCGGAGGCTGGGCGGCGCCCCCAAGCTTCTGGTTGTGCCTGCTCCCGTCGAGCTGCGACACAGCGGCCTACCGTGGGACGGTGAACAGGTGTGAGAGAATGAACATGGCCGGAACCCGATCCACATTCGGAATCCGGTCCGGTGACTTTGTTCCCAAGACCGCCAGTATGAGCTGGGCATGCCTGGATTACGTGATCCTGGGTGGGCCCGCCATGACAATGGACGGCACCTGGTTGTGGCAGCAGAACAACGGGTTTCAGAACAAGGGCGCCGGCTTTCCAGGGCTGCCGCACCCCAATGATGGTGCGAACCGGAGAGCATACTACCGACTTCTGTCAACGCCTGCGGGTTTTGACAATATTTGCCCCACTGGGCGCCGGATGTGGCGGTGTCGCTGGGGCAGGAGTGTTGCCATATATGGATAATGACCAGGTTGTAGCCGTTAATAACGAGGCAGCTCCCGCGGAAACTGCGGAAGCGCCAAAGAAAGCCACCCGGACCCGGCGCAAGGCTGCGCCCAAAGTTGCAGCTGACGCGGAGGCACAGGCCTCAGCAGCACCCGTCGTTGAATCGACGGAGGCTCCTGAGGCAACGGAGGCCCCCGCTGCGCCGGTACGCCGTACCCGCTCACGCAAAAAGGCTGAACCCGCTGAGCCACTGCCCGGCTTGGGTGACGACGTCGCTGCCGGTCAGGAAGCCGCTGTAGAGACCCGGCCCGAAGCCGTCGCCGAGCCTGCCCCCGAAAAGCCGGTCCGCCGTCGTCGTGCTGCCAAGCCAAAGATTGAAGCAGAGGCGCCTGCCGCCGACGAAGCACCTGTTGCTACGGAAACCACAGTTGAAACCACGACGCCGGACGCCGCCTCCCAGCCGGCGTCGCCTGCTGCTGAAGCAGCTACCGTTGATGCGGCTCCTGTTGAGGCAACCCCCGAAGAGGAGGAAGCCGCCGCTGCAGGCTCTGCTTCGCTCTTCCTGGAGCCCGTTTCCATCACGTCCATGATTTTCCAGGCTCCGGACCTCACCACTGTTCCCCGCGTTGTCGCGGTGGAGGAGAAGGAAGAGGAGCCCGAGGAAGAAGCTGAGACCGGTTCCGAGGATGAGCTGGAAGATGCCGGCAGTCGTCGCCGTCGTCGGAGCCGTGGCCGCCGCGGCCGCCGCGGAACCGAACGCGAAGAGAGTGAAGCCGGAGAGGGCGCCGAGTCCGAGGACGAGGAAACTCCCGCTGCTGAAGCCTCCGACGAAGGAGTGACCTCGCGTCGCCGTCGTCGTCGCCGCCGTGGCGACCAGGACCTTGAACTGACCGGCGGCTCGGACGACGATCCGCCCAACACGGTGACCCGCGTCCGCGCTCCCCGCCCGATCACGGAAACGGCCCCCTCCAATCGCGTGACCAGCGTCAAGGGCTCCACCAGGCTTGAAGCCAAGAAGCAGCGCCGCCGCGAATCCCGCGAGACCGGACGCCGCCGCCAGGTCATCACCGAGGCCGAATTCCTGGCCCGCCGCGAATCAGTGGACCGGCAGATGATTGTCCGCCAGCGCGACGACAGAATTCAGATCGGCGTCCTGGAAGATGGCGTGCTTGCCGAGCATTTCGTCTCCAAGACACAGCAGGACTCCTTGATCGGCAACGTTTACCTGGGCAAGGTCCAGAACGTCCTGCCGTCCATGGAAGCTGCCTTCGTGGACATTGGACGCGGCCGCAACGCCGTGTTGTACGCCGGTGAAGTCAACTGGGACGCGGTCAACCTCGAGGGCCAGCCACGCCGGATCGAGAACGCGCTGAAGTCCGGCGATTCCGTCCTGGTCCAGGTCACCAAGGACCCCGTAGGCCACAAGGGTGCCCGCCTGACCAGCCAGATCTCCCTGCCCGGCCGCTACCTGGTGTACGTGCCCGGTGGCTCCATGACCGGCATTTCACGCAAGCTGCCCGACGTCGAACGCAACCGCCTCAAGCGCATCCTGAAGGACCGTTTGCCGGAAAACGCTGGCGTCATTGTCCGCACGGCTGCTGAAGGTGCGTCGGAAGAAGAACTGACGCACGACATCAACCGCCTGCGCGCCCAATGGGAAGGCATCGAAGGCCAGGCTTCTTCCACCAAGGTCCTGGCACCGGAACTGCTCTACGGCGAACCGGACCTGACCATCAAGGTGGTCCGTGACGTCTTCAATGAAGACTTCTCCAAACTGATCGTTTCCGGCGACGACGCCTGGGACACCATTGAGGCTTACGTAACCTACGTTGCCCCCGACCTTGTGGGCCGCCTCGAGAAGTGGACCAAGGACCAGGACATCTTTGGTGCCTGGCGCATTGACGAGCAGATCCACAAGGCACTGGAACGCAAAGTCTTCCTCCCGTCCGGTGGTTCGCTGGTCATCGACCGCACCGAAGCCATGACCGTGGTGGACGTCAACACCGGTAAGTTCACCGGCAGCGGTGGAAACCTTGAAGAAACCGTCACCAAGAACAACCTCGAAGCTGCTGAGGAAGTCGTTCGCCAGCTTCGCCTGCGTGACATCGGCGGCATCATTGTCATCGACTTCATCGACATGGTCCTTGAGTCCAACCGTGACCTCGTCCTCCGCCGTATGGTTGAGTGCCTTGGCCGCGACCGCACCAAGCATCAAGTGGCCGAAGTGACGTCACTGGGCCTTGTCCAGATGACCCGCAAGCGCATGGGTACCGGCCTCCTTGAGGTCTTCGGTGAGCAGTGCGAGCACTGTGCCGGCCGCGGCGTGGTCACCCACGACGAGCCCGTGGAGCACCGCCGCGCCAACGTTGTGGCTGCCGAGCACCACCGCCCCCACACTGAGACGCAGCAACCCACAGCCCGAACGGAACGCAAGCGCCGCCGTGGCAAGGGCGGGGGACAGGCTGTCGCCGAGGCTCCCGTGCAGGTCCACACCACTGCCTCCACCCCTGCTGCACCTCCCGCGGCCTCCGAGCCGCAGGACCCGGCCAAGCAGGCCAAGGCAGAGGCAACCCGGGCTGCGCTGGCAACGATCGCTGCTGCCGCCCACGCTGCCCACCTCCACGATGACGAAGTCCACCGTGCAGAAGAGCAGGCACGGGCGGCCGGCCAGCACCAGGCGCCTGCTGCATCGCAGCCCGAGGCCGGAGAGCACGCCGACCGCGAATCAGAACGGGAAGCATCGGTTCGTGACGCACGGTCCACTCCGGTCCTGCGATTCGGCGGCGAAGAGGTGGCCCTGCCTTTCGGGGAACACCACGAGGAACCGCCTGCCGCCAAGCCTGCCATGAGCCTGGATCTCCTGGCCGAAGCGTTCTCCCACCTTGGCGCGGCACCCGAGGCAAAGCCCGAAACCGTGGTTCCTTCCAAGGCAGCCGCTGCACCGGCAGCCGCCGTGGCGGGGCCTGCGGATGAGGACCCTGAAGCTGCGTCGGCGTCGAAGTCACGCCGTGGGCGCCGCAACCGCAGTGCGAGCCGTGCCCAGGGCGCAGCCAATGAGACCAGCGTTGAGCACCACGAGGTAACGGCTACGGCAGCGCGTGGAACGGCACACGAGGCCAAAGCGCCGGCGGAGCCTGCCAAGAAGGTGGCGTCCGAGGAACCCATCATCCTTGGGGTTGGCGTTCCCGCTTCGGAGCTCTAGCATCTGATCCGCAAGGGCCCTGCAGTACCTGCCACAGGCGGGTACTGCAGGGCCCTTTGCTGTGCGCTCCCGGCGGTCATATCCGGTCTTGTGGGTGCCGCAGTTCCCAGGCTTTGCTGCTTCCCGGCTACGCTGGTGGACTGACACGGGGTGCCGGGCATTGGGCCAGGCTGAGATCCAGACCCGTTGAACCTGTCCGGTTAGCACCGGCGAAGGGATGTCCCCATGGCGTCATCGTCGTATTCTCCTGTGTACCCTTTGGTTGTTTCCGGCCGTGGAACGCCCCGCGTACTGAGTATCGCGGGCTCGGATCCCTCCGGCGGTGCCGGTATCCAGGCAGACCTGAAGAGCATTGCCGCGCAGGGCGGCTACGGCATGGCGGCGATCACCGCGTTGACGGCCCAAAACACACTGGGTGTCAGTGCCGTCCACGTTCCTCCGGTGGAGTTCCTGCGACAGCAATTGGAAGCCATCAGCACGGACATCGCCATCGATGCCGTCAAGATCGGCATGCTGGGTGACGCTGCGGTGATCGATGAGGTCCGCGGCTGGCTCGAGGCGGCGCGTCCCGCCGTCGTGGTCCTTGACCCGGTGATGGTGGCCACCAGCGGTGACCGCCTCCTGCGCGGGTCTGCCGAGCAAGCCCTGCGCGCCCTCCTGCCGTTGGCGGACCTTATTACCCCGAACCTCCCGGAGCTTGCCATGCTGTTGGGGGAGCCTGAAGCTGCTGACTGGGATTCGGCGTTGAACCAGGGCAAGCGGCTGGCTGCTGAGTGCGGCACCACGGTCCTGGTGAAGGGCGGACACCTGGCAGGGGCGGAGTGCCCGGATGCCCTGGTCAACACCAGCGGCCTCCTGCGGCAGGACGTCATTGAGGTAGCCGGACCCCGTGTGGAAACGAACAACAGCCACGGTACAGGCTGTTCGTTGTCGTCGGCGCTGGCCACTGTCCAGGCCCGCACCGGTGATTGGGAAGCTTCCCTGCGTGAGGTCAAGCCGTGGTTGCTCCAGGCGTTGCTGCATTCGGACAGCCTCGACGTAGGCCAGGGAAATGGACCGGTCCACCATTTTCACCACCATCAGGTCCTGAGGCCGGGGGAATTCGCCGCGGCGCTGTGGAAGGAAGCCGCTCCCGAGCTCGAGGCAATCTATAAGCTGAGCTTTATTGACGGCCTGCAATCGGGCGACCTCCCGGAAGCAGCGTTCAATTACTACCTCACGCAGGACGCCATCTACCTCAACGGGTATTCCAGGGTCCTGGCACGCGCGGGAGCCCTTGCCCCCACGGAGGAGGAACAGTTGTTCTGGGCCAAAGCGTCCCAACAGTGCCTTGAGGTCGAATCGGAACTGCACAGGAACTGGCTCAGCTCCCGCGAGGTCTCCCCGGTGACCGGACCCGTCACCAAGTCCTATGTGGACCACTTGCTGGCTTCCTCGGCCACCGGCAGTTACTCCGTGGTGCTGGCAGCCATCCTGCCGTGCTACTGGCTCTACGCGGAGGTGGGACAGCAGCTCCATGCATCGTTCGTGGACGCGGGAGCCCCGGCAGCGCATCCCTACGCGGACTGGCTCAGGACCTACGCCGATGAAGAGTTTGCTGCAGCCACAAGGAATGCGATCAATTTCACGGACGCCGCTGCGGCGGCAGCTTCCGAGGGGGAGCGGGCGTCCATGCTGGAGGCGTTTGCCCAGTCCTGCCGCTATGAGACAGCGTTCTTCGACGCTCCGCGGCTGTTCGCCTGACCGTTTCTGTCCGGGCTTTTTATCCCCGGGCCCCAAAGCGCCTCAGCGCGTCGCGGGTCAAATCACGTTAATCGCCCCGAAGCCTGTAGGCTGTATGGGCACGGTGCCGGGAGAGTCCGTTACAACTGGTGACGCAAGTCACGTGGTAGCCTCCGGACCCGGCCTCATTTGCAGCCGAGGGTCAAACTAGCGTAATCTTGATCTTCGGTGCTTACGCCAACACTTGGGTTATGCCCCTTGGAATTGTTCAAGGGATGACTCGCGGACTTCGATCAGAAGTCCACGGCGTTGAGGCACAGCGCGAACCAAGCCTGATTTCGGTTCCAGGTTCCGCACGCAAATTTAGTTATAAACGTCGAGAGAAGTGAGTACCCAAGTGGTGTACGCGATTGTCCGCGCAGGCGGCCGCCAAGAAAAAGTTTCCGTTGGAGACTACGTAACGCTTAACCGCGTCCCCGGTGGAGCCGGCAGCACGCTTGAGCTGCCCGCCTTGCTCCTGGTTGACGGCGAGAAGGTCACCTCCGCAGCTGCGGAACTGGCCAACGTCAAGGTTACGGCTGAGATCCTCGAGGACCTCCGTGGTCCGAAGATCGTCATCCAAAAGTTCAAGAACAAGACCGGCTACCGGAAGCGTCAGGGTCACCGTCAGGAACTGACCAAGATCAAGATCACCAGCATCGCGTAACTTTCGTTACCCGCTGTTCAGGTTTTTCAGTTTCCCCAGAAATTTAGAGGCAGGCATTTCACATGGCACACAAAAAAGGCGCGAGTTCCACTCGCAACGGTCGTGACTCCAACGCACAGTACCTGGGCGTCAAGCGCTTCGGTGGTCAGGTAGTCTCCGCAGGCGAAATCATCGTTCGCCAGCGTGGCACGCACTTCCACCCCGGTGCAGGCGTAGGTCGCGGTGGCGACGACACCCTGTTCGCCCTGCAGGCCGGCTCGGTTGAGTTTGGTACTCGCCGCGGACGTCGCGTAGTGAACATCGTTGCTGCTGCAGCTGCAGAGTAACAACAAGTTCTGAACCGGTGGAGCGGGCCAAACGGCCCGCTCCACCGTTCTTTTAACCGCATTACAATCGACTAGGGCGCTTTAGCGCACTGGTTTTGCAACAGCGCTGGCAACAGCAACAAACGCTGTAAGTAAGACAGCAACTGAGGAGATCCACGTGGCGAGCTTTGTAGACCGGGTAGTCCTGCACGTATCCGGCGGAACCGGCGGCCACGGCTGTGTCTCTGTAAAGCGGGAGAAGTTCAAGCCGCTCGGTGGCCCCGACGGCGGCAACGGCGGCAATGGCGGGGATGTCATCCTCCGGGTGTCCGCCCAGACCACCACCCTGCTGGACTACCACCACGCACCCCACCGCCACGCCACCAATGGTGGCCCGGGCATGGGCGACTGGCGCGGTGGCAAGAACGGCGAGACCCTGATTCTTCCGGTCCCCGACGGCACCGTCATCAAGACCAAAGACGGCGAAGTCCTGGCTGACCTCGTGGGTGAGGGTACTGAATACGTCGCAGCTGCCGGCGGCCAAGGCGGCCTGGGCAATGCTTCCCTTTCCTCCCAGAAGCGCCGGGCGCCCGGCTTCGCCCTGCTGGGTATCGAAGGCGAATCCAGCGACATCGTCCTGGAATTGAAGTCCATCGCCGACATCGCATTGGTTGGCTTCCCCTCGGCCGGCAAGTCCAGCCTGATCGCAGCCATGTCTGCTGCCCGGCCGAAGATCGCCGATTACCCCTTCACCACCCTCATCCCCAACCTTGGCGTGGTCCAGGCGGGAGAAGTCCGTTTCACCATTGCAGATGTCCCCGGTTTGATCGAGGGTGCCAGCGAAGGCAAGGGACTCGGGCACAACTTCCTGCGGCACGTTGAGCGGTGTGCGGCACTGGTGCACGTCCTTGACTGCGGAACCCTGGAGTCGGACCGCGATCCTCTGTCCGATCTCGCCATCATTGAGGCCGAGCTGGAGAAGTACGCGGTAGACATGAGTTACGCCGGTGTTGACGGCGAAGTTGTTCCCCTGAACGAGCGCCCCAAACTGGTTGTCCTCAACAAGGTTGACTTGCCCGATGGCAAGGACATGGCTGAGTTCGTTCGTCCGGACCTGGAAGCGCGGGGTTACCGCGTCTTCGAAGTCTCGGCAACCAGCCACGAGGGCCTGCGCCAGCTCGGATTTGCCATGGCCGAGATCGTCAAGGCTGCGCGCGACGCCGTGGCAGTCGCACCTCCCAAGGTTGCGCCGCCCGTCCTTCGGCCCCGCGCGGTCAACGAGTCCGGTTTCAAGATCCGCCGCGAAGAAAAGAACCTCGAGCCGCTGTTCCGCGTTCTGGGCGAAAAGCCTGTGCGCTGGGTCAAGCAGACCGACTTCACCAACGAGGAAGCCATCGGCTACCTTGCTGACCGCCTGGCCAAGCTGGGTGTGGAAACTGAGCTCTTCAAGGTTGGCGCCAAGCCCGGCGACACCGTAGTCATCGGTGAAGACGATGGCGTGGTGTTCGACTGGGAGCCCACCATGATGGCCGGTGCCGAACTCCTGGCCACCCCCCGCGGCACCGACATCCGCGTTGCGGACATTGGCGACCGTCCTACACGTTCACAGAAGCGCGATGAGCAGCTTGAGCGCCGCGAGGCCAAGGCAGCGGCCCGAGCAGAGCTTGAAGCAGAACGCAAGGCCGGCATCTGGACTGAATCCGTCAGCGGCCGCCGCGCACAGACCGTGAGGGAGAGCACCCTTGACGCCGGTGATGACGACTAGGACCGTCGACGATCCGGCCATGGCCGAAGGCCTGGAGCGCCAGGCCCTCGCCACCGCCAAGCGGATTGTGGTCAAGGTAGGGTCCTCTTCCTTGACCAGCATCAAGGGCGGTATTTCCGAGAAATCCCTTGCGGGACTGGTGGACGCCCTGGCGGACAAGCGCAATGCCGGCACCGAGATCATTCTGGTCTCTTCGGGGGCCATCGCTGCGGGCCTGGCCCCTTTGGGTCTGGCCAAACGGCCCAAGGACCTGGCCACGCAGCAGGCTGCCGCGAGTGTAGGCCAGGGACTGCTCATGGCCCGTTACACTCAGGCGTTCAGTGCCCACGGCGTCACCGTCAGCCAGGTGCTGCTGACCGCGGACGACCTCATGCGCCGCACCCAGCACACCAACGCTTTCAGGGCGCTGGACCGTCTGCTCAACCTTGGCGTGGTGCCCGTGGTCAACGAGAACGACACCGTGGCCACGCACGAGATCCGCTTTGGCGACAACGACCGACTGGCCGCTTTGGTGGCCCACCTGGTCCGCGCGGATGCGCTGGTACTGCTGTCCGACGTCGACGCCCTCTATGACGGACCGCCCTCCCAGGGTGCCAAGCGTATTCCGTTGGTTCAGGGTCCTCAGGACCTTGAGGACGTCACCATCGGCAAGGCCGGCAAGGCCGGCGTCGGAACCGGTGGAATGATGACCAAGGTTGAGGCGGCGTCGATCGCTGCCGGCTCGGGTATCCACGCTTTGGTAACGTCAACGGCCAACGCCGCCGCCGCCTTGGCGGGGGATGACGTGGGAACCTGGTTCTCCGTCAATGGCAACCGCAAGCCGGTCCGCCTCCTGTGGCTGGCGCACCTGGCCACGGTTCAAGGACGCTTAATGCTCGACGACGGCGCGGTTAAAGCAGTGCGCGAACGGCACAGGTCACTCCTTCCTGCGGGCATTTCGGAGGTCAGTGGTGATTTCGAAGCCGGCGATCCTGTGGAGATGGTTGCCCATGATGGAACCGTGGTGGCGCGTGGGCTGGTGAACTATTCCTCGGAGGAACTCCCGCGCATGCTGGGCCGCACTACCCAGGAGCTCGGCCAGGCGATGGGCCGGGGTTACGACCGCGAAGTTGTTCATGTTGATGATCTGGTGCTCCTGCGGACGCCCCGCTCATCTAAACTTGGAGCATGACTGAAGCGCTGACCCCTGATGCCCCTGTGATCTCCGACGTTTCCGGTGTTGCCGGACAAACGCCGGAGAACCCTGTGGCAGGCGGCGTTCCGCTCTCCCCGGAGGATGTCCAGGCCGCCGTTCATGCCATTGCCGACCGTTCCCGCAAAGCTGCCCGCCGCATGGCCCAGGCGAACCGTGCCTGGAAGGATCGTGCGCTCCGTGCCATTGGAACAGCCCTGGTGGAGAACCGGAAGCATGTTTTGGAGGCCAACGCCAAGGACGTTGCCGAAGGCCGTGCCAATGGCACGTCCGCAGCACTCCTGGACCGCCTCACGCTGACTCCTGCCCGGATCGATGGATTGGTTGCGGCCCTGGAGAATCTGGCAGGCCTGCCGGATCCGGTGGGCAACGTCGTCCGGGGTCAGACGCTCCCCAACGGCCTGCGCCTGCGCCAGGTCAACGTACCCATGGGCGTTGTGGCCGCCATTTACGAGGCTCGCCCGAACGTGACCGTTGATATCGCCGGCTTGGCCCTGAAGAGCGGCAACGCCGTGATTCTTCGTGGCGGGTCCGCTGCGGCGAACACCAATGAGGCTTTGGTGCGGATCCTTCGGGAAGCATTGGACTCGGTGGGCCTGCCGGCCGATGCTGTCCAGACCGTGGACCAGTACGGCCGCGAAGGTGCCAACGTGCTGATGCGTGCCCGCGGGCGCGTGGACGTTCTCATTCCGCGGGGTGGGCGGGACCTCATTCAGACAGTGGTCACCAACTCTGCCGTGCCCGTTATTGAAACGGGTGAAGGCAACGTCCATATCTTCATCGACGAGTCTGCGGATGAAGAAATGGCTGTGGAGATCCTCCTCAATGCCAAAACGCAGCGTCCCAGCGTTTGCAACACCGTGGAGACCCTGCTGGTCCACTCGGGCGCAACGGTGCTTCCTGCTGTTGCCAAGGCATTGCGGTCACAAGGGGTGACGCTCCATGTTGACGAAAGGATCGCCGCTGCCTTGGGCAAGGACGTTGAAACCGTTCCCGCTGACGACGACGATTGGGCCACCGAATACATGGACCTTGACCTCGCAGTGGCCATGGTGGACAGCCTGGACGAGGCCGTCAACCACATCCGCACGTGGACCACTGGACACACTGAAGCGATCCTCACCAACAACCTGGCCAACGCCGAGAAGTTCATCGCAGAGATTGATTCCGCTGCCGTGATCGTCAATGCCTCCACGCGGTTTACCGACGGCGGCGAACTGGGCCTCGGCGCCGAGGTGGGCATTTCGACGCAAAAGTTGCACGCCCGTGGTCCCATGGGCCTCACGGAGCTGACTACCACCAAGTGGATCGTCCAGGGCGAAGGCCAAGTCCGCAGCTAGCAACGCTGTAACATAGAACAGAAGTCCGGAACGTCGGGATGCCCCGCCGTGCAAAACATTTGAGAACCAACTAGGGGAGAAGATGCTGTTTCAGCAGATCGCCACGTCCATTGCCGCCCAAACTGAAGGCGGCGGCCACGAGGAACTCGCGCCCCTGTGGGCAGAGCCGTGGGTCTTCGGCATCGTGATGTTTGCCCTCATGCTGGTCCTCCTGTTCGTCACCCTGTCCTACACCAACCTGGGCAACCGCCACGAGGCTGTTGAAGAGCACGCTGACCCGCACCGCCAGCACCCGAACAAGCACACCCACGGGCAGGGCCACTAACATTATTGCCGCAACACCACGTGGGGAGTCGGGGCGCAGGCTTCGGCTGGGCGTGATGGGTGGAACATTCGATCCAATCCATCACGGCCACCTTGTGGCTGCCAGTGAAGTAGCAGCCAAGTTCGGACTCGACGAAGTGGTTTTCGTGCCAACGGGGCAACCGTGGCAGAAGTCGCACAAACTTGTCAGCGAGCCGGAGCACCGGTACCTGATGACAGTCATTGCCACAGCATCCAACCCGCGGTTCACAGTGAGCCGGGTGGACGTTGACCGCCCCGGCCCCACGTTCACCATAGACACCCTGCGCGATTTGCGGGCCCAGCGTCCTGACGCGGACCTGTTCTTCATCACCGGTGCGGATGCCCTGGCCCAGATCCTGTCCTGGAAAGATGTGGACGAGTTGTGGTCGTTGGCGCACTTCGTCGGAGTGACCCGGCCCGGACATGAACTGAACGACCTCGGACGGACTGACGACGTCAGCTTGCTCGAAGTCCCCGCTATGGCGATCTCCTCCACGGATTGCCGGTTCCGCGTGGGCGCAGGCAACCCCGTCTGGTACTTGGTGCCGGACGGAGTGGTGCAATACATCGCAAAATATGGTCTGTACGCGCCCCAGCCCGTGGCAGGGGAGCTGACGCCCGTACTGTCCGGATCAGACGACCAAGCACGTACTGAATGAGTTTTGAATGAGCAGCCAGGAACAGCGACCCATCCGCAGCAGGCGTGAGCTTCGCCGTGCCCGGGAAGAACAGTCGGACGTCACCGAGCAGCCGGACACCACTGCGCAGCCGGAAGCCACTGCGCAGCCGGAAGCCACTGCGCAGCCGGAAGCCACCGCGCAGGCAGACGCCGCTGCGGAGCCGAAGGCGCAACCGGACGCCACCTCGGAACCGAAGGCGCAGCCGAAACCTGCCGCGGAGTCAAAGGTGCCGGCAAAAGCCGACGTGGATCCCGAGGCCCCCGCCACAAGTCCCGTTGCTGGTGCTGACCGTCCGGCTGGGTCTGACCGTCCCGCCGCCCGTAACCGCCGTGCCGCTGATGGTCCGGTGGATGCCGTAGGAACCGCAGCGCAGGAGCGTTCCTCGCAGGTCCGGGCGCGTGACCGTGCAGCTCTTCGGACCATCAAGGAACTCGCGGACAAGGAAGAACAACTCTCCGGAGGTGGGCCTCCCACGCGGCGCCAGCTTCGACTTCAGCAGCTCCAGGCCGAAGTTGCCACGTCAATGAACCCGATCGTTCCGGTGCCGGGTTCCACGCAGGAAGCGGCAAAGCCAGGTGCTCCGTCCGATGGCGTCGGAAATGCCGACGCTCCGAAGTCCGTGGATGCAAAGCCCGGGGTTGCCAAGTCCGGCAAAGCAAAGCCCGGGGTTGCCAAAACCGGGGCCGGCAACAGCGCCGCCAACGACAAGATCACGCTGGGGGACAACGAAACTCCCGCAGACAAGTCCACGCCCAAGGACATTCCGGATGCCGCCACGGAGTCCGGAATGTCCGTTGAACAGGCGCTTGCTGTCCGTGAGTTGATCGCGGCGCAGGTTCAAAACCAGACGTCCAAGCTGGAACACATTGCCGAGCAGGATCCGTTGGCTGTTGATCCAGCGGTGTTGGCGGAGCAGATTGCCTTGGCCGAACGTGCGGCGGTGTTGAACAAACGCGCTGCAGCCAAGCAGAAGCTTGCCGAGCAGAACAAGGCTGAGCAGAGCAAGGTCGAGCAGGCAAAGTCTCCGGCGGCCACGTCAGGTCCTTCCACGGCCAACAACCTGGCCATGGTGACTCCGTTGGAGTTCGTCAAGGTTCCTGGTGTTGAGCGTCCGGTCATGAAGCGTCCCAGCACCACATTCGTGCCGTTGATCACCTCGGCAGGTCCAACTCTGGATGACCCGTCGCAGGTCAAGAAGCCAGGTTCCCGAGGCCGCGCAGGAGTTCTTGCCCGCGCGGAAGCTGTAGCCAGGTCCGCCAGGAAGAAGCCTGTTCCACCAGTGGAGCGCAGCGAAGAGACGCAGCGCCCGCCCGTTTCTGCCAGTACGGCTTACGGACTTGATCCGTTGGACGTCAATACTGCAGGACTGGCACGCGCTCAGCGCAACAGGTTGCTGCAGTACGGTGTTTTGGCTTTGGGCCTGGTTGCGCTCATCGTCGGCATCATCATGATCACCAGCGGCTAGTTCCGCTTTATCTCGGCAAACGCCAAACCAAGGCCACAGGCCACAACAAGGAGTCCCCGTGTCTGCACATGAACAATCCATCACCCTCGCCCGTCACGCCGCGCGTGCAGCGGCCGATAAGCTCGCCGAAGACATCGTTGCGCTTGATGTCAGCGAGCGGTTGGCGCTCACTGACATCTTCCTGATTGCGTCAGCTCCCACTGAGCGCCAGGTCAACGCAATCGTCGATGGCATTGAGGAAGAACTGCTCAAGCAGGATCTTCGACCCGTGCGTCGTGAGGGCCGCTCCGAAGGCCGCTGGGTTTTGCTCGATTATGCGGACATCGTGATCCACGTCCAGCACGCCGAAGATCGCGTGTTCTATGCACTGGAGCGCCTGTGGAAGGACTGCCCTGTGGTGGATCTGGACCTCGGTGACGATGCGTCCGCCAAGGCTGTTTCCGCGGAGGACTCCGAGCACTAGGAACTCACGGCAACCGAATATGCCCGATTTGGAATTTTCGGAAACGCTGTTCTAAGATATTTGAGTTGCTTCGGCGCGGATGGCTGAAATGCTGAACGTGAAGCAGCAAGAATATGGGGCTGTGGCGCAGCTGGTAGCGCACCTGCATGGCATGCAGGGGGTCAGGGGTTCGAGTCCCCTCAGCTCCACCACCAAGGGTCCTGCTTTCGTCAAGAAAAGCAGGACCCTTTCTTGTGCCCGGAGTCAATTGATCCGGCTGGCTGTACTCGGGCTTACGCAGATGGTCGTCGGCGACTCAAGGACTGTGTGTTTGGTTTCTTGCGCCTGATGTCAGGGCCGGCAGCATGAATTCCCACATTTGTTCGATCCTGGCCATGACATCCTCCCGCGCCGTGAGGACTTCGGAGACCATCTGAACTCCGGTGAATGATGCAATCAAGAAGCGGGCGAAGGCGGCGGCATCCAGATCGGTGCGGACATCCCCCTCCGTCTGGGCTTGAGCCAATAACTGGTGGGTGGTGTTGATCCAGTCCTGGTACGGGGCGGAAACGTCAGCTTGGAATGCGGAGGCTTCAAAGGTGAGCCGGATACCACCTTGGACTATCGGTTCATCCAACAGCTGCTGCCCGAACATTCTGCAGAGGCTGATGATTTTTTCCAGCGCAGTGTTGTTGGAACCAGCGATCTCCGAGCCCGCCGACTGGACCAAGGCGTGTTGTTCGTCGATGACCGCCAGGGCAAGCTCCCGCTTGGACGTGAAGTGAAAATAGAGGGCGCCTTTGGTCACGCCCGCGCGCTTGGTGATGTCAGCCAGGCTGGCGTTTCCGTACCCAATTTCAGCGAAGACGCGGGCTGCGCCTTCAATGACTGCCAGTCGGGTGTCCTGCGCACGTTGCTGCATCGGTAGCGACTGACCTTTCGAGCGATGTGGTGGGGCCGGATGCTCTGTCGCGGAATGCTGGCAGTGGCGCCTCTGGAACCCCATAACGCTATCACCGGGCAAGGCCGGCCCTGTCGATAAAACCGACTGGACGGTTTGGTTTCTGGAAGTATCGATCTTAGACTTCATGTGGGGCGGCGCTGGATGACAGCACGCTCCCGGGCAGCCGGTTTGGGGGGAGGCGCGGCGGATTCGTCCAGCGCGCCTCGGCTGCCGGGTTTCTTGATAAGGCGCGATCCATACGGCGCGACTTGGGGTGACGCAGTTCACGGTCGACCGATTTCGCTTCTCGATGGATTGTGGTTAGTATTGACGAGTTGCTTCGACGGGAAGAGAAAAACTTCACCGGAAAATCAACAAATCCGGGGCTGTGGCGCAGCTGGTAGCGCACCTGCATGGCATGCAGGGGGTCAGGGGTTCGAGTCCCCTCAGCTCCACTTCGGAAAAAGACCCCGCTCATCTGAGCGGGGTCTTTTTGCATGTACTGAAAACCGAATCGCCTTATCCAGGAGGGCGGGCGAACTCGGCGCCGCTGACGAACTCGACACCTTGGAACGGTTCGTCGCCTACCACGTGAGCGTTGTGGCCCGGCGGGATCGTGTAGGAGTCACCGGCAGCGATACTGATCTGGCCGCCGTCGTCGGTTTCAACGTCCAACTTGCCGGAAACGCAGAATCCAACGTGGCTCAACTGGCAGGAGTCCGTGCCCACTACAGGTTTGATGCAGTCAGCCCAGGTCCAACCGGGTTCAAAGGTCATACGGCCGATTGTGTATTCTCCTACGGTGACGAGGTCCAGAACGGTCTTATCCGGGCGGCGCGTTTCGTCGGGAGAGTTGTGGGACTTTACTTCCAGGTTCGTGACAACATTGACACTCATGGCTTCTCGCAGGGGAGGGGGAGCCGGATGACGGATGTCCCGGTGCCTGGCTCCCTGGCCACCGCGACGTATGCCGGCCGCCTCTGTCTTGGGTTTACCAAACTGACGGGACAACCAGGTGTTTGCGTGTTGCACTCTCAGGTTCCTCCCAAGCACCGACAAAGTCGAGTCAAAATCGCAACGAAAGTGAGAACCTCCATCGTGACGGCATTGGAACTGGAATCCCTGTTTGGCTCCTTGAGCAGGCTCCCGGACGTCGAAGCGGAGAATTTGCAGGCTTACGACGCCACTGACCGGATTCTGCTGGAAACAGCGGCAGAAATGGTGGGCCAGGAAACCGGGGTTGTCGTCATTGGCGACCGTTACGGTGCCCTGACGCTGGGTGCGCTGGTGGGACTCGGCGTCGGGAATGTCCGTGTTAACCAGGACCTTTTCACGGGACGACTCGCGTTGGAGCGCAACGCCGCAACAGCAGGTCTCGAGGGCCGTTTCACCCACCATGGTTTAGGCCGGGAATTGCTCGGCAATGCTGGGCTTGTACTAGTTCAATTGCCGAAGTCGCTCGCTGAGTTGGAGGAAATCGCCGACGCCGTTGCCCGATTCGCAGCGCCGGATACGGTGGTGTTGGCAGGCGGCCGCGTCAAACATATGTCCACCGGGATGAATTCAGTCCTGGAGAAGTACTTCTCCTCCGTCCAACCACAACTCGCCCGTCAGAAATCCAGGGTGCTCATTGCCAGGGATCCCCAACCGGTTCCGGACACGCCACCGTTCCCCGTTGTGGAACCATTGCAGGAATTGGGAATCACGGTCTGCGCACATGGCGCCGTCTTCTCCGGCGCCCGCCTGGATATTGGGACGCGTTACCTGCTGACCTTCCTGGACCGGATGCCGGCTGCCCGCCGCGTGGTGGACCTCGGATGTGGCACGGGGATCCTGGCCACCATGTATGCACGGCGCCATGAGGAGGCGAACGTGGTGGCAACGGACCAATCCGCTGCTGCTGTTGCCTCGGCCCGGGGTACCGCGGCGGCCAATGAGGTGGGGGACCGGGTGGCCGTCCTTCATGATGACGCGATGTCCACGCTTGTACCCGGCAGCGCGGACCTCATCCTGCTGAACCCGCCGTTCCATGTAGGAGCCAGTGTCCATGCAGGCGCTGCGCTGAAGATGTTCCAAGCCGCCGGACGGGTGCTGGCGCCAGGTGGGGAGTTGTGGACCGTCTACAACAGTCACTTGCAGTACCGGGGTGCGCTGGAACGGCTCATAGGGCCTACGTCGGAGGAAGGCCGCAACCCTAAGTTCACGGTGACGCGCAGCCTCAAATCCTGAGGGCACCGTCATCAAGGCACGGTCCAGGAAGCTGTCGCATACAATTCAGTGGCATCGTTACCAACCCCTGACTTCGTCGCCAGCGTGTGCTCGTACCTGTGGGGCTGTGGGTATCGTACGATGCAGACAGAGACTAAATTCGACGAAGTTTTTCCGAATGACGAGGGGCATCAGTGACTGAGATCCGGCAGCCGACACCGAGGCGCGGAACGAATCTACCCCGTATGGGGGACTTCAATCTGACCGTCATCCTGGAGGCGATCCGGCGGTCAGCGCAGGGACTCAGCCGCGTGGAGTTGGCACAGATTGTTGGACTTTCGCCCCAAACCATTTCCAATATTTCCCGGCGCCTGCTGGATCAAAAGCTGATCGTCGAGGCCGGCAAGGAAGGATCGGGGCCGGGCAAGCCGCGGACCATCCTTCGGTTGAACCCGGCTGGGATGTATGCCATCGGCGTCCATTTGGACCCGGCCGTTATCACATTTGTGGTTCTTGACCTCTTGGGCGACGTCGTCAGGCATTCCCGGATGTCCACCCCGGGCGGCGACCCCGCCGGCGTGATCACCAGCATCGCCGCGCAAATCAAGGTCCTGGTCGAAGAGTCGGGCGTGGACGCATCCAAGATCGCTGGTCTTGGCGTTGCCGTTCCTGGGCCGATTGACCTGGATGAAGGCTCCGTAGTGGAGCCGCCCCTGTTGACCAGGTGGAACCGGGTGCGGATCCGCGAGGCCTTGAGCGAAGCCACCGGGCTGGAGACCCTGGTTGACAAGGACGTCACCAGCGCAGCTGTTGCCGAGACCTGGGCCGGGGGCGCGAGCGGTGCCGGCAGCTTTGTTTTCATGTACATGGGTACCGGCATCGGTTGCGGAATCGTGCTTAACGACGAAGTAGTGCGTGGAACCTCCGGCAACGCAGGGGAAATCGGCCACATCGTGGTTGACCCTTCCGGTCCGTTGTGTGATTGCGGATTGCACGGATGCGTTAAGTCCTCCTGCATTCCTCAGGTCCTGGTAGCCGAAGCAGAAGCAGCCGGTGTCCTGGACGGTCACCGTGAGGGGGCAGACGGTCCCGAGGTCCAGGAGCGTTTTGCAGCACTGTGCGACCAAGCCGACGCCGGGAACCAAAAAGCCATTGCCATTCTGGACAAGTCGGCCACCCTGGTGGCTCGTGCCGTGTCCGTAGTGACCAATACCCTGGATGTGGAGCGCGTGGTCTTCGGTGGTCCCTTCTGGGGCCGTATGTCGCCCTACTTCCTGGAACGGGTCCCGGAGCTGCTGGACAGGAACAATGCTGCCCGCATGATCCATGACCTGGAAGTTGTAGGCACTGGAGTGGGCGAGGACGTGGGCGCCATCGGTGCCGCCTGTCTCGTCCTGGAGCACATGCTGGCACCGCGGGCCCAGCGGCTCCTTCTGGAAGGCTGAATCAGCACGACGTTTGACGGATTGGAGCACCATGGGCCGCCCAATGAAGTTAGCTGGTATGAAGCAGGTGGCGGGGAAGTTTGCCGCCATCGCTACAGCCGCCGCCGTCCTTGTGGCAGCCAGCTCCTGTTCGCCTACGCCTGACGCGGCCGGGAACAAGACGCTGAAGATCGTTTATCAGAAAACGGATGCTTTTACTGCCCTCGACGCCGTCATGCAGGACGCCAAGAAGGAGTTCGAGGCAGCCAACGCCGGGGTTGCCGTTGAGCTTCAGCCCATCCAGGCCAATGATGACGACTACGGAACCAAGCTTGCCCTGGCGCAGCGTTCCGCTGACACGGCGCCGGATGTCTTCTACGAGGACACCTTCAAGGTCCGCTCGGACGTCGACGCCGGGTACCTCCTTAAGCTTGATGGCTACCTTGAGAAGTGGGACGACTGGTCCCTTTTCAACGAAGCAGCCAAAGCGGCCGGCCGGGCAGATGACGGCAGTATTTATGCGGTGCCGCTCGGTACGGACACCAGAGCTATTTGGTACAACAAGGCAGTCCTTCAAAAGGCGGGCATTTCCTTGCCCTGGCAGCCAAAGACCTGGGATGACATCCTGACCACGGCCCGTGCCGTGAAGGCATCCGATCCCAACGTGATCGCCTTCAACATGTACGCAGGCAAGGGGACTGGCGAGGGCACGGTCATGCAGGGCTTCTATGAACTCCTTTACGGGACAGACAGCACCTTGTATGACGAGAACGCCAAGAAGTGGGTAGTCGGGTCCCAGGGATTTACTGACTCACTGGCGTTCTTGAAGACCCTCTACGACGAAAAACTCGCAGTGAGCCCCGCCGAGGCCTTGGATGCCAACGTCTGGAAGAAGGTCTTTGGCGAGTGGTTCCCGCAGGGCAAACTGGCGGCCACCGTGGAAGGTTCCTACACGCCGTCGTTCTGGCAAAAGGGTGGGGCGTACGAGTGGGCAGGATATGAGCAGGACATGGGCGTCGCGATGTTCCCCACCAGGAATGGCCAGGAGCCCGGAGGTGTCAGTATGTCCGGCGGCTGGACGCTTGCGGTGGGTGCGAAGAGCAAGAACCCTGACCTTGCCTTCAAGTTCCTCACCACTGCACTGAACAAGAAGAACGCGTTGGCGTACGACATCAACAATTCGCAGATTGCCGTCCGGACCGATGTCGCCGCGGAAGCGGATTATTTGGCAGCCAACCCGTTCGTCAAGGATGTCTCAGACCTGGTGGCCGTAACACATTACCGCCCCGCCACTGCTGACTATCCGAAGATTTCCACCGCCGTCCAAGTGGCCACGGAGTCAGTGATAACTGGCAAGCAAAGCCCCGAGGACGCCGCAGCAGAATACGATGCCACCGTCCGGAAGCTTGTGGGTGAGGACAAGGTCCTGGAGAAATGACCATCCGCCGCGTCCTGCGGCTCCTGCCGGTAGTTCCGTCGATTCTGCTGCTCCTGCTTTTCCTTGTGGCCCCGGTGGCTTGGTCGTTTTACGCGTCCTTCACCAACGCTGCGTTGACGGGCAAAGCAGCGCAGGACCCGCAGTGGGTGGGCGCCGACAACTACGCCCGGATGTTCAGCGATGACTCGTTTCCGCTGTCGGCCTGGCTGACCGTTGTCTTTGTCGTGGCGTCGGCGGTGGTGGGGCAGAATGTGCTGGGCCTGCTGATTGCGCTGCTGATGACGCGTTCACGGAAGGTGGTCTCTTCGGTAGTGGGAACGGCAGTTGTTGCGGCCTGGGTGCTCCCGGAAATTGTGGCAGCGTTTGCTGCCTATGCCTACTTCAACCGGGACGGAGCTCTGAACCAACTGGCCGGCATCGTCGGTGTCGACGGCGTGGACTGGCTGTATTCGTTCCCCCTTGTGGCGATCATCCTGGCCAATACCTGGCGGGGCACCGCTTTCTCCATGCTGGTGTACCGGGCAGCTTTGGCGGACGTACCACGGGACATTTCCGAGGCCGCGCTCATGGACGGCGCCCGGGGGTGGCAGAGGCTCACGTTCATTACCCTGCCGCTGATCCGGAGCAGTATCACCACCAACCTGATGTTGATTACGCTCCAGACACTGGCCGTCTTCACCCTTATCTGGGTGATGACGGCGGGCGGTCCGGCCAACGCCAGCACCACCTTGCCGGTGCTGGCGTACCAGGAGGCGTTCAAGTTTGGCGACATCGGCTACGGAACAGCGGTGGCGTCGGTCCTGATCCTGTTGGGCATGGTGTTCGGTGCCGTCTACGTTCGGCTCCTGAGGGACCGTCGCCCATGACCACCAAGGGACTGCGAGCGCGGGAGAAGACAACAGGCACGACGACGGGTGGCACCTCCCGTTCCAGAGCCAGGTTGGGTGCGGATATCGCCTTGGCCGTGATCGGGGTCTGCTTTGTGGCGCCTTTATTGTGGTTGCTGCTGGCCGCCGTCGATCCCCAGGCCGGATACCAGACCAAGGTGCCCTCGGCGCCGTCGAGCGCCAACTTCAGTGCGGTGCTGACTCCTGAGCTGCTGTTTCAGCCGTTGGCCAACAGCTTGTGGTTGTCTGCCGGTACGGCTGTGGTGAACCTCCTTGCTGCTGTGCTGGCTGCGTATCCGTTGTCCAGATATCAGTCCCGGTTCAACAAGCCGTTCATGTACACGGTGCTGTTCGGCACCTCGTTGCCGGTGACGGCCATTATGGTGCCCGTGTATGGGTTGTTCGTCCAACTTCAATTGTTGGATTCCATGGCGGCAACCATTTTCTTTATGGCAACCACTACTTTGCCCATGGCGATCTGGATGACCAAGAATTTCATGGACTCGGTTCCTTTGGAACTGGAGGAGGCGGCCTGGATGGACGGGGCGTCGGCCATGACGGCGTTGCGCAGGATTGTCCTGCCGCTGATGAGGCCGGGGCTGGGTGTGGTGTTCATCTTCGTCTTCATCCAGGCGTGGGGAAACTTCTTTGTTCCCTTCATCCTGTTGTTGTCGCCGGGCAAGCAACCGGCGGCGGTGTCCATCTTCAGTTTCTTCGGCCAGCACGGAGCGATCGCCTACGGCCAGTTGGCCGCGTTTTCCATCTTGTACTCGGTCCCGGTGCTTCTGCTTTACGCGCTGGTATCCCGGGGCATGGGGAACTCCTTTGCCCTGTCTGGAGCCATGAAGGGCTAGCTGGAGCTATGAAGGGTTAGCGGCGCTCAGTCGATGTCCTCGATGATCTCGCCGTACGGTATGGACTCGTCCAGGTGGGCCTGATGTCCGGTAGAGCCTGTGTTGTAGGTGATCCGGACCCCGTGGCGCTCGTCGGCGGCTGATTGCAGGAGGACGGGCCGAACGGCGTCGATGACGTGCTGGTCCTGTGCGGCGAGGTACTTCTGATAGGCGGCTGGTAGCTGATGCATGGCAAAAGGATAGACCTCGGAGGGCTGCATGGGGAGGGGTCCCCATTGCGGCCCTGAACAGGTCAGGCTTGGATAGAGTGGCCCATGCAGGCGGAAGCACTGATGCCCGGCTTTTTGGCCGGCCGCCTGCCGGGAGACGTCAGACGCCAGCGAGGGGACCACGAGTGCAACAGACCACTGCCACGGCCGGAATCGATGCACCGGACATGGCCCGTGCCCAACAACTCGTGGGCAGCATCATCCGGAGTTTTGAGAACAAAGTGGTGGGCCAGGCCAGGCTTCGCGAGACCTTGGTCATCGGTTTGTTGACGGGCGGCCACGTGCTGCTTGAAAGTGTGCCGGGCCTGGCCAAGACCACTGCGGCCCAGGCCATCGCGGAATCGGTCAGCGCGGAGTTCCGCCGGATCCAGTGCACTCCGGACCTGTTGCCCAGTGACATCGCGGGCACACAAATTTTCGATGCCGCCAAAGGAACATTCGTCACTCAGTTGGGTCCGGTCCATGCCAACATCGTGCTGCTGGATGAGATCAACAGATCCAGCGCGAAGACCCAGAGTGCCATGCTCGAGGCCATGCAGGAACGACAGACGTCCATCGGTGGCGAGTCCTACCCTTTGCCGCAGCCGTTCCTGGTGCTGGCTACACAGAACCCGATTGAGCAGGAAGGGACGTACCGGCTCCCCGAGGCCCAAATGGACCGCTTCATGCTCAAGGATGTCCTGGACTACCCGAGTCCGGCCGAGGAAACCGAAGTCATCCGCCGGATTGACGCCGGTGTGTTCGATGCCGACCAGAGGCCGCCGGCTGCTGCCTCACTGGACGCTGTTGTCCAGGTCCAGGAACTCGTGCGACGGGTCTACATCGACCCCGCGATCGTCAGGTACATCGTGGGCCTTGCCTACGTCACCCGCAATGCTTCCCAATATCTGGAGCCCAAGCTCGCCAACCTGGTGGAGTTCGGTGCCAGCCCCAGGGCCAGCATTGCCTTCAGCCAGGCAGCCAGGGCCCTGGCCTTGCTGAACGGCCGTGACCACGTGATTCCCGAGGACGTCAAAAACCTCGCCCACCGGATCCTGCGGCACCGCATCATTCTCGGATTCGATGCTGTGGTTGAAGGCGTCCCGGTGGAAACTGTCATTGATGCCGTCGTGGCGTCTGTCCAGACACCGTAGCGGGGACTACGCGTGCCCAGCCTGCTTCGCCGGGTTAAGTCGAAGCTGTTCATCTTCGCCCACCGGAGGACACTGACCCTGCTCGATGGTGAATACGGCTCCGTTTTCAAAGGCCGCAGCCTGGACTTTGATGAGCTGCGGGCCTACGTTCCTGGAGATGAAGTCAGGGATATTGATTGGAAAGCCACCGCACGGCACGGATCGCCCCTGGTCAAGCGGTATGTGGCGGTTCGCCGTCACTCAGTGCTGTTGCTGGTGGATACCGGACGGACCATGGCTGCCCAGGCTTTGTCTGGTGAATCCAAGAAGGACATCGCTGTGCAGGCAGCCGGAGTGCTGGGGTATCTGGCGTGCCGCCACGGTGACGACGTCGGCCTCCTGCACGGGAACGAGACCACAACCCGGTATGTACCTCCCCGCAGCGGCGAGGAGCACCTGGAACGCTTGCTGCAGGAGGTCGATGCGGGCGTCGCCCTGGACGGGCCGCCCAGTTCCCTCGCGGAGCAACTCGACTACGTCCTGAGATACCTGAAGGGACGCCTGCTCGTTGTTGCCGTGACTGACGAGTTCATGCCCGATGCCCGTACTGAGGGGCTGATGCGCAGGCTTCGGGCCAGGCACGAAGTCCTGTGGCTGACCGTGCGGGACGCGAACCTCACACCGGTGGCAGACAAAGGTGCCACGGACAGTACGGATGTGGGCACGGGGCAGGGAATCCCCGCGCTGCTGGCCGCCGACAGCAAGATCCAGGCAGCCTATGAAGCTGCCATGGTGGAACGCGGAGAACGCCGCAGCTCCATTTTCCGCCGATTGGGCATAGCCGAGGAACAAACCTCAGGCAGTGCGGACGTCCTGCCTGCCGTCTTTGCACTCCTTGAGAAGCACCGTTCGGGTGCGACAACTGCCAGGGGTGCCGCTGGGGGTGGAAACCGTGCAGGATGATGCCGGCTTCTACGCACCGCTGCAGTATCAGCCACAATGGCTCTGGGCCGGCCTGCTGATAGTGGTGGTGGTGGGTGCTTGGTACGCCTGGATCTTCCGGCCCATTCGCCGGAGACCACCAGCCGGACAAGGACCGCCACAGCAGGACCTGGACGCCCTGCGTTCTGCGTGCCTCGCGGCCATCAACGCCACAGCAGAAGACGCCGACGCCGGACGGATACCGGTGCGCGACGCCCACCAAAGACTTAGCTTCCTCGTGCGGGAGTTCGCCGGGGCAGCCACGGGGCTACCCGTCACGTCGATGACGCTGGAAGATCTCCGCCGCCAAGGTCTCGAGGAACTTGCTGAAGGAATCGCGGGCATCTACCCCAACGAATTCTCCCGTGTGCCACTCCACCCCGTGGGGCACTCAGCAGAGGCTGCGCGACAGGTGGTGATCGGATGGAACTGAGCTACTGGTGGATCCTTCCCCTTGCCGCAGCAGCGGTGGCCATCAGCGCCTGGCTGTACCGCCGTCGTCGTCCTCCACAGACCCGGCCCATCGCGCACGGTGACCGCCTGACCGACCTGCCGGAGTACCAGCACGCACTACGCAGGTACCGCCTGCGGCTGATGGTGGCAGTCATGCTGGGCGCCGTGTTCCTCGCCGCCACCGCTACAGCCGCCGCCAGGCCCATCCTGCGCACCACGGAGCAACCGGAAATCCGGAACAGGGACATCGTGCTCTGCCTGGACGTGTCCGGATCCATGACCAGCACCGACGCCGCCATAACCACCGTGTTCCGGGAACTCGCCAAGGAATTCGACGGCGAAAGGATCGGCATGGTCATCTTCGACAGCAGCAGCGTGCAACTCTTTCCCCTCACGGACGACTACGACTACGCCGCCGAACAGCTCGCCGAAGCCAAGGAAGCCCTGGACAGCGGGGCAGGATCCTTCTTCGACGGCACCTGGAACGGTGCAGGCTCCTCACTGATCGGCGACGGCCTGGCGTCCTGCGTGAAGAGCTTTCCCGATGACACAGGCGCCGCCGATGCCCAGCGCTCGCGGTCCGTGGTGCTGGCCACTGACAACTTCCTCTCCGGCGAGCCGATCTTCAGCCTGGAGGAAGCAGCAGCACTGGCAGTCCACAAAAACGTGAAAGTCTACGCACTGAACCCCAGCGACATGGACTACGGCAACCAACCTGATGAACCCGGTGCCCAACTCAGGGCTGCCGCTGAGCGGACCGAGGGCGCCTACTACACCGTGGACGGCGCTGAGGCCGTGCCGGGCATCGTGGGGAAAGTGCAGGAAACAGAAGCCACAAGCTACCGTGCAGCTCCGCAGGCGGTGGTAGCCGATGCTCCCGCCTGGCCGCTCGGGATTGCCCTGGTTGCCGGAACGGGCATGTTGGTACTCGGCTGGAGGCTGGAACCATGACCTTCGCCCCGATCATTCCGTGGCCCCTGCTGTTCCTGGCCCTCGCCGCCGTGCTGGTGTTCACTGTGCTGGCCCTGACACGGAACGGGAGGCCGGCAGCGTTGCGGGGCGCCGCCGTCGTGCTTCTGCTCCTCGCCATGCTCCGGCCGGGCTGGCCCGGTGGACAGGCCAACACCGCCACTGCGGAGATGGACGTCTTCTTCGTGGTGGACACCAGCACCAGCATGGCGGCCGAAGACTACAACGGCTCCGCTACCCGGCTGTCGGGTGCCCAACGCGACGTGATGGCGATAGCCAAGGAGCTCGCCGGTGCCAAATTCTCCCTGATTACCTTCGACAACAAGGCCACTGTCCGCATGCCCCTCACCCGCGACGCCACCGCGCTCCAGACCGCCATGACCACGCTCCAACCCCAAAATGCCCGATACGCCAAGGGAAGCAGCGTTACTGGTGCAGCACAGCTGCTCAAAGAGCGGCTTGCTGCAGCCAAGGAGCAACACCCGGGCAGGCCTGCTCTGGTCTTCTACGCCGGCGATGGCGAGAACACCAGCGCCGGGCGGCCAGCGGCCATGGACGCCGCCAACGTAGCCGGGGGAGCAGTCCTCGGATACGGCACCCCTCAGGGAGGACGCATGAAGGAAACCCCGGATGCCGACGCCGGCTACCTCAAGGACCGCAGCTCCGACACGACGCAGGACGCCGTTTCACGCATCGACGAAGACCAACTCCGCGCTATCGCCGAGCAACTCCGCCTCCCCTACGCACACCGGACCGGGACAGAGCCGCCGTCGGACATGCTTGCAAAAGCCCAGCCAGGTGCCCTCACCATCAGCGACGCAGACACCCCCGGACGCATTGAGCTCTACTGGCTCCTCGCCCTGGCTGCCTTCCTGCTGGCATTGCACGAACCACTGCGCCACCTCGCCGCACTCCTGAACCTCCGGCCTGCAGCAGCAAAGGAGCGCACACCATGACCCATAACGCACGACGACGGCGACTCCGCCTTGCGCTGTGGACCGCGCCACCGGCCCTGCTGGCGCTCGCAGTTGCCGCGAAACTCCTCAGCGTGGGCGTCCTGGGTGGTACAGCCGCGGAGTCCTACGCCGCCGGTCAGGGAAATGACGTGGCCCGGGCTGCCTCCTGGCTCCATGTACTCAACTTCGTGGAGCCACACAAGGCGTCGTTCGCCTCCGGGGACGCCCGGGTGCTGGCGGATGACTTCGCTGCTGCACGGGAAGACTTCGAGACAGCTTTGCGGCTTGGTCCAGGTGATGACGAGTGCAAAGTCCGGGTCAACCTTGTCCTGAGCATCGAGAAAATGGGGGACGCGGCAGGGGGCGGTGACGCTGCGGCCCAGCTGTTTGCAGAAGGACTTGCTGCCGCGGAAGCATCACCGCCGCAATGCCATGCTGTTGGTCCCGCCAACGCCGCAGGCGAGGGCGCAGCCCTTGACGCGGCGGAGGACCGGCTCACGAACAAAATCGCCGAAGGAAAGCCGCAAAGCGGCAAGGCGCAGCAGCCTTCCGGCGAATCCCCGTCCACGGCTCCACAGGAACAGCTCAAACAGTTGGAGGAGAGCGCGCAACAAGCCCAACGGGAACGCTCGGAGGGGCAGGAACGCGGAGACTACCTGCGCGGTCCTGATGATGGCCCGCGCGTTGACAGGCCATGGTGAACCTTTCGGCGAACAAAGTTCACGAATCCTGGGTCTCACATCGGACAACAACGACTGCGGCCGGTCACCACAAGGTGACCGGCCGCCGTCGTTCGCTGTTAAGCGTTGCTTGCTACTCCCAAAGGATTTCGTCATCCACCACGCCGTCTTCGTCGGCCGCGACCACCAGGAGCTCGTCGGTGAAATGAGATCCGAGGGTGAAATCCAGGACAAAATACCGCTCCGGCTGTCCGGGGTAGATGGCCACGTGGCCGAGCTTGAGGGCCTTGAGGAACACATCATTGGTCAGTTGGCCCTTGTCCCGGACGCCGAAGACCGATTCCAGCTGCTCGTCCTTGAGCTGTGAGCTATGGAAATGCAGGAATTGTTGGGGATTGGTGCCGTCCTGGTCAAGCTCTTCGGCAATCATTTCCCTGACTTGGTCCACGAGTTCGGGCAGGAAGCGCAACCTGTAGTCCACCTTGCGCATTGCGGCCTCATCGAAGTGGTCGTGCGCGGTGACATTGAGGTCCAGCTCCAACTGGTTGCCGGCGAGTTCGTGTCTCGCGACGAAGCAATGTTCACGCCCGTGATTGAGCTCGATCTCCCCAAAATGTTTGCTCGCTACCTTGCCCATGTGATCAATCTAACCCCATCAACCGGCGGGTTCCAGCACTTGGGGATATTTCACCTGCGCCGTTGCGGACCCTTGACAGGCGCGGATTTCAGGGGGTGAAGTCCGCTCCTGCCGGAGGTTTCCCGGAGGGTGTCGGCCAGCAGTTGTGTGAACAACTGCACTTGCGCCGTCCGCTTTTCGTTGATGAGCAGGGCGAAGACGTTACGCGCCAGGCGAATGTCCGGGACGTCAAGGACCACGACGCCGGATGGCCGGTTCCGGAGCGCCAGTTCGGGTACCAGCGAGGCACCCAGGCCGGCGGCGGTCATCTCCAGGCTGGCGTGGAAGTCGTCGCTGTAGGCCACCACCCGTGGGTGGAGGTTGCAGCTGGCGAACAGGCGTTCAATCACCAGGGCGTCGCTGGTGCCGGGGTGGTGGACGATCCACGGCATGTCGGACAGATGCGCGGCTTCTATCTCGGCGTCCTCCCGGATTTTCCAGGACGCCGGGAGCACCACCCTGAAGTCGTCGTCTCCGATCCACTGCCGTTCCAGGGAGTGCGGCCAGGCCAGTCCGGACTGTCCCACCTGGTAGACCAGTGCCACATCCAGTTCGCCGCCGCTGCGCAGGCCCTGGATGGTTTGGGCGGGTTCCGCCACTGAGACACGGAGCTCAATGCCCAGCCCGTTCCACCGATCGTTCCGGAGGATCTCCGGCAACACGTAGGTGGCAAGGCTGGGGAAGATGCCAAGCCTCAGTTCCTGCGCGGGGGAGTCGTTGGTGCGTGAAGCCGCAGCCATGAGGGCTTCGACGTCGGTCAGTACCTTCGATGCGTGCCGGGTCATGGTCACGGCAGCTTCCGTGGGAACGACGCTCCGCGCCGACCGTTGGAAAAGCTCGACGCCGGTATCGCGTTCCAGCGCGGCCATCTGTTGGGAGACTGCCGAGGCTGTGTAGCCAAGCTGGGCGGCGGCAGCAGCAAAGGAACCCAAACGGGTTACTTCCATGAGCGTCCGGAGGTGGAGGAGATTGACCATCAGCAGATTTTAGCTGTTCGCCACGCCACATTTTCAAAGTGCCACGACACGCCGTATCCCGGCGACACGCTGGAGATTAAATGTGGCTAAGTAGTCCACAGGGTGTGGATGACATCTCTCAATTTGGCGGAATCACGGACATTTTGAGGGCCCTCGCCTGTGGACGAGCGGTGGATTGAATGACATACTTGTAATACATCATCTTGGGGTTCCAGTTCGGCGCTTGCACTACATGTAGTATCGATTTACGGATTGAGCGGGAAACCAGCACAAGACAAAATCAGAGCGTGTTGGCTGTCACGGCAGCCCGCGGGCCGGTATCGGATTCAGTAGCTAGTTCCGGTTGAGCCCGCCAGATACGAAGAGCGACAGACTTCAACTAAGGGGACAGGGATCATGACCGTAACGGTTTACACGAAGCCGGCCTGTGTTCAATGCAACGCAACCTACCGGGCACTCGACAAGAAGGGCATTGCCTACCAGAGTGTCGACATCTCCCAGGATGCCGAGGCCCTTGAGCGCCTCAAGGCACTGGGTTACATGCAGGCTCCGGTTGTCGTCACCGAGCAGGACCACTGGTCTGGTTTCCGCCCGGACAAGATCGAGGAACTGGCCCAGGCCGTTTCCTCCGTGGCCTAAGTTTCATTCAAACTTCGCCACCACAGCACACTAAGAATTCCTATGTAGTCGAGGTGACTCCCATGGCACCGCTGGCAGCGGCACCCGTACGCGATGCTGCGGAAGCTGTGACCACGAGGAGTCACCTCATCTACTTTTCCTCGACCTCCGAGAACACCAAACGATTCGTCCAGAAACTGGGTACGGATGCGGCGCGCATTCCGCTGTATGCCCAGGATGCCCCGCTTCAAGCCCTCGAACCCTTCGTCCTTGTACTGCCCACTTACGGCGGAACAAACGGCGAAGGGTCGGTGCCGAAGCAGGTCATCAGATTTCTTAACGATCCCGGGAACAGGGAACTGATCCGCGGTGTTATCGGAGCGGGGAACACCAATTTCGCGGACAACTACTGCGCAGCGGGGGACATCATCTCCGCCAAGTGCAAGGTGCCGCATCTTTACAAATTTGAACTCATGGGGACGCCGGAAGACGTTCAGCGGGTCAACGAAGGGCTGGAAAAGTTTTGGACACAACTGTCGCAGAAACAGAAGTAACCGGGGGCGCTGTGGACACGGTCAAGAAGCCGCTGCCTGAAGCGTTCAAGGGCTTGGGTTATCACGAGCTCAACGCCATGCTGAACCTGTATGGCCCCAACGGCGAGATCCAGTTCGAAGCCGACCGTGAAGCTGCGCACCAGTACTTCCTGCAGCACGTGAACAACAACACGGTGTTCTTCCACGACCTGGAAGAGAAGCTCGACTACCTGGTGAAGAACCAGTACTACGAGCGTGAAACCCTCGACCAGTACACGATGAACTTCATCCGCGACCTCTTCAACCGCGCGTACAAGAAGAAGTTCCGCTTTGAGACCTTCCTCGGCGCCTTCAAGTTCTACACGTCCTACACGCTGAAGACTTTCGACGGCAAGCGTTTCCTGGAGCGCTACGAAGACCGCGTCTGCATGGTTGCCCTTCACTTGGCTCGCGGCGACGAAGACCTGGCCAACCGCCTCGTCGACGAAATCATCGACGGCCGCTTCCAGCCGGCTACGCCTACGTTCCTCAATGCCGGCAAGGCACAGCGCGGCGAGCTCGTCTCCTGCTTCCTGCTCCGCATCGAAGACAACATGGAGTCGATCGCCCGCGCCATTAACTCCGCGCTCCAGCTCTCCAAGCGTGGCGGCGGTGTGGCGCTCTCGCTCACCAACATCCGTGAACACGGTGCCCCGATCAAGCAGATCGAAAACCAGTCCTCCGGCGTCATCCCCGTGATGAAGCTCCTCGAAGACAGCTTCTCCTACGCCAACCAGCTCGGTGCCCGCCAGGGTGCAGGTGCCGTGTACCTGCACGCCCACCACCCCGACATCCACCGCTTCCTGGACACCAAGCGTGAGAACGCCGACGAGAAGATCCGTATCAAGACGCTCTCCTTGGGTGTTGTGGTTCCGGACATCACGTTCGAGCTCGCCAAGAAGAACGAGGACATGTACCTCTTCTCCCCGTACGACGTCGAGAAGGTCTACGGTGTCCCGTTCTCCGATATTTCGGTGACCGAGAAGTACTACGAGATGGTTGACGATTCCCGGATCAAGAAGACCAAGATCAGCGCCCGCGAATTCTTCCAGACCCTCGCGGAGATCCAGTTCGAGTCCGGTTACCCGTACATCATGTTCGAAGACACGGTGAACCGGGCCAACCCGATCGACGGCAGAATCACCATGAGCAACCTCTGCTCGGAAATCCTGCAGGTCTCCTCGCCGTCCATCTACGCCGAAGACCTCAGCTACGAGACCGTGGGCAAGGACATTTCCTGCAACCTCGGTTCCATGAACATCGCCAAGACCATGGATTCGCCGGACTTTGGTCGCTCCATTGAGACGTCCATCCGCGCCCTCAGCGCTGTGTCCGACATGTCCTACATCAACTCGGTGCCGTCCATCGCACAGGGCAACGCCCAGAGCCACGCGATCGGCCTTGGCCAGATGAACCTTCACGGTTACCTTGCCCGCGAGCACGTCCACTACGGTTCCGAAGAGGGCCTGGACTTCACCAACATCTACTTCTACACGGTGCTGTTCCACGCTCTGCGCGCTTCCAACCGTCTGGCCATCGAGACCGGCCAGAAGTTCGGCGGCTTCGAGAAGTCCACCTATGCTTCGGGTGAATTCTTCGACAAGTACACCGAGCAGGAATGGGTTCCGGCAACGGAACGCGTCTCCGAGCTCTTCGCCGGCCACCACATCCCCACCCAGGATGACTGGCGCGAGCTGAAGGCTTCGGTCATGGAGCACGGTATCTACAACCAGAATCTCCAGGCCGTACCGCCTACCGGTTCCATCAGCTACATCAACAACTCCACGTCGTCGATCCACCCGGTGGCCGCCAAGATCGAAATCCGCAAGGAAGGCAAGATCGGCCGCGTCTACTACCCGGCTCCGTACCTGACCAACGACAACCTGGAGTACTACCAGGATGCCTACGAAATCGGCTACGAGAAGATCATTGACACCTACGCTGCTGCCACGCAGCACGTGGACCAGGGCCTGTCCCTGACGCTGTTCTTCAAGGACACCGCCACCACGCGTGACATCAACAAGGCCCAGATCTACGCATGGCGCAAGGGCATCAAGACCCTCTACTACATCCGTCTCCGCCAGCTCGCGCTGGAGGGCACTGAGGTGGAAGGCTGCGTTAGCTGCATGCTGTAATCAGCCTTTATCGGTTGATTAATTTGCGGCTCTGGCCGCACTCAAAACTAAAGAGCACGACGGCGGGTTCCCACCCGCCGTCGTAGGCTTATCTCAAGAAAACCATCGCTTTAAGGGGATGAAATGACCGAAAAGGTCAAGCTGCTGACACACGTCGAGGCCATCAACTGGAACAAGATCCAGGACGACAAGGACGTGGAAGTCTGGAACCGCCTGGTCAACAACTTCTGGCTCCCGGAAAAGGTGCCGCTGTCCAACGACGTCCAGTCGTGGCACACCCTGACGCCGGATGAGCAGCAGCTCACCATGCGCGTTTTCACCGGCCTCACTCTCCTGGACACCATCCAGGGCACTGTTGGCGCCGTTTCGCTGATCCCTGACGCGATCACCCCGCACGAAGAAGCCGTGTACACCAACATCGCCTTCATGGAGTCGGTGCACGCCAAGTCCTACTCGTCCATCTTCTCCACCCTGTGCTCCACCAAGGAGATTGACGATGCCTTCCGCTGGTCCCTCGAAAACGAGAACCTGCAGAAGAAGGCCCAGATCGTCATGGACTACTACCAGGGCGACGATCCCCTGAAGCGCAAGGTTGCCTCCACTCTGCTGGAGAGCTTCCTGTTCTACTCGGGCTTCTACCTGCCCATGTACTGGTCCTCTCGCGCCAAGCTCACGAACACGGCCGACCTCATCCGCCTCATCATCCGCGACGAGGCCGTGCACGGTTACTACATCGGCTACAAGTTCCAGAAGGGCTTGGAGAAGGTTTCCGAGGCCCGCAAGCAGGAAATCAAGGACTATACCTTCGAGCTGCTCTTCGAGCTGTACGAAAACGAAGTCCAGTACACCCACGACCTCTATGACGGAGTCGGCCTTGCCGAGGACGTCAAGAAGTTCCTGCACTACAACGCCAACAAGGCCCTCATGAACCTCGGCTACGAGGCCATGTTCCCGGCGTCCGTCACCGACGTGAACCCGGCCATCCTGTCGGCCCTGTCCCCGAACGCGGACGAGAACCACGACTTCTTCTCCGGCTCGGGCTCCTCCTACGTGATTGGCAAGGCTGTCAACACGGAGGATGAGGACTGGGAGTTCTAAGCACTACTCGTTTTATTGAGGGCGGGCAGCGAGCAATCGCTGTCCGTGTGAGTTGACGACTTAGTTGGCACAACTGACGAGTTAGTTGGCGCCGTGACATAGAGATTGGCACGGTGCCAACTATCTTGGCCAACACGGATCGCTTGACCCTTCGCCTCTGGCGCCTGGGTCCACGGAGTGCTTCATCAGTGGTGCCGTGCCTTAGGCCTAATTGGGATATGAGATTCCAAACTAGTTGAGCCTGTTCCAAGTGGAACCAATTGTGTTCAACTTGGCCCTCCGCGCGAATTTCCTTCCGCACACGCCGGATCTTTCAACAGGAAGCCACCCGCGCACCAACCACTTACCAATGAGTACCCTCGTCGATGGAGAGATACCTTGCAGCTAGCCGGTCATTTCAACGTTCTCCTAAAAGACACCGTCAATCTTGGGCAGGTGAAGTTGGACCTCCTCGATCAACGGGTGAATGCGATCTACAAGGCCCTCAAAAACGACGCCGTAGTTGGCTCTCTTGTGTCCGGAAAGTCCCCCCAAGGTTCCTGGGCTCATCGTACGATCATCGAGCCGGTGGGAACTAACGAGTTCGATGCAGATTTTATGCTCAATATGAAGGAAAACCCCGATTGGGCCGACAATCCGGGTGCATACCTTGATCAGGTTTATGCTGCCATCCACCGCCACAGCATTTATGGAAACATGCCACACACGCGGAAATGCCGCTGCGTCCGGGTTGGGTACGCGAACTCGATGCACGTCGACATAGTCCCGCATCTGAAGTTGAGCGACGGTCGCGAAGTCATTGTGAACCGTGACGCAAATAATTGGGAACAGACACATCCACAGGGTTTTACAGATTGGATGCGGTCAAAGGACGCCATTGCCAACGGCAATCTCCGAAAAGTGATCCGCCTGATGAAGTATCTCCGCGATCACAAGAATTCCTTCACTGGGACGCGTTCCATTCTGCTGACCACGTTGCTTGGCTCCCAAGTATCAGAGGTCCGTGATTTGTTGGATCCCGGCTACTACGCGGACGTTCCGACTACCCTGCTCCATGTCGTTAACGATCTTGACGACTGGCTTCAGGCTCGCCCGGACAAACCGAGCATTGCTGATCCCTCGGGGTCGGGAGCCAGTTTCGATCACCGATGGACTCAGTCCACATACAGCTACTTCCGGGATCGCATCCATGCACATGCAGCGGAAATAGAAGCAGCCTACTTGGAAGTTGACAAGGAAAAGAGCGTCAAACTCTGGCAGGGGATTTTCGGCGAAGGCTTCAAAGCACCGGCAACCTTTACTAGCAGCGCAAAGTTTCCCACCGGGGCAACGGCTGCGGCGTCCTCCGTCTCTCGGTCGGGTCGGGCTGGATGACCAAGCGGCGGAGGCCGATCTTCTCATCATGGCAGCGACAGCTCCTCTCTGAGCTTAAGGACCTCAGTAAGAATCAGCCGGGGGAAATCCGCGTTGAAGGACAGCCTAAACTCGAAGCAGGAGGCGAAGCGGTGGTAGCCGTGGTGCTAAACACCAGCGGTCTGCTACAGGAGCCAGAGGGATTGCGACTCCGAAACGAGGAGGAATTTGTCATCCGCATCGGAGATTCCGCTCTGACACCACCCGTTGTTGACGTCAAGCATCTTCGATTTATCGGCTTTCCGCACGTCCTTCAAGGGCGCCGCCTATGCCTTTTCCTGGATCCGTCCCGAGAATGGTATCCGTCACTCGGCATGGCTGGGATGCTTAACCGTTTGTGGGGCTGGCTGGCAGACGCTGTGGGGGCGCGCTTTGACCCCAGAACGTCCATGTATCACGCCGTCGGTGGCGTACTGCACCAGTCTGTCGGGACACCAACGATAGTGGTCCGGGAAGGTGACGCTCTCGAAAGTCATCAGGTGGCACGCCTCGTCGAGCGGTCTTCCCACCGTTTGGATCTGACATTTTCGACCCACATGGTGGGCCTGAGAACGCCCGTGTTCAGGCTGGATTCGGCACTGCCTCTGGGAGCCTCGTCGTCCTTCGTTGATCTGCTTTATCTGATTGACAATCCATACCTCAGACGGGGCGATCTGAACGGCTCAGTCGGTGGAAAGAAATCGGATGCGTTTGTGAGTGCCCTAGCTGCTTGTGCACTGAGGAACCCTGGAGGATCTCCCCAGTACTTTGTCCTCTGCGTCCCTCACCCAGGCGGGGGAGCGCCCCATCTGCTAGGTGGACGCCTTCCCTCAGCTGCCGCCGAAGCCTTGAGGGAAGTTGCTCGAAATCAAGGCACAGCCATCACACTAGATACCACGAAGCTCAAGAACAGGATCGACGTCGAATGGTGCAAGATGTCTGACGAACGGCACGAAGTCACTACCCGCCGCGACCAGAGCCGACCCGTTAGTGGCTTTCTCGGCAAGTCTGTCCATGTATGGGGATGTGGCGGGCTCGGATCATGGATAGCGGAGTTCGTCGCGCGTGCTGGCGTAGCCCGCATAACGCTTTGCGACCCCGGTGTAATCACCGGAGGCCTCTTGGTCAGGCAAAACTACGCTGAGGGAGACATCGGTCTTACCAAGGCAGAAGCGCTGGCTGTCCGGGTCCAAGACATCCGGGACGATCTATCAGTCGATGTGGTGGCTGGAGCCATCCCGGAAAACTTCACGGACTGTCTGGCGGCAGACATCATCATTGACGCCACCGTGAGCAACGCGATCACACAGGTTCTCGATGTCATAGCTGCACATTCTGGATGCAAAGCGATTATTGCCCAGGTCGCAACCGATGCCGCCACAGGAACATTGGGACTCCTCAACGTCTGTGCACCGTCCTCGTCGCTGCAACCATCGACTGTAGATGATATGGCAGGGCAAGCGATAAAAGCGGATGCTGACCTAGAGATCTTCCACAAGCTCTGGCAGGAACCTGAGGACGGGGTCGAACTCATCCCGACCAGGGGATGCTCCGTCCCGACATTCCATGGGTCTGCGGCCGACCTCGCCTCAGTCGCGGCTGTTCTCACTAGTTTGCTGGGAAAGCACATGCAATCTGCAGCGACCCCGTCGGGGACGCACGTCATATCCTTGCCGCATGCCGGCAACAGCAGGCCACACGTCTTTTTGCCTCTTGGCGCTGCCTAGGAAAGACCGCAGTTACTACGGCCGAAACCCCGCCCTGACTTGAGCACGCCAGATTGCTGGCCGGTGGAAGCACTTTCGGCGGTTAGTGGCTTGGACGCACTACCGTTAGTCCCGGATTTCCGGTGTGGCTGAATATGTGCCTGTGTCGGTTCGTTGGTACACAACGAAACCGGGGTGAACGTCTCTCATACGGTGCTGCCCCATGCGAATTGCCGCGCTGGCGGGAACAGCGGCGATTACGTGGAGCCGCGTTGCCTGCGGCCATTGCGCTTCGACTTCGGCGAGCAGTAGTCGCCATGCTTGGGAGAACTCATCAAGGGCGTCCTCGCTACCTATGAGCCCCGGGGCGGGCCTTCCCGTCGCCGGGGACAGCGTCACTAGTGGTAGTGATGCAAGATCCTCGGGGAGGTCTCCATGCGAAATGGATCCAGATACGGACACCGCTGCCACGACTTCCGTTTCCGAGCCGGGTGAACTTTGCTTCAGCACTTGAAAGGTTGGGGACGTTCCGGTCGGCTTGGGCCAGCACCACACGTTCTGCTGACCCCCGCGGTGGCGGTCGAACAAACTTACGGACAGCTTGTCATCGAGTCTCGACCCCAAGTACACCAACAGGGGAATCGGTGCGAGAGGGAACAACGATACATGATCTACTCTGCCCTCCTCGCCTGTATGTTTAAGTTCTCGGATGGCGTCCCGGATCTGCTTCATACCCCGATCCCACACCCAGGGGTCCTGCTCATCGTCATCGAATTTGATGACGATGTGGACGGGTCGGCCATCGTTGACGTGAACAACCAGTCCAGCATCCACCATGGCTTCGGCGACCTCCCTTTCGGAGATAGCAGTGTTGGTTCCCCGGATCCGGCTTCTGGTCGTGACCACCATGGTTCTGCGTAGAACTTCAAAGTTCGTCGCCTTGGCTACACGCAGTTCATGTTCGGATTTCTTAGCCTCCAGCAGTTCCTGTGTGTAAAGGCCTTCATTGACTCTATCGTCGATCATCCTGTGACAGTCTGGACAAAGCAGCAGCAGATTGCCCTCCAGACTCCTTTCCTTCAAGGACAGGTCCGAAGAGCTTCTTGGGGACCCGTGGGTGGCAGTTGCACCTACGTTGTGGGCCATCTGGCCTGTCAATACTGTGTGAAAGAAGGAACGACTGTCCAAGACCGACCGTGCGCACAACGTGCACCGTCCTGCGGCGCGGGCCCAGACTTTCACCTGTGTTGTACTTGAAACTTGCTCACGAGCGATGAATGTCGTCGGCTTCCCGTTTTTAGTCACGTGGACATGCTAGTTCCCACGGCGGCTTCCTCCGAACGTCCAGGTTGCGGTTCATCCTCTTCCAAGGCAAACGGCGCTTGGGACTGCCCCCGGCCCTGCAACCGCGCGGCCTCACTTGCCAGCTCGGCCTCCAAAGTCTCGATACTCGGCAGGCTCGCCACCAATTCATCGGGCAAGGAGTCCGCGAGGGAGGTTTTCCACTCCGCGATGCCCACGGGGGCGTTGAACCCACGCAGTGCGTACTCGGCCACCACGCTGTTCTTCTCCTTGCACAGCAGCAATCCGATAGTCGGTTTGTCGTCCGGGTGCGCCATGAGGTCGTCCACTGCCGCCATGTACATGCCCAGCTGCCCCAGGAACCCGGGTTCAAACTTCACAGCCTTGAGTTCGACCACCATGTAGCAGCGCAACTTCAGGTGGTAGAAGAGGAGGTCTGCGAAGAACTCGTCGCCAGCGATTTCCAGACGCACCTGCTCACCTACAAAGGCGAAGCCTTGGCCCAGCTCCAACAGGAATTTCTCCACGTGTTTCACCAACTGCAGCTCCAGGTCCCGTTCGGTGTGCCGATCACTCATGGACAGAAAGTCGAAGACGTAGGGATCCTTGGTCGCCTGCTGCGCCAAGTCCGAATCGGCAGGGATCATCGTGGAGGCAAAGTTGGTGATGGCCTGCCCCGAGCGCTCGTGCAAGCGGGTTGAAATCTGGTGCGTCAACACGTTGCGGGACCAGCCGTGCTGGGCAGCCGCCGCTGCGTACCAGAGCCTCGTGGCGGCGTCGTCGAGCTTTTCCAGCAGTGCGATTTGGTGGTACCAAGGCAATGTTGCAAGCGGTGCTTGCAACATTGGGAAGTCGGGCCAAGCCTGGGCGAAGCTCTTCATGTACCGGAGGTTTCTGGGGGAGAAGCCTTTCGCTTCCGGAAACCGGGTCCTGATGTCGGCAGACAGGCGGGTGACCACTTTGGCACCCCAGCCTTGCTCGGATTCTCGTTCGGCGAGCTGCCGGCCGATGCTCCAGTAGGAAGTCAACAACTCGCTGTTGGCCGCTGCCATCGCCCGGGTCCTGCCAACGCGGACCTCCTGCGCCACAGTGTGAAGCAAGGTGGGGTACCAGTCGGGCATGGACGAAGCAGCGGGGACACCCGGAAATGATGCTTCGGTGGCGAGCTCTTGGGACGGCATGGTGCTCCTGTCGGTTGCTGTTGTCATCACGCTAGGGGGAGGCCCTGACAAAATAGTGAGGTGAGCGAAGCCGGTGAATTCATGGACCACACCCTGCAGATGGAATCCACGTGGGAGAAAGCTGCAGAAGCCAGTGAGCGTCTGGGCGGGGCCCTGAAGGTGTATGGCGCATCCGTGGGTGCCGTGCGGGGAACGGTGAGGGATACGCTCAAGCGCTACAAGAACCTGGACCATGACGACGTCACTGCCTTGAGTTCGGAACTGTGGGCTGAACCTGTGTTTGAACGGCGTCTCGCCGCAGTGGTTCTGCTGCAGACCAAAGCAGACATCCTGGTCAACACTGACCTGACGCGTATTGAAGGTTTCATCAGGCAAGCCGGGACCCGGGAGTTGGTGGATCCCCTGGCCTCAGACGTTGTGAGGCCGTTGGTGGCACGGCTGGAGGGACTCGCCAAGGAACGTGCCGAACGCGTCCTGGAGCGTTGGGCTGGAGATCCGGACCCCGGGCTTCGGCACGCTGCGGCTTTGGCGGCAGGCACCGCCACCCCTTGATAAGCACCAGCGACCCGCCTAGCGTTTCCCTCACCACATGCCATTGAGGTGAGAGGCAGGCTGATCGATGAAATCGCTCTGGTTGGACCGGGAGATGCGCTTCACCTCCGACCACATCCCTGGGGAAAAGCACTTCGACACCATAGTGGTAGGCGCCGGGCTCACTGGAATGGTGACGGCCTTGCTGTTGTCCCGGTCGGGCCAGCGCGTGGTGGTTTTCGAGGCCAGAACGCTGGGTGCCGTGACCACCGGCAACACCACAGGGAAATTGAGCCTCTTGCAAGGCGGTGTACTGTCCGCTTTGCGTGGCCAGTACCCCCTGAAAGTGGTGCAGGCCTACGTGGAGGCCAACAAATCCGGTCAGGCCTGGCTGACGCAGTACATGGAGCAGCAGGGCACCCCGTTCCAGCGCCGCACTGCGGTGACGTTCGCAACCACGGACGACGGCGGCCAGCGGCTCCGCAAAGAGGCTGCGGTTTCACGGGACGCAGGTTTGGACGTCCATTTCAGCCGCGATGCCGGCCTGCCGTTCCCCGTCGTGGAAGCGCTGGAACTCGAAAACCAAGTGCAGATCAACCCCATGGACGTGCTGGAAACCCTCGCCAGGGACCTCCGCGGGCATGGCGGAATGATCGTCGAGGATGTGCAGGTCCAGAACGTAGGTTCGGAGCAGCCCTTGGACGTCTCCACGGCCAAAGGCACCTTCACAGCGGACACCGTGGTCCTGGCTACGGGAACTCCGATCCTGGATCGCGGCCTGTACTTTGCCAAGCTTGAGCCCAACCGGTCCTACGCGGCTGCCTTGAAGGTACCTGGAGATATTCCGAAGGGGATGTATCTGTCCATCGATTCACCCACCCGGTCCCAGCGCACTCAACCCACTCCCGAGGGTGAATTACTCCTGGTGGGCGGCTACGGGCATTCGGGTGGCCGGGCCGCGTCGCCGCAGTCGCACCTGGATGACCTGCTCGGATGGGCAACGCAGCATTACCCTGGCGCGGAGGTCACCCACACCTGGTCTGCCCAGGACTACCAGGCCACCAACCTGATGCCCTTCTTTGGCAAACTTCCCCGCGGCCACGGACGGATCTTCTTCGGCACGGGCTATAACAAATGGGGGATGAGCAACGGGGTGGCGGCAGCGTTGTCCATCACCTCGGACATTCTGGGAGGCCAGTCCGATTGGGCCACCGTCATCCATCATCGCGTCACCTCACCGAAAGGCGCGGTTGAGGGTGTCCGGCACAATGCGGACGTTGCGGGCCGGATGATCGAGGACAAAGCCAAGGTCAGGAAGAACCCCGAGATCACCGACGAAACCCGCCCACCGGAGGGGACAGGCGTCGTCGGGTTGTACAAGGGTGAGCCAGCGGCCGTGTCCACTGTGGAAGGGACGGTCTGCAGAGTCTCTGCCACCTGCACGCACCTGGGTGGCCTCCTGAGCTGGAACGACGCCGAGAAGTCCTGGGATTGTCCGCTGCACGGCTCCCGCTTCACACCAGAGGGCAAGTACTTGGAGGGGCCCGCCACCCGTCCCCTGGAAAAGTCCGTCGGTAAGAAAGAGAACTAGCCCAGCCGGTCCACGCGCCGCTGGGCTTGGTCTGCAGCGCGTCGTTTTTGGGCAGCCTCCCTGACTGAACGTTTCTTCAGGGATTCCGCCGCCTCAGTGTCCCTGGTCAGGCCAATAAGTTCCGCTTCCAGCGAGGACAGGCGCTTTTTGGCGTCCTCAATGTCGGACTTGAGGCGTGTTCGGCGTGCTGAGAGTTCGTTGACGACATCCCAGGCTGAGGATGCCGTCGCTTCGGCCTCCGCGGCCTCCTGGTCTGCGGCATCGAACTCTTCTTGAGCTACCTTCAACGCTGCCCGTTGCTTGGCGGCCCGGCGATCCGCCAACGACGTAGCCTCTTCTTCCGGTGGCTTCTTCTTCGGTGCCGCGGCTTTGGGAAGGGACTCCTCTTTGGTTCGGGACGCAGCCTCCTTCTTTGGCGCCGGCTTCGCGGCGACCTCCTGTTCGGGGACATCAAGGTCCCCGGGTGCGGCCGCAGCAACTGCACCTGTGAGGTCCACTGCTTCGAAGCCGCTGCCGCTGAGCCCCCGTACCAGCCGGCCTGTGCCGACGGCGGCAGCCGCGCCGGCGTCGGCCATGGCTGCACGGAGTGTTTGTTCCACGTCGGCTGCAGCCGCTGCACTGAGGGGTGTCCCCAGGTCGGTGGCAAGATCCTTTGCGGCATGCACGGCCGAAGTCAGGTGCCCTTGCCGCTGCTGTCCGAGCTCACGAAACGCTTCCGCGTCACCCTCCTCCTGGGCGGTTCTGAGGGCAACGCCGAAACGCACGACGCCGTCAATCACCTCAGGCTTGTGAACGGACAGCATGTTGATGGCCCAGGCACCGGCCGCCGGTTTGGGCAGGCCTGCGATCTCCTTGGCCAGGTCCTTTTCTCCGTCTTCCTTGGCTTTGCGGGCCAAGGCAGTTCGTTCGGTAGTGAAGTCACGGGGCGGCACGGCGTACAGCTCTTGGGCGGCATCGCGGAGATCCATGGACTCATCCTAGGGTTTGCTTCGCCCGGGCCGCGGGATCGAATCCTCAATGAGTCGCTGCTTAGGGTAGCCTAAGTCGAGTGGATCAGATCATGAGCTTGCCCTTCGGCGTCGCCCTCGCGGCGCTCTTTGCGATTGTCATGATCCGGGTCAACGTCACGTACTGGATCGGACGGGGTGCCGTGGCCGGTTTCGCCCACACCCGCTTCGGCAGAGCCCTGGAGCGTCCCAAAGCAGCCCGTGCCCAAGTCCTCATCCAGCGGTGGGGACCGTACGCCGTCGTACTTTCCTTCCTGACCATTGGCCTGCAGACGGCCATCAACCTTGCAGCAGGTGCAGCCCGCATGCCGCTTCGCAGATACCTGCCCGCAGCAATTGCCGGTTCGCTCATGTGGGCGTTGCTGTATGCCACCATCGGGCTGGCAGCCTTGGAGGCCTGGCTGGCGGTTGCGGCGGCATCGCCTGTGGGGGCCGGGCTGGGGGTTGTGGTAATGGCCGCCGTCATCGTCTGGATAGTGGTCCGCAGGCGTCGTTCGGCGGCCAAATCAGCGGATACAGTGGTCTGAGTTCTACTGCTGGATCGGCGAAAGGCTCGGGTTGACTACTGCATTACCGGAACTGGCGGATGGCGATTTTTATTACGAATCGTTGGGCCAGGGCCGTTACAGGTCCACCATCCATGCCCAAGGTGCGTGGAATCCGCATGAGCAACATATGGCCCCGGCGTCGGGCATCATGGCAGACGCCCTTGCCAGGCATGAGCCCCGGGACGATGTCCGCATGGCGCGGCTCAGCTATGAAATCCTGGGGCTGATTCCCGGCGGCGAGTTCCAGGTCACCACCTCAACGTTGAGGCCGGGCCGGACCATCGAGCTCATCCAAGCCGAGCTCTCCGCTGGAGGCCGTGTAGCCATCCGTGCCGCTGCGTGGCGCATGGTGACCAGCGATACCAGCGCCGTAGCAGCAGTTGAGGACGAGCCCATGCCGGCCCCCGACGAATGCAAGCCGTGGGAGGGTGCAAGTGTGTGGCCAGGTGGCTACATCCGTTCCCTGGAAATGCGCCTGGCGGAGGGCCACCGGCCTGGATCAGGCAAAGTGTGGATCCGCACCTCGCATCCTCTGACCGACCGCGACGACAGTTCGGATCTTGCACGGTTGATGGGTCTGGTGGATACCGCCAATGGCATCGCCGCCAGGGTCCCTCCCGGCGAAAACAGCTACATTTTTCCCAACGTTGACCTCCAGATCCACATGTACCGGGCGCCGTCCGGTGAATGGCTGGGCCTGGACAACAAAGTCTCGTTCGGAGCCGACGGCATTGGCCTGACTTCCACGGTGCTCCACGACATCAATGGGCCGTTCGGCAGGGCCGAACAGATCCTGACGTTGAGGAAGAGCTGATGCGGGCCGAAGCAGCCACGGCGCAGCTCACTGCTTATCGCCAGCTGGAATCCATGGGTGCTGCCAAAGACCTGGATTTTGCTTTGGAGCTGTTGCAGCGAGCCCGCAATGGGCAGTTGGGCCCTTCGCTTCGCCTGTACCGTCCCCAGCCAACTGTGGCGTTCGGACAACGGGATGCGAACCTCCCTGGCTTTCCCGCAGCGGCGGAAGCCTGCAGGAAGCTGGGGTTCGAACCCCTGATCCGGAAAGCCGGCGGACGCGCGGCTGCCTATCACCAGGGGACGTTGGTCATTGACCACATTGAGCCGCATCCGGACGCGATCGTGCGTGCCAAGGCCCGGTTTTCGGAGTTCGGTGAGCTGCTGGCCGGCGCGCTTCGAAGCGTTGGTGTCCACGCCGCCGTCGGCGAGATCCCTGGGGAGTACTGCCCTGGTGAATTCAGCGTCCACGGCGAGGACCCTGACTTTCCGGCCCACAGCATCAAACTGATCGGCACCGCCCAGCGGGTAGTCTCCGGGGGCTGGCTCTTCAGCTCCGTGATTGTGGTGGAAAACTCCAAGCCCATCCGTGACGTCCTGACGGCCAGCTACGCGGCGTTGGGCCTTGACTGGGATCCTGCAACCGCCGGCGCCGCCAACGACCTGCTGCCGCACCTGGATGTCCAGACCGTGGAGGATGCCGTCATCGAGGCCTACCGCGGGTACGCGGACGTCGTCGACGGCGACTTCCGGGGTCTGCTGGGCTAGGGACGCAAGTCCCTGGCCCTCCAAACCCCGGAGGCTAGCTCGCCTGCGTCAGTGCCCTCGGGCGATCCATTCGTCAAGGTGCGGCTTTTCCGCTCCGATGGTGGTGGAGTCCCCGTGTCCGGTGCGGACCACTGTCTCTTCCGGCAAGCTCAGCAGTTTGGTCCGGATGGACTCGATGATGGTGGGGAAGTCGCTGTAGGAGCGGCCCGTCGCACCGGGCCCGCCCTGGAAGAGCGTGTCTCCGCTGAAGAGCGTCCCCTCGCTGGGCAAATGGAAGGAAACGGATCCCGGTGAGTGCCCGGGCGTGTGGACGGCCTTCAAGCTGGCTCCGGCAACGGTGAACTGGTCGCCGTCCGCAATTGCGACATCGGGGTCAACGTCCGGGAACACTGCCCGCCACAGCATCCAGTCGTCTTGGTGCAGGTGGATGGGTGCTTTGGCGAGATCCGCGAATTCACCGGCTGAGCGGATGTGGTCGTCGTGGCCATGGGTCAGCAGGATGGCTTTGACGGTGCGGCCGTTGACTGCCTGCAGGATGGCGTCAGGGTTGTGGGCGGGGTCGATGACGAGGCATTCGGAGTCGTCCCCGACAATCCAGATATTGTTGTCGACGTCCCAGGTGCCGCCGTCGAGCGAAAACGTGCCTGACGTGACCACGTGGTCAATGGTGAGGGTGCTCATAGTTCAACCACCGATCGGAGGACGGCGCCGTGGTGCATTTTGTCGAATGCTTCTTCCACCTGGTCGATAGTGATGCGTTCGGTGACGAAGGCATCGAGGTCCAGCTTGCCCTGCTTGTAAAGGTCCACCAGCATGGGGAAGTCCCGGGAAGGAAGGCAGTCGCCGTACCAGGATGATTTGAGTGATCCGCCGCGGCCGAACACGTCCAGAAGCGGCAGTTCCAGGGTCATCTCCGGTGTGGGGACGCCTACCAGGACTACTGTTCCTGCGAGGTCGCGGGCGTAGAAGGCCTGCTTGTAGGTTTCAGGACGGCCGACGGCGTCAATCACCACGTCTGCGCCGAAGCCGCCTGTCAGGGCACGGATCTCTTCGACGGGGTCACCCTTGGAGGAATCCACGGTGTGGGTTGCGCCGAGGTCCTTGGCACGCTCGAGCTTCTTCGCGTCGATGTCCACGGCGATGATGGTGGTGGCGCCTGCGAGCGCGGCACCGGCGATGGCTGCTACGCCCACTCCGCCGCAGCCAATGACGGCAACCGAGTCGCCGCGCTTTACGCCGCCGGTGTTCAGTGCCGCGCCCAAACCTGCCATGACGCCGCAGCCGAGCAGCCCGACGGCGGCGGCATCGGCGTCGGGGTCTACCTTGGTGCACTGGCCGGCAGCGACCAGGGTTTTTTCAATGAACGCACCGATGCCCAAGGCAGGTGAGAGTTCCGTGCCGTCTTCGAGGGTCATTTTCTGGGTGGCGTTGTGGGTGTTGAAGCAGTACTGGGCCTGGCCGCGGTTGCAGGCCCGGCAGTTGCCGCAGACTGCCCGCCAGTTGAGGACCACGCGGTCGCCGGGGGCTACGTCGGTGACGTCGGGGCCTACTGCGCTGACTACGCCGGTGGCTTCGTGGCCGAGCAGGAACGGGAAGTCGTCGCTGATGCCACCGAGTTTGTAGTGGAGGTCGGTGTGGCAGACGCCGCTGGTGAGGATGTCCACCAGGGCTTCGCCGGGACCGGGCTCGGGAACCAGGATGGTTTCCAGGGTTGCGGGTGCGCCTTTGGATCGGACGACGACACCTTTGACTGCGTGGACCATGGAGATGTTCCTTTCGGGCTCGCGGAGAGCAGGCTTTAAATACAGCAGGGCCCGCTACGGATTCCCAATCTGTCTATCACAGGTGGCAGACAGCGTGTGGATTGTTCCGTGCGGGCCCTGGAGCGGTTACGCGTAGAGCCAGCGGTTAGGCGGCGACCAGGCGCTTTTCAACCTCGGAAGCGGAGGGGTTGGTTGCTGCGGTTCCGTCGGGGAAGAGGACGGTGGGGACGGTGCGGTTGCCTCCGTTGAGCTGCTCGACGAGTTCGGCAGTGCCATCCACTTCTTCGATGTTGATCTCGGTGTAGCCGATGCCCTTGGCATCCAGCTGCTTCTTCAGGCGGTTGCAGTAACCGCACCAGGTGGTCGAGAACATGGTGATGGTGCCGGAGTCGGGAGTGAAGTCCACAGAGCTCTCCTCGGTAGTGGTGGTTTGCACGGATGATTCGTCGTTATCAACGGTAACCTGCCCCCTGATAATTCCCGTGCGGCCGGGAAGCCGGGTTACGTCACACGCGTGCGCTGGTGCGATGTGGGAGGAGAGGGCAGACTGTTGGCATGTGTGGACGTTATGTAATGGCCCGTGCGGTGGGGGACCTGCTTGCCGATTTCGACGCCGAGCTGGAGAACGAGATCGCCCTTGAGAAGTCGTGGAATGTGGCACCCACCGATGCTGTTCCAATCGTGTTGGAGCGGCTTGTCGATGACAACCTGAAGCGGCAGCTCCATGTTGCCAAGTGGGGACTGGTGCCATCGTGGGCCAAGGATCCCAAGGGGGGCGCCCGGTTGATCAATGCCCGCAGCGAGACCCTCTTGGAGAAGCCTTCCTTCAAGAAGGCTGCTGTTGCCCGGCGTTGCGCAGTTCCGGCCGATGGCTACTACGAGTGGAAAAAGGGCGAGGGAAAGAACAAGCAACCCTATTACGTACACCCGGGAGACGGCCAGGGCCTGGTCTTTGCCGGTTTGTATGAGTGGTGGCGGGACCAGTCGGCGGCCGATGACGATCCCGGGCGCTGGCTGCTGTCCATGTCCATCCTGACGGCGGATACCCCTACCGCTGAGTCTGCCCGGACGCGTCGCAGTGCTTCGGTGTTTGACGAGCTCACTGCCCTCCATGACCGGGTTCCGCTCCCTATGGACACGGAGACCATGGAAGCCTGGTTGGATCCGCGGGAGAAGGACGCTGCGGGACTGGTGGAGATGGTCCGTGCCAAGGCGCACGACGCTGCCTCCGGGTGGACGTTGGATCCCGTGGGCAGTGCCGTGGGGAATGTCCGCAATAATTCACCGGAGCTCATTGAGCCGGTGGAAGGCCTCTTCTGACGTCAGAGTGCTTCTGTTACCGGGACCCCGGACTGGAAGTCGCGGCCGTCCGCTTCGCTGAAGCCCGTCATCACATGGCCTTTGCTGAGCCCGTGGATGGCCGACATTGGGAAGTTCCCGGTGATGACGTTGCCGGAGTGCTCTACGCCCTTGATGTCGTAGTTTTCCTCGGCGCTCAGGGAGTGGTTGAAGGAGTAGAAGGAGATAGCCTCTCCGTTCATGAATTCGATGCCGAGCCTGCGCTGTGAGGAGTAATCCTCACTGGCAGCAACAAGGCCCACGACGTAAGCGCCGGAGCCTGGTATGTTCCCATCGATTTCAAACCTTGCCACCAGGTTGTCGTCCGATGCCGTGATGTTGACCTGCTTCAGGAGTGCGTCATTGGTACTCATGCCACAATCCTGCTCTGTGGACCCGCTGCCGTCCACCCCTTGACTTTCATCCTTCCAACAGGCGCTGGATGTTCCGTGCCACCGATGCCCTGTCGATGTCCTGGCCTTTGCGGGCGGTCAGAAGGTGCATGGCAAGGCCATCGCCGTAGTCGGCTACCGACTCGGCCCGTGCCCTGGCGTCCGGCACGTTCAGAAAGCCCAGGATGTGGGTCAGCCCGGCGAGCATCCGCTCGTGGCCGGCCGCAACGACCTCGGGCTGGTCCAGGGCAAAAGTGAATCTCGCACGGGTGAGGTCTGCATTTTCCAGCGCCAGTCCCATGAGGGCGCCGGTGAGTTGTTCCGCCAAGGCCGCCACCGACGTCGGCGTCTCCCATCCGCCCTGCTGGAGCAGGAGGGTGTCCCGCTCTTCGACGCGGTCGACGGCGGCACTGACCAGTGCGGCGCGGCTGCGGAAGTAGTTCGAGGTGGTTCCGAGGGCCACGCCGGCTTGGGCATCGACAGCCCTATGGGTAAGTCCTTTGAGGCCTTTTGCCGCCACGACGGCGAGGGCGGCGTCGGCAAGTTCTGTTCGGCGGTCCGGCATGGCGAAAGTCTAGCCTCAAACCCTATCGCCACTACAAATGTAGTAGTACAGTGTGGCCATGGATAAAGTGGACATCATCGGCGGCGGCATTGCCGGACTGGCGCTCGCAGCACGGCTGGACCCCGGCCGGTTCGATGTCACGGTGTACGAGCAACGTCCGGAACTGCCCGCGGTAGGAACAACCCTGGCCATGTGGAGGGAAGCCCAGGAGGCCTTGTCCGAGCTGGGGATTCTGGGAGCCGCCCGGAGCAGGGGGGCCATCATCAAGACCGGAGCGCTCCGCAGCCCCTCAGGTGAGCCCATGCTTTCCATGGAAGGGGATGGGCTCCTTGGGGTGTCCCGGCCGGAATTGTTGAGGCTGCTGGACTCTGCCGTCCCGGAAGCCGTCCGCCGGGTAACTGGGCGCGTGGACCGACTCCCGGGCGACGCATGGCTGACTGTGGGGGCGGATGGGGTCAACAGTGTGGTCCGGCAGGCTTCCTGGGGATCGCGCAGCGCCGCCAAGCCCACACCCTTCCTCGCTGTCCGTGGAGTCATTCCAGCAACTCCGTCCACAGAAGACATTGGCGAGTACTGGGGGCACGGAGAGATTTTTGGATTGGCACCCACCGGCAGCGGAACCAACTGGTACGCCTCCTTCCGTTCGGACCTCGGCCCGGAGAAAGTGGACGTTGCCCAGGCTCTTGAACTGACGCGGAGGCGGTATGCCCACTACTCGCCTGCGGTGGGGAAGGTTCTTTCCTCGGCGTCGCCGGACAACTCCCTGGCCCAAAGGATTTGGACCACGCCACCCCTGGGGCGTTATGCGCGGGGCAATGTGGTGTTGCTCGGGGATGCCGCCCACGCCATGACACCCAACCTGGGCCGGGGCGCCTGCGAAGCGTTGATCGATGCCGTGACCCTGGGCAAGCTCCTCAATGAAATGCCCAGGGATGCAGCACTCGCCACCTATGGCAGAAAGCGGATACTGCGAACCCAGCAACTTCGCCTGGCATCGTCAATGATGGGCAGCATAGCCCTCGCCCAGGGAATGCAGCCCTGGCGTGATGCCCTGCTGAAGCAGGCAGGCAAGCGGGTAGCGCGGTCCAGGGAGAAGGCTGGAACTTCGAAGTAGGTTTTGTCCTGACCCCGGCGTAAACTGGATTTATTCGAACATACATTCGAATGCAAAAATCCGGCGCAAGCGAGGTGAGGATATGGGGCTGTTCAGCGAGTCCGTTGAGGTCGGCTGCACGGAAACAGGCCAGCCACGCACCGTCCACTGGAAAGGGACGCACTACTCAGTCTCCAATGACCCCGTCCGGTGGTACGAGCGACGCCAATGGTGGCTGGAAGAAAGCCGCGCCCCCATAGGAACCGGAGCAGGCCTTGTGGACCACGAAATATGGCGCGTTCAACTCCAACCCGTAGAGGCAGATGCCCCGGCTGCGGACACCATCACCCTTGACCTTGTCCGCCATGTCAGCAGCGGACGATGGCGGCTCCTGCGCATCCACGACGCTGCGCCGGTACAGGCCGTAGAACCTGACGAAGCAGCGTGAACCCTTGAGCTTCACCCACTTGCACGTCTCCACGGCCTTCAGCGCGCACTATGGAGTCTCCTGGCCCGACGAACTCGCCCAAGCAGCCGCAGCAGACGGCGCAACAGCTCTCGCCTGCACAGACCGCGACGGCCTGTACGGCACCATCAAACACCTCAAAGCCTGCATGGACGCCGGCATCGATCCCATCGTCGGGGTGGACCTGGCTGTCTTCGACGACGACGGCGACCACCGCACCCAGGTCGCGGGCCGCGTCGTCGTCCTCGCCCACGGCAACAACAACGGCGCCGGCTACCGGGCACTCTGCCGCCTCATCTCCGACGCCCACGCGCGCACCTCAGGAAAAGCCGGGGGAGCGGTACCCGCCGCAGTCACCCGCGGCGAGCTGGCCTCAAGGACACTGGACCCCCACACCCTCAAACCCGTGCTGACGGTCATGATCGGACCGGACTCAGATGTTGGACAGGCCATGGGAGGCAGAAAATACCTGCGGCCAAGAACGCTCTTCAAACAATGGATCGACGCCATGCCACCGGGCACCATCGTCACCGAAGTAGTCACCCACCTCAGCGCCCCTGGAGAACCGCTCAGCACCGCACACGCCGTGCGCATGCTCAAGCTCGCACTCGAATACAACATCCCAGCCGTCCTCAGCAACGCCGTGCGCTACTGTGCCCAGGACGGTGCCGCCACCGCGGACGTCCTTGACTCAGCACGCACCCTCAAATCCCTCCCCGAACTCTCGGCAGCGCCCATGCTCCAACCAACAGGCCAGGGCTGGTTGAAAAACGCACACCACATGCACCAACTCGGCAAAGAAATCATGGCCGCGGCTGGGCAAGGTAAAGCGGACCTTCACAAACTGCTCACCAACACCGAAGCGCTCGCCGACAAATGCCGCATCCACCCCATCCTGGACATGGGGTGGAAGAAACCCGTGGTTCCCGAAGCCTCCATCATCGGCATCGACTGCGACCCCATGGTGGAACTCACCCAGCGCTGCCAGTCCGGCATCACCAGAAGGTTCCCGGGCATCTCAGGAGAAGCAGAAAAGCAGCTGCGCTCGCGGTTGGAGCATGAACTCGGCATCATCGCCCGGCTGGGTTTTGCCCCCTACTTCCTCACCGTTGCCGAGGTATCCAGGATGATCCTTGATATGGGCGTGAGGGTTGCTGCGAGGGGATCCGGTGCGTCCAGCCTGGTGAACTACCTGATCGATATCAGCCAGGTGGACCCGATCCGCCACGACCTCATCTTTGAACGATTCCTGTCAGGCCGCCGGTCCACCCTGCCCGACATTGATTTAGATGTTGAAAGCGCAGAAAGGCACAACGTCTATCGAAAGATTTTTGACCGCTTCGGAGCCGAGCGCGTCACCCTCATGAGCATGCAGAACGGATACAGGGCAAGGGGAGCTGTCCGGGACGCAGGCCTGGCGCTGGGAATGGACGATGGCGAAATCGGTGAAATTGCCAAACAGTTGTGGAGATTTTCAGCCCGCAAATTCCGTGAAGCACTGGTTGAGAAACCGGAACTACGCTCCTTTGCAGGTCGGGTGGAGCAAGGTGGCCTGGAAGAAAACCAGCAGCTGGATCTCCTGGTGGACCTTACCGAAAGGCTGGACCGCCTGCCCCGGCATATTTCCATGCATCCGTGTGGAGTGATTTTGGGAGATGCGACCCTCCTGGACCGCACGCCTGTACAGCCCAGCGGGTTGGGATTGCCCATGAGCCAGTTCGACAAACACGATATGGATCCCATGGGAATGCTCAAGCTCGATGTCCTGGGCGTGCGCATGCAAAGTGCCATGGCTTTTGCTGTCCGGGAAGTCATTCGCCTTCATCCCTCCAAAGCTGAAGTAGTGGCCGCCGGGCGGCATCCTGTGGAACCTTGTGGAACAGGTCCGGACTATATCGCCGCCGATGGCAGGATCGATCTCAATGCTGTTCCTTTCGACGACGAACCCACCTATGAGCTGATCCGCAGCACCCACACACTGGGTTGTTTCCAGATTGAATCCCCGGGACAGCGGGAGCTCATTGGAAAGATGGCGCCCCGGGAGTTCAACGACCTCATCATCGACATCTCGCTCTTCAGACCCGGGCCCATGAAATCAGATATGGTGCGGCCCTTCCTTGAGCACAGGCACGGGTTCGCTCCGGAGATCTATCCTCATGCGGACCTTAAGCCGGTGTTGCAGGAAACCCATGGGGTTACCGTGTTCCATGAGCAGATCCTGAAGACGTTTGATGTCATGACCGGATGCGGACTGGCAAGGGCAGATGAATTCCGCAGGGCTCTGGGAGATGAAGTACATGAGCCGGGAGTGGAGAGCTACTTCCGCCGGGAAGCGATCAAAAATTACGCGCCAGAGGTGGTGGACAAGGTCTGGGGAACCCTGAAAGCCTTCGGCAGTTTTGGCTTTTGCAAAGCACACGGTGCTGCCTTTGCCGTGCCCACCTACCAGTCGGCTTGGCTGAAGACCCATCATCCCGAGGCCTTCCTGGCAGGGCTGTGGGAACACGATCCCGGGATGTATCCCAAGCGCCTCCTCGTGGCCGAAGCACGCAGGCTGGGCATCCCCATCCTCCCCTTGGACATCAACCGCAGCCATGCAGAATACCGGGTGGAAAAGATCCAGGACGGTCCCCATCAAGGCAAACTTGGCATCCGCCTGAGCCTTACAGGAATTTATGGGTTGTCAGGGGCTGAGCTGAAAAGGATCGTGGCAGGCCAGCCCTACGATTCCCTGGCAGACCTGCGGGCCCGTGCGAGGGTGAGCAAGCCCAACATCAAGCGGCTTGCCCAACTTGGCGCATTTGATTCCCTCCATCAAGATTCCGGTGGGAAAGCCAACCGGGCAGACCTTGTGCAACACCTGCAGGCACTCCAAAACAGTCCCAGCAAAAAAGCCACCGACGTGATGGAGGGGCAGTTGTCCTTTGCCCTGGGTGATGTTGAGCTGAGGAACCTGGCGCCTGAACTTCCCGAACCCTCCATGGTGGACAACGTCAGGGCAGAGCTTGACCTGATGGCCGTCGATGTCAGCGAGCACCTCATGGACAGCCACCGGCCCTTGTTGGACAAGCTGGGTGTCACTACCGCAGATAAACTGCTCGGTCTTCGCAACGGCACAGAAGTGCTGGTGGCAGGGGTAAGGATCGCAACCCAGACACCGCCCATGCGCGGCGGCAGGCGCGTGGTCTTCATCAGCATCGATGACGGCACTGGTTGTGTGGATTCAGTCTTCTTCCATGAAGCCCAGGAAGAATCAGGTCCTCTGCTGTTTGGGACCCGGTTGCTGCTGATCCGTGGAACCACCAGGCGGACAGGTCCCAAAGGGATCAGCCTCAGCGCCACCAAAGCCTGGGACCTGAGCCGGCCTGAAACCTTGCCCTTTACCGAGCTCCTGCCTCCCGGGGGCGATCCACCGGATGAATACACCCATCGAGGCGCCCTTCATGGCATCTCCAGGAACCTTGCCATCACTGGTTTGGGAAGCTGAACAACCGGCTGCTTCAGGCGTCGGCGCGCTGCTTTGGCCGCCCCCGCGGAAGCAGATACGATTGACGGTGGCTGGCTGTGGTCCCCGTACGCCACAAGCTATGAAGCCTTAGCCATGAATAGGAGACACCCGTGTCAGATGCCCAACAGATCACCCTCATCGTCGATGGCGAAGAGACCAAGGTGACGGAAGGGACTACCGGCGCGGAACTCTTCTTCGAGCGCCGCGACGTCGTTGTAGCCCGAGTCAATGGGGTCCTGAAGGACCTTGACCAGGTCCTCACCGAGGGCGCAGACGTCGAAGGCGTCACCATCGATTCCCCTGATGGACTCAACGTCCTCCGCCACTCCACCGCCCACGTCATGGCACAGGCAGTGCAGCGGTTGCGCCCCGACGCCAAGCTCGGCATCGGCCCGTACATCACTGACGGCTTCTACTTCGACTTCGACGTCGCTGAGCCGTTCACCCCGGAGGACCTGCGGACCCTGGAAAAGATGATGCAGAAGATCATCAACCAGAACCAGAAGTTCGTCCGCCGTGTGGTCACAGAAGAAGAAGCCCGCCAAGCAATGGCCAACGAGCCCTACAAACTGGAGCTGTTGGGCAAGAAGAACGATGCAAGCGACGCCGCGGAAGGCGTCAACGTTGAGGTCGGCGCCGGCGACATCACTATCTACGACAATGTGGACCGCAAGAGCGGCGAGAGCATCTGGTGCGACCTTTGCCGCGGTCCCCACCTGCAGAACACCAAAATCATCTCCAACGCCTTCGCGCTGACGCGTTCCTCTGCTGCCTACTGGCTGGGCAACCAGAACAACCAGCAGCTCCAGCGCATCTACGGAACCGCCTGGCCCACCAAGGAAGCCCTCAAGGCCTACCAGGAGCGGATTGCCGAAGCCGAACGACGCGACCACCGCAAGCTTGGCGTGGAACTTGACCTCTTCTCCTTCCCGGACGAGCTGGGATCCGGTCTTCCGGTGTTCCACCCCAAGGGCGGCATCATCCGCAAGGCCATGGAGGACTACTCCCGCCAGCGCCACGTGGATGCCGGCTACGAGTTCGTCTACACCCCTCACATCACCAAGGGACACCTCTACGAGGTTTCCGGACACCTTGACTGGTACAAGGACGGCATGTTCCCGGCCATGCAGGTGGACGCCGAATTCAACGAAGACGGCACCGTGCGCAAGCCGGCCCAGGATTACTACCTGAAGCCGATGAACTGCCCCATGCACAACCTGATCTTCCGCTCCCGCGGCCGGTCCTACCGCGAACTTCCGCTGCGCCTGTTCGAATTCGGATCGGTCTACCGCTACGAAAAGTCCGGCGTTGTGCACGGCCTGACGCGCGTCCGTGGCATGACACAGGACGACGCCCACATCTACTGCACCCGCGAGCAGATGAAGGACGAACTCACCACTACGCTGAACTTTGTCCTGGGTCTCCTCAAGGACTACGGCCTGGATGACTTCTACCTGGAGCTCTCCACCAAGAACGAAGAAAAGTTCGTTGGTGACGACGCTGCCTGGGAGGAAGCCACCCGCACGTTGTCCGAGGTTGCCGCTGCCTCCGGTCTGGAACTGGTGCCCGATCCGGGTGGGGCTGCCTTCTACGGTCCCAAGATCTCCGTCCAGGCGAAGGATGCCCTCGGCAGGACCTGGCAGATGTCCACCATCCAGCTGGACTTCAACCTGCCCGAACGTTTCGAGCTCGAGTACCAGGCTGCGGACGGAACCCGCCAACGCCCGGTCATGATCCACCGCGCGCTGTTCGGATCCGTGGAACGCTTCATGGGCGTCCTCACCGAGCACTACGCCGGTGCTTTCCCGGCATGGCTCGCTCCTGTCCAGGTAGTGGGCATCCCGGTGGCCGAAACATTCAACGACTACATGTTCGACGTCGTGGGCCAGCTCAAGGCAGCCGGCATCCGGGCCGAAGTGGACATCTCCTCGGACCGTTTCCCCAAGAAGATCCGCACGGCCAGCAAGGACAAGATTCCCTTCGTCCTGATTGCCGGAGGCGAGGACGCCGAAGCAGGCGCAGTATCGTTCCGCTTCCGTGACGGCAGCCAGGACAACGGCGTGCCAGTGGCCGAGGCGGTCCGCAGGATTGTGGACGCCGTCAAGAACCGCGAGAGCTGACGGAACGGACACAGAGACGGTGCAGGAGAACACAGGCGCGGCGGCTGGGATTCCGGGCGACGCCGACGTAACCGATGATTTCGGACTGGCGGGCGTGCCGGACGCATTCCAGCGCCTGTGGACTCCGCACCGCATGGCCTACATCAAGGGCGGGCAGGATCAATTCAAGAACAAGGACGACTGCCCGTTCTGTGTAGGACCCACGCGCTCGGACGAGGAATCCCTGATCGTGTACCGGGGGAGGACCTGCTATGTGGTCCTCAACCTTTTCCCGTACAACCCAGGGCACCTGTTGATTTGTCCCTACCGCCACGTGCCCGATTACACGGACATCACTGTGGAAGAGACTGCCGAGTTCGCCGAACTCACACAGACCGCCATGCGGGTCTTGAGGAAGGTATCCAACCCCAGTGGCTTCAACCTGGGCATGAACCAAGGCGTTACCGGCGGCGCGGGAATCGCCGCACATCTTCACCAGCACGTAGTCCCGCGCTGGGGCGGGGATGGCAACTTCTTCCCGATCATCGCCCAGACCAAGGCCATCACGCAGACGTTGGACGAAGTCCGCAAGCTCGTGGCCGAAGCCTGGCCGGGGGAGTCGAATGCTGAATAGGCATGCGCGCGGCTTTTTCACAGCACTTTTCACACCACTTGCCCGTTGGCTCCTGAAGATCGGGGTTTCCCCTGACGCGGTGACCATGGCAGGCACTGCCGGCGTGATTCTGGGCGGCTTAGTGTTGTATCCGCTCGGCCACCTGTGGTGGGGCTCTGTGGTGGTGGCCTTCTTCGCCTTCTCCGACGTCGTTGATGGCATCATGGCACGGCTCCAAGGCAGGAGTGGCGGCTGGGGCAATTTCCTGGATTCCACCTTGGACCGTTTGGCTGATGGCGCGATCTTTGCCGGCATTACCATCTGGTTCTTCACCCATGGTGGGGATCCCGCGATCGGAACAGCCGCCGTCGTCTGCCTTGTCCTTGGCATGGTTGTCTCCTATGCCAGGGCAAAGGCGGAGTCCCTGGGATACCAGGCCAGCGTGGGCATCGCCGAGCGGGCCGAGCGTTTGGCGTCCGTTCTGCTCATCACCGGCCTGACCGGATTGGGGCTTCCGCCCGTGGTGCTGTTCGGAACCCTGATCCTGCTGGCACTGGCCAGCGTGGTCACCATCATCCAGCGGATGTCCACCGTGCACCGGCAGGCCATGGCCGAGGCCGACGGAGCTGCTGCGGGCTAGCAGTTAACAAGTGGCCTGTCCGCAGGGAAGTGGCATACGGCCAGACTCGTCCCGCGCGGGTTGTGCACCTGTCCTACCACAGCGTCCTTTGTTGCCCGTCGAAGGGGTAATGAATGTACTCCCACCATGGAACGTGCGACTACTATTACTAGTACTTGGTCACCTTGACCTGAAAACCCGGTGTGCGCTGATTGCGGTCGTGTGGCTGCGCGCGCCTCCGGCAATAGGTCGTTTATCTACCCATAGGGGTTTTTGTGTCTACACCAGATGTAAGCAACGAAGCCGGTTCGTCCGCGAACAGCGTCACGGGCAGCAGCCGCGTTAAGCGGGGCATGGCGGAGATGCTCAAGGGCGGCGTCATCATGGACGTCGTTAACGTCGAGCAGGCCCGCATCGCCGAGGATGCCGGTGCCGTCGCCGTCATGGCGCTCGAACGCGTCCCGGCCGACATCCGCGCCCAGGGCGGCGTGTCCCGCATGTCCGATCCCGACATGATCGATGCAATCATCGCTGCCGTGTCCATCCCGGTCATGGCCAAAGCCCGCATCGGCCACTTCGTCGAAGCCCAGGTCCTGCAGTCCCTAGGTGTTGACTACATCGACGAGTCCGAGGTCCTGACCCCGGCCGACTACATCAACCACATCGACAAGTGGAACTTCACCGTCCCGTTCGTCTGTGGTGCCACCAACCTCGGTGAGGCCCTGCGCCGCATCAACGAGGGCGCGGCGATGATCCGCTCCAAGGGCGAAGCCGGCACCGGCGATGTTTCCAACGCCACCGGGCACATGCGCAAGATCCGCTCCGAGATCGCCAAGCTCGCCGCCCTTCCGGAGGACGAGCTGTACGTTGCGGCCAAGGAGTTGCAGGCCCCGTACGAACTGGTCAAGGAAGTTGCCGCCACCGGCAAGCTCCCCGTGGTCCTGTTCACCGCCGGTGGCATCGCGACCCCGGCTGATGCTGCGATGATGATGCAGCTCGGCGCCGACGGCGTGTTCGTTGGCTCGGGTATCTTCAAGTCCGGCAACCCGGCAGAGCGCGCCGCCGCCGTCGTGAAGGCCACTACGTTCCACGACGATCCTGATGTGATCGCCAAGGTCTCCCGCGGCCTCGGCGAAGCCATGGTCGGCATCAACGTCGACGACATCCCGCAGCCCCACCGCCTCGCAGAGCGCGGCTGGTAAGAGTTAACCGCACGACGGCGGCCGGTCACCTTCCGAGGTGACCGGCCGCCGTCGTTTTTTCTAATCCAGTCCCCTGCGTTTCAGGAGGGGTTCCAGCTCTGCGTCGCGGCCCCGGAACGCCCGGAACGACTCCAAGGGATCACGGCTGTTGCCCCGTGAGAGCAGCTCGGATCGGAAGTGATCGCCGTTGGCCCTTGTCAGGCCGCCGCTCTCCTTGAACCATTCCACGGTGTCCGCATCCAGTACTTCGCTCCAAATGTAGGAGTAGTAGCCGGCTGCGTAGCCCGCTCCGGCAAAGATGTGCTGGAAGTAGCCCGTCCGGTACCGCGGTGGAATCAGCGGGTGGGCAATGCCCGCGCCGGCAAGGGCTTTGGCTTCGAACGCAATGACGTCCTCCGGAACGTCCGCTTCAGCCAGCACGTGCCAGGTCAGGTCCAGCAGGGCTGCTGCAAGGTACTCGGTGGTGGCGAATCCTTCGCCCCACAGCAGTGAGTCATTGAGTTTGTCCACGGTGGCCTGGGGGAGTGGTTCCCCCGTGGAGTAATGACGGGCGTAGTTGGCCAGGACTTCAGGCCACATGATCCACATTTCGTTGACCTGCGACGGATATTCCACAAAGTCCCGGGGAACGGATGTGCCGGAGAAACGCGGGTAGGTGACGTCGGAAAACAGCCCGTGCAGTGCATGGCCGAACTCGTGGAAAACAGTGCGGACCTCGTCGAGGGTCAACAGCGTGGGCTCGCCGGGAGCAGGTTTGGTGATGTTGAGGTTGTTGATCACCACCGGCTTTGTTCCCAGCAGGCTGGACTGTTCCACCAGGGAATTCATCCACGCGCCACCACGCTTCGAAGCACGGGTGTAGTAGTCGCCCAGGAACAGTCCGATTCCTTGGCCGTCCTCGTCACGCACTTCCCAGATGCGCACCTCCGGGTGGTAGCCATCAAGGTCGGACCGCTCGTGGAAAGTGATGCCGTACAACTGGGTGGCAGCATGGAAGACGCCGTCTGAGAGGACGCTGTCCAAGCTGAAGTAGGGGCGCAGCGCTTGCTCGTCCACGTCGAACTTCTCCTTGCGGACCCGGGCGGAGTAGTAGGCCCAGTCCCACGGCTCGAGGTCATGTCCGGCGGAAGCAGCCAGGGCCTCGGCCTCGGACTGGGCGTTCCGGACGGCGGCAGGGGCCAGCCGGCCAAGCATGGCCTCCACATCGTCGAAGTTTGGTGCGGTCTGCTGGTCCACCACAAGCTCGGCATAGTTCGCGAAACCCAGAAGGCGGGCCTTCTCCGCACGCAACCGAACAGTAGCTGACACGAGGTCCCGCACATCCGTGGTCCCACCGCTGATGCCGCGCGCCAGGGACGCTTCATACAAACGACGCCGGATGGTCCGGTTCTCCAGCGACGCGATAGCGGGCTGGTTGCTGGGCTGGATGAGCGTCAGCAGGTGCTTTCCCTCGTGCCCGGCCGCTTTTGCTGCCTCGCTGGCCCCAGTGACGTCTTCGGCAGGCAGCCCTGCCAGGTCTCCGGCGTCGTCGAGCAAGAGCGCGGCGGACTTCATGCCGTCCTTGACCCGCTGACCGAATTCGGTTCCCAACCGCGAGAGTTCTGCGTTGACATCCCTCAGGCGTTGTTGTCCAGCGGCATCAAGCTGGATACCGGACTGCCGGAACTCCTTAAGGTATTCCTCCACCAGACGCGAGGATTCGGGGTCAAGATCCGAGACGTCGATCGCGGCGAACCGTTCATACAAGGCCCGGTTCATGTACACGGCGTCCTGGTGCGCTGAGAACTTGGGTGACAACTCGGTCTCCAGGGCTTTGATGGCATCATCGGCATCGGCCGAAACCACAGTGAAGAACGCTGCAGCCGCCCTGTGCAGAAGGAGCCCGGAGCGCTCCATGGCCACAGCCGTATTCTGGAACGTTGCCGGTTCGGGGTTGTCCGTGATGGCTTGGATTTCCTGCAGGTGCCTGGCCAATCCGGTATCGACAGCCTCGGCATAGTGCCCAGGGGTGAGGCTGGCGAACGCCGGAAGTCCATACGGCAGGGGGCTGGGGCTCAGGAGGGGATTGGTCATGAAGTGACTCTTTCACGTAAGAATCGTGTCCTCAAGAGCGGCACGCCCGGGCGTGCAGCTCTTCCGCCGTAGGATGAAAACCATGGGGAAGATCACATCTGCGGCAGGACGGATCCGTCGTTCACGGGCCATGCTCGTGACAATGACTGCGTTGGCGGCATTGTCACTGGGCGCCTGTGGCGTCATTGCCGAAACTGATGACCAGAACCGCAGCGCTGCGGCCTCTGCTCCCGCTTCGGAGTCACCAACGCCAACCCGCACTCCAGCGCCGAACCCCACCCCCGGCAAAGGGCCGGCCTGCCCCGAACTTCGTTGCACCTCCATCACCGTAACCGGCGACATGTTGGTCCACACCCAGTTATGGCAGCAGGCAAGGGCCGACGCCGCGGCGGCCGGCCTTCCCGGGTACACGTTCGTCCCCCTCCTTGAAGGACAGCGACGTTACATCCGCAACAGCGACCTCGCCATCTGTCATCAGGAAACACCGGTGGCGACGCCCGAAGGGCCCTTCTCGGCCTATCCGTCCTTCAATGTTCCGCCGCAGATCATCACCGCCTCCAAGGACGTTGGTTACCAGGCGTGCACCACGGCGAGCAACCACACCATTGACCGCGGGACCGACGGTCTTCTGCGGACTCTCGATGCCCTGGACGCTGCCGGACTCAAGCACACAGGCTCCTATCGGACCGAAGCGGAGTCCAAGGAAATCCTGATGCTCCAAACGGAGGCTGCCAAGGTGGCAGTCATCATCGGTACCTACGGCCACAACGGCCAGATCCCCGAGTACCCGTGGTTGGTGGACGAGCTTGATCCCGCAGCCATGATCGCCAAGGCAACGCAAGCCAAGGCGCTGGGAGCGGACATCGTCCTGGGAGTGATGCACGCAGGCGACGAATATGCCAGCGAAGCCAACGCCCAGCAGCAGGATGTTGCGCACGCGTTGGTGGACAGCGGCCAGTTCACCATGATCTACGGGCACCACACACACTCTGTGCTGCCGATCGAAAATTACAAGGGCACGTGGATTGTGTACGGACTGGGCAACGGTGTCACCGAGCTGTCGCCCTGGTACGTGCTCAATAACGAAGGGCTGCTGGTGAGGGCCCAGTTCAGCCAGAACGCCGCGGGTGCGTGGACCGCTTCGGACCTTGCCTGGGCGCCGTCGGTGATTGTCCGCGATCCCTACCGGTGGTGCTCAGTGGCCAGCGACGCTCCACAGGGAGTCTGCGCATCACCGGCAGCCGACGCTGCCACTTACCAACGAACCAAAGAAGTGGTTGAGTCCATGGGCGCCGCGACGGCGGGCGCGCATGAACTGCTGATCACCAAGGAGAAGTAGCGCCTACCGCGGCCGGCGGGCGGCGTGTTCGCGCGCGAGGCGGGCGTAGTCGTCGTCGGGCTTCCCCGGTACGAACGTGCCGTACTTGCGCTCGGCCGCCGTTCGGATGAGGAAGTCGGCTATCGCGGGGTTCTTCGGCAGCAATGAGCCATGCAGGTAACTGGCCACAACATTGTTGTAGCGCGCGCCTTCGTGCCCGTCCTTGCTGTTGTTACCGGCACCTTTGGTGACGGTCCCAAGAGGTTCGACGCCGGGACCCAGGGTGGTCTGTCCGCTGTGGTTCTCGTAGCCCAGAATGTCCCCGAACTCGGTGGACTTCATGATCACGTTTCCAATGAGCCGCTCATCCGTGCCGTGGGTTTCGACGTCAAGGATGCCGATTCCGGGGATGACAGGCCCAGCGCTGGTTTTGAAGAACTTACCGAAAAGCTGGTAGAGACCGCAGATCACCAGCATGGGGGCACCGCCGTCGGCCAGTTCCCGAAGGTGGTCCGCGCGTGCCTGGAGGTCGTCCTGGATGACCAGCTGTCCGCTGTCCTGTCCTCCTCCACCGACCACAATGTCAATGTCCTCGGGAAAGTCGTCACCCACGTTGTACTCCAGCAACTCCGGTGTATAGCCGTGCCACTTGATGCGCTGCTGGAGGACCAGGGCGTTGCCCCAGTCGCCATAAATGTTCATCTCGCGGGGGTAGAGCTGGAGGACGCGGAGGGTCCCCTTGCCGGGCTGTGGCGATTCGGGCTGTGTTTCCGGCGTTGGCTGTACTTCCGAGGTCATGAGACCACCTCAACTATGGTGATTTTGGCGAGTTCGCGACGGATCGCGAGCATGGAGGTGTACGTGCAGAAAATTCGCTTGGGTTTGCCGCGGGAGCCGTTGATGAAGGTGCGCAGAGCAGCGGTGATGTCCGGTTCCACCACGCCAAAGGGCACTTCGTCGTACTGCAGCCGCAGCGCCATGTCATAGGCGCGGACGCCGGTGAGGACTTCCACGCCATCCTCGCGCAATGACTCGAACTCCACGTCCCAGAGCCAGGACATGTCCCTGCCGTCCGCGTAGTTGTCGTTGATGGCAATCATGGTGGCGTATCCACCGGCAGGGAAGGACTTGAGCCCGAGCCGGAATCCACTGGGGTTTTTCACCAGGACAAGTTCCAGGGGCTGACCATCCACGGTGAGGCTTTCGCCGCGACCAAAGGCGGGAGCTACTTCACCCAGCGCCTTGACCAGTTTCGGGGTGTCCACCGGGCCGGTACCGAGGACCGCGCGTGCCAGCGACAAGGCGGCAGCTGCGTTGAAGATGTTGTAGACGCCACGCAACTTCATCGCGGTACTGACAGTTTCGCCGTCGAACTCGAACTCGGCGTCCTGCGCCCCTACCCGGCGGAGTACGACGTCGGCGGCCGGCAGTTCTACTGGCTCACCTTCCGCAGCGGCCACCGGAGTTCCGGACGGCGACGGCCCGGACCCCGAGGTTCGCATTTCGTCGTCGTTCGGGAAAGTGCTGCGCAGGGACTCGTCGAGGCCGAAGTACCGAACGGCGGGGTGGTGAAGTGCATCAACGTCATGAAGGATCTTCGAGATCCGGGCCACGCGGGGATCTTCGCGGTTCAGGACCACGGTGTCCGTGGTCCTGGAGGCAATGTGCTCCAGCAAGCGGGCAGTCTTGTCGATTTCGCCAAAGCGGTCCAATTGGTCGCGCAGGACATTGAGCAGGAGGCTGAACCGGGGCTCCACCTTGTTGACGAAATGCACGGCATGCGCTTCGTCGAGCTCCAGGATGGCGATGTCGGCATCGAGCCGTCCGCGCCAGTCAACTTCGCCGAGGAGGGAAGCGGCCACGCCACGGGTGAAGTTGCTGCCGGAGCGGTTGGTGAAGACCTTCAGGCCTTGGCTTTCCAGGAGTTCCACCACCATCTTGGTGGTGGTGGTCTTGCCGTTGGTGCCACTGACCACGGCCACGCCATGGGGGAGTGAGGCCAGCGTTCGCTGCATGAAGCCGGGGTCGATTTTCTCAACCACCAGGCCGGGAAAAGCTGATCCTCCGCCCCGAAGCCGGGACAGTGTGCGGACCAGCTTGCCGAGGGGGACGCTGAAGGAAAGCATGCTCTGTAATATATCCCAGTCAGGGCATGGAACCCGGACTGACGGCAGTCCCCGGTGGTCGCGGAAGACGTCGCGGCAGGCGCAGCGCACTATGATGGATCAATGACCAACCCCCTTTCCGACGCTTCATCGCGCGTGGGTTCAGGACTCAGGATCGGCGTTCTGGCACTCCAAGGCGACTTCCGCGAGCATATCCACGCTGTGGAGGCCGCTGGAGCCACCGGCGTGGGCATCCGCCGGCCGTCCGAGCTGGACGATGTTGACGGCCTGATCATCCCCGGCGGCGAATCCACCACCATCGACAAATTGTCGCGGATTTTCGAACTGCGCGATCCTATCCAAAAGCGCATAGCAGACGGCCTTCCCGTCTATGGCTCCTGCGCCGGTATGATCCTGCTGGCCGATGAAATCGCCGATCCCGCCAAGGACCTTAAAGGAAATCCCCAGCAGACTTTTGGCGGCCTGGACATCACCGTGCGCCGGAACGCATTTGGCCGCCAGCGTGAATCCTTCGAAACGGACCTCGATTTCAAGGGCCTGGACTTCAGTGCCGGGGAGTCAGGCGTGGATCCCGTCCACGCTGTCTTCATTCGCGGTCCCTGGGTGGAACGTGTAGGTCCGGACGTCGAAATCCTGGCGCAGGTTGATCCTGACCACGCCAGCCACACAGCTGCTTTGCACGGAGTGGCTAGAATTGTTGCAGTGCGCTCCGGCCACCTGCTGGCCACCTCCTTCCATCCGGAAGTGACTGGGGAGAAGCGCGTGCATGAACTCTTTATTCGAATGATCAGAGGAGAAGCGTAAAGCATGTCAGGCCACTCCAAATGGGCGACCACCAAGCACAAGAAAGCCATTATTGATGGCAGGCGTGCAAAGTCGTTCGCGAAACTGATCAAGAACATCGAAGTTGCTGCCCGCATGGGCGGCCCGGACCTCGCCGGCAACCCCGGCCTGGAGTTGGCTGTCACCAAGGCCAAGAAGACGTCGGTACCCAACGACAACATCGACCGCGCCATCAAACGTGGTGCCGGCCTCACTGGTGAGGTAGTCGACTACACCGAAATCATGTACGAAGCACGCGGTCCGCAGGGTTCTGCCCTGCTGATCGAATGTCTGACCGACAACAAAAACCGGGCAGCTTCGGAAGTCCGCCTCGCCATTTCCCGCAACGGCGGCACCATTGCCGACCCCGGTTCGGTCAGCTACCTCTTCGCCCGCAAGGGTGTTGTGGTCCTGCCGAAGAACGGCCTCAGCGAAGACGACATCCTGATGGCCGTCCTGGAAGCCGGAGCTGAGGAAGTGAAGGACAGCGGCGAGAACTGGGAAATCCATTCCGAGCCCTCCGACCTCCAGGCCATCCGCGACGCCCTCAAAGACGCCGGCATCGACTACGAAACCGATGAAGCCGAATTCGTTCCGTCCATGCAGGTGGAACTCGATGTCGATGGTGCCAGGAAGTTCATGAAGCTCGTCGATGCACTGGAAGACCTGGACGATGTCCAGAACGTCTACAGCAACGCGGACTTCAGCGAGGAAGTGCAGGCTGCCCTCGACGCCGACTAGGCGGGGCAGCAACCAATGTTGATTTCAACCAGGAAGGCCCGGACTTGACTCTTCGCGTATTGGGAGTCGATCCGGGCCTTACCCGTTGCGGCATCGGCGTAGTGGACATTGAGCGGAACCGCAGAGCCACCATGGTGGCTGTCGGAGTGGTGGGAACGTCCGCTGACCAGACCTTGGACAAGCGCCTGCTGGTGATCGCTGAAGCGATCGATGAATGGCTGGACCGGCACGAGCCGGATGTCGTCGCCGTCGAGCGCGTTTTCTCCCAGCTGAACGTCAGCACGGTAATGGGTGTCGCCCAGGCCTCCGGTGTGGTGATCGCTGCGGCCGCCCGCCGTGGCATTCCGGTGGCCCTGCACACTCCCTCTGAGGTCAAAGCCGCAGTGACCGGCAGTGGAACGGCCAACAAAGACGCTGTCACCAAACTCGTGACCAAGATCCTGCGCCTGGACGCTCCACCCAAGCCAGCCGATGCCGCAGACGCCCTGGCTCTGGCCCTGACGCACGCATGGCGGGCGGGCAGCGGAATGGGCGCAGCGGGTGGTTCCTCCGGTGCCGGTTCGCTGACTCCCGCTCAGAAGGCCTGGGCCGACGCCGAAGCCAAAGCGCGCCGCGCACGGTGATTCCCCACCGTCCTTGCTAGGGTATTCGTAGATATGTTCGGATAGTCCGCTTGGGCCGTAATTATTCAGGAGCCGGGTCTTGATCAGTTTTCTTCGTGGAACCGTAGCCCACGTGGGTTTGTCCACCGCCGTCATTGACCTCAATGGGGCGGGTATGAGCGTCTTCGCCACCCCGCAAACCCTGAGCCACCTCAAGGTCGGAACCGAGGCCAAGCTCTTCACGTCCATGATCGTCCGTGAAGATTCCCTCACGTTGTTCGGTTTCGCGGATGACGACGAACGTGAAGTTTTCGACGTCCTGCTCAGCGTCAGCGGCGTGGGGCCGAGGCTGGCACTGGCCGTCCTGGCCGTGCACGAGCCTGAAGCAATCCGTGTGGCAGCACACACCGGTGATGGCAAGGCTTTCACCAAGGTCCCCGGAATTGGGCCCAAGGTGGCCGGCCGGATCGTCCTGGAACTCGCGGGCAAACTGGTTCCGCATGGCACCGGCTCCGCAGCCACTGCTGCCCAGGCTGCCACCAACGCCGAGTGGAAGCCCCAGGTAGTCGCTGCCATGACCAGCCTGGGGTGGTCCGAGAAGGACGCTGCGGGCAGCATCGACAAAGCCATGGCCGACTCTCCGGAGCTGGTGGAGGCGGGTAACGTGGCCCAGATCCTCCGCGCTACACTGCGCTGGCTGGGCCAGGACGGCGCACGCGCCGGCAATCGCGTAGGCAGCCGTGGCTGAGCAATCACTCGTCAACGGGGGAGAGGAGCCGGAAGAGCGGGTCATTGAGGCTGCGCTCCGCCCTAAGAACCTGCATGATTTCGTCGGCCAGCACCGCGTGCGTAAGCAACTGGCCCTGGTCCTCGAGGCCTCAAAGATGCGCGGACGCAGTGCCGACCACGTCTTGATGTCCGGCCCACCAGGCCTGGGCAAGACAACTCTGGCCATGATCATCGCGGCAGAAATGAACGCGCCATTGCGTATCAGCAGTGGTCCTGCCATCCAGCACGCCGGAGACCTCGCCGCCATCCTCTCCTCGCTTTCCGAGGGGGAGGTCCTGTTCCTGGATGAAATCCACCGGATGTCCAGGCCTGCAGAGGAAATGCTCTACATGGCCATGGAAGACTTCCGGGTGGACATTGTGGTGGGCAAGGGAGCCGGCGCTACGGCCATTCCCCTGGAGTTGCCTCCGTTTACGCTGGTAGGAGCCACCACCCGCGCAGGCCTCCTGCCGGGTCCGTTGCGTGACCGCTTCGGCTTCACAGGCCACCTCGAGTTCTACTCGGTTGCTGAACTGGAGCTCGTCCTTCGTCGATCTGCAGGCCTGCTGGACCTGAAGGTGAACTCGGCCGGGTTTACTGAGATCGCCGGTCGGTCGCGTGGTACTCCACGAATTGCCAACCGTCTCCTTCGCCGGGTCCGTGACTGGGCCCTGGTTCATGGCATTGACCAGATTGACGCCCGGTCTGCTTCAGCGGCTTTGGACATGTATGAAGTGGATGCGCGGGGACTGGACCGGCTGGACCGTTCCGTGCTGGAAGCGCTCATCACCAAGTTCAACGGCGGTCCTGTGGGGTTGTCCACACTGGCGATTGCCGTGGGAGAGGAACCGGAAACGGTGGAGACCGTGGCCGAGCCGTTTTTGGTGCGTGAAGGACTGCTGGGCCGAACGCCGCGTGGCCGCATCGCCATGGCTTCAGCGTGGACGCATCTCGGTTACGCCGTGCCGGCCGGAGTCTTCGGCCAGGAAGCCCTGGCACTCTTCGGCGAGGATGAAAACCACGCCGAAAGCGTAGATACCGTCGGTTAACACGCCGTGTTCAGCTTTTCCCTCTAGACTGGTATGACGCTCGGCACGTTCGAGTCCTTGATCCATGCAGCCGCCTCGCGGATCTGCCAGGGACGTTGCCGTGAACCAAAACGTAAGTACAGAACGGAACTTCCCTGTGGATCCAATGACCATATTGCTGTTCGTCATGCTTGGACTCTTTGTCTTCATGATGTTCCGCCGCAACAAGAAGACCCAGCAGCAGCAGGCTGAAATGCAGTCCAAGTTCGCTCCGGGCGTCGACGTCATGACCAGCTTCGGTCTCTTTGGCCGCATCGTCTCCATCGACGAAGCCGAGAACAAGGTTGTCATCGAACTTTCCCCGGGTAACGAGGCCACGGTTCACCGCCAGGCCGTCACCAAGGTAGTTGAAGCGCCCGCTGAGGAAGCCCCGGTTGTACCGGACGACGCTTCTTCCCTGACTACCGCAGATGCTGAAGCTCCTGCCGCAGTTGAGACGCCCGAAGAAACCATTGCGCGCCTCAACAAAGAGGACAAGAAGGACAACTAGGATCGTCAGGCGCGGCACCCCCGCGCAAGGCAACTTCTACGGCAGCTGAGAGCCGCCGGCAGACGCTCACATGCGTTGGCCGGCGGCTGTCCGGCGATAACAGGAAGATCGATAATGGCACGGACCGGCCCCAAAAATTCAGCCCGCAGGGTGCTGACCTGGCTTGGAGCAATATTCGTTGTACTCACCGCCGTCCTGGGTGGCGGAGTTTTGACTGGTAATGCCAGCTGGGCACCCAAGCTTGCCTTGGACCTCGAGGGCGGTACCCAGATGATCCTGGCGCCCAGGGTTGACGGATCCAGCGAGATCAACGAAGAGCAGCTCAACCAGGCAGTTGCGATCATCCGTCAGCGGGTTGATGGCTCGGGCGTTGCTGAAGCAGAGATCAGCACCCAGTCCGGCCGCAATGTTGTGGTCAGCCTCCCGGGTACACCTTCCAAGGAAACCCGCGACTTGATCCAGGCTTCGGCCGACATGAACTTCCGGCCTGTCATTACCTACGGAGATCCCGCGGCCGTCCCGGTGGAATCACGCACACCGGATGACCAGCTGAACAAGCCGACGGCGGAGCCGGCCAACGCGAGTGATGTCAACTGGATCACCCCCGAAGTCCAGAAGGAATTCGAAGCACTTGACTGCGTCAATCCTTCGACTGAAAGGCGTGAACGCTCCGATCCGGCCAAGCCCCTTGTAACCTGCGAAGCTGCCACAGCCAAGACTCCGGCCCTCAAGTACATCCTTGGACCGGTAGAAGTCCGGGGCCAGGACATCAGCGATTCCACTTTCTCCCAGGTGCAGGGCGCCCAGGGTTCGGTCACCAACTCCTGGGGTGTGAACATCGTCTTCAACGGGGATGCCACCGAGAAGTTCAAGGCCGTCACCGAGCGGCTCAACCAGTACTATGTGGCGGCCCAGGCGCAAGGAACTGAAGATCCCAAGTCCCAGTTCGCCATTGTCCTGGACGACAAAGTCATTTCCGCACCGCGTTCCCTGGCAGTGATCACGGACGGACGCCCGCAGATCACGGGAGACTTCACGCAGGCTACTGCCAAAGCGCTGTCCGATCAGCTCCGTTACGGTGCCCTGCCCATCAGCTTCGAGATCCAGTCACAGGAGCAGATTTCGGCCACCTTGGGTGGGGACCAGCTCCGGCTCGGGTTGTTGGCCGGCATGATCGGCTTACTGCTGGTGGTGGTCTATTCACTCTTCCAATACCGGGCCCTGGGCCTTGTCACCATCGCTTCCTTGGTGGTGGCCGGCGTCTTAACCTATCTGGCCATCGCGATCCTCGGCTGGACCGAGAACTATCGACTCTCCCTCGCCGGCGTGGCTGGTTTGATCGTGGCCATCGGCCAGACCGCTGACTCGTTCATCGTCTACTTCGAGCGTATCCGCGATGAATTGCGCGAAGGCCGCGGACTTGTTTCCGCGGTGGAGAACGGATGGAAGCGCGCCAAGCGAACGGTGCTGGCTTCCAAGGCGGTCAATCTCCTGGCTGCAGTTGTCCTCTACTTCGTGGCTGTGGGCAACGTCCGTGGTTTCGCGTTCACGCTCGGCTTGACGGCGGTTGCCGACCTCATTGTGGTGTTCATGTTTACGCACCCCACGCTGCAGCTCCTGGCGCGCACTAAGTTCTTCGGCGAAGGTCACAGGTTCTCCGGGCTTTCCCCTGACCGTTTGGGCGCAGTTCCCCTGTACCGTGGGGCCGGAAGGCTCCGCTCTCCCGAGGACAAGCCCGCGCCCGTGCGTCCGCGTAACAGCGGTGCCGCAGCTGAAGCAGAACGTCGCATGACCATCGCTGAACGGCGTCTTGCCGAAAAGGGCCAGCTGACTGGTTCCTCCACGGCAACCAAGGAGGAGAAGTAATGACGACGAGCTTCGCAACCTTCGGCCATGAGCTTTACACGGGTAAGCGCTCATACAACTTTGTAAATTCGAAGAAGATTTGGTTCATCATCGCGGCCGTCGCCGTGGCCCTCTCCATCCTCATCCCGGTGGCCAAGGGTGGTTTCAACCTTGGCATTGAGTTCCGTGGCGGCTCGGAGTTCACCGTTTCCAACGTGAGCACCACCGACGCGAGCCTTGGCGAAAAGGCCGTGCACGACGTCGTACCCGGCGCCATCCCGCGCGTGGCCAATGTCGCCGGCAACACCATGCGGATCCAGACGGACCAGTTGACCGACGACGAGACGAACCGCATCAAGGATGGCCTCACCAGCGCCTACGGGGTTACGGAAAACGAAGTGACCTCCAACTTCGTGGGTCCGACCTGGGGACAGGATGTCACGCGACAGGCGCTCATCGGCCTGGTGGTGTTCGTTGGTTTGGCGGCTGTCCTGATGGCCCTGTACTTCAGGACCTGGAAGATGTCGTTGTCGGCGTTGGTGGGCATGCTGGTCACCATGTTCATTACAGCGGGAATCTATGCCCTGAGTGACTTCGAAGTTACCCCGTCGGCCATTATCGGCTTCCTGACGGTCCTCAGCTACTCGCTGTACGACACCGTGGTGGTGTTCGACAAGATTCGTGAAAACACGGCGGACATCACCACCTCGACCCGCCGCACGTTCGGTGAAGAAGTTAACCTTGCCATCAACCAAACTCTGGTCCGCTCCATCAACACCATGATGGTGGCCGTCCTCCCTGTAGCAGCAATCCTCTTTATCGGTGCAGGCCTCCTGGGCGCTGGCACGCTGCGGGACCTCTCCCTGGCGTTGTTCGTGGGCATCATCATTGGTACGGCTGCCACGATCTTCATTGCGGCGCCCCTGTACGCGTGGCTGCGCCAGGGTGAGCCGGAACTCGTAAAGCAGGCCAAGAAGGTAGCCCACCGCCGGGCCGACGTCACCGTCTAGGCCCGTCGCTACGCCTCTGTTTGACCATTGAGCCGGTCCCCGCACATATGCGGGGACCGGCTCTTTGACTTGCCCGTCCCGTGCGTCATGTGCTGCCCATTTGCAGAAGCATTCACTTACGGGAATAGACTTAGAGAATTATTCGGTTGTGAGGGGTACTTCTGTGGAAGAACGTGCGACGTCGGCACCACCGGCGGGCGGGGAAGACGGCCACAATGCTGTGGCGGTTCCAGCAACAAGCATGGCTGGACGGACTGCGGGAGCTGTTCCGGTGGATACCCCTGGCGCGCGTCCAACCTTTCCGGGGCGCCGGGAGCGTACACGTTCCCGTTTGGCCCGTCTGACCGGCCGTGGCGTGGCTCCGTACTCTCCGATCCTCGAACCTTTGCTGCGGACAGTACGGGCCAACAACCCCAAAGAGGACTTTGACCTGATCCAGCGGGCCTTCGCCATAGCAGAGCGAAGCCACCAGGGCCAGAAACGCAAGAGTGGTGATCCCTACATCACCCATCCGGTGGCCGTGGCCACCATCCTGGCTGAACTCGGAATGACAGGCACCACTCTGGCGGCGGCGTTGCTTCACGACACCGTGGAGGACACCCCCTACACGCTGGCTGACCTGACGAGGGATTTTGGTCCCGAGGTTGCCATGCTGGTGGATGGCGTGACCAAACTGGACAAGGTCAGCTTTGGCGAAGCCGCGCAATCAGAGACCGTCCGCAAGATGGTTGTGGCCATGGCCAAGGACATTCGGGTCCTGATGATCAAGTTGGCGGACCGCCTGCACAACGCCCGTACGTGGCGCTTTGTCTCCGCTGAGTCTTCCTCGCGCAAGGCTCGTGAAACGCTGGAGATCTTTGCCCCCCTGGCTCACCGCCTGGGCATGAACACCATCAAGTGGGAGCTCGAAGACCTGTCCTTCGCTGCCCTGTACCCCAAGGTGTACGAGGAAATCGTGCGCATGGTGGGGGACCGTACGCCTGAGCGCGAGAAGAGCCTCAGTGTCATCCGCAACCAGATAGCAGATGATTTGCGCACCGCCAGGATCAAGGCGACCATCACCGGGCGTCCCAAGCACTACTACTCGATTTACCAGAAGATGATCGTCCGGGATAAGGACTTCGACGACATCAACGACCTCATGGGCGTGCGCGTCCTGGTGGACTCGGTCCGGGACTGTTACGCAGCACTGGGTACCCTGCATTCGCGATGGAATCCCCTTCCGGGGCGGTTCAAGGACTACATCGCCATGCCCAAGTTCAACATGTACCAATCGCTGCACACCACGGTGATCGGCCCGGGCGGCAAGCCCGTGGAGATCCAAATCCGAACCCATGAAATGCATCGCCGGGCCGAGTACGGTGTGGCAGCGCACTGGAAGTACAAGGACCAGCCAAACCGCACGGCGCAGGGCCCCGGCAGCCCGCGCGACGGGGACATGGGCTGGTTGAGGTCCCTGGTGGACTGGCAGCAGGAAACGTCGGACCCCGGCGAGTTCCTGGACTCCCTGCGTTACGAAATTAATGCACGCGAAGTTTTCGTCTTCACCCCGAAGGGTGAGGTCATGGCTCTGCCCGCGGGATCGACTCCCGTTGATTTTGCCTACGCCGTCCACACGGAGGTCGGCCACAGGACCATCGGGGCCCGCGTCAACGGCAAGCTGGTCCCGCTCAACAGTGAGCTGAACCATGGCGACTGGGTGGAGATCTTCACGTCCAAGGCTGAAGGAGCCGGTCCCAGCCAGGACTGGCAACACTTCGTCAAGTCGGCACGTGCACGCAACAAGATCCGCCAGTGGTTCACCAAGGAACGCCGCGAAGAAGCAATCGATCGCGGCAAGGACATGCTGACGCGGGCCATGCGGAAGCAAAACCTGCCGTTGCAGCGCCTGATGACGCACGATGCCTTGTCTGCGGTGGCCGAGGACTTCCACTACGTTGATATCTCCGGTCTCTATGCGGGCGTCGGTGATGGACATACGTCCGCCCAATCCGTGATGGAAAAACTCGTCGAGCACTTGGGAGGCCACGAGACTCCGGATGAAGACCTCGACGAAGTCAGCATTCCGACGCAGGTTGCCAAGTCCAAATTCTCGGACTCCGGAGTCATCGTCCGTGGTGTGGGCGACGTCTGGGTCAAACTGGCCCGTTGTTGCACACCCGTTCCACCGGACCCCATCCTGGGATTCGTCACCCGCGGCTCGGGTGTCTCCGTCCACCGGACCGATTGCACCAACGTTTCGGGACTCCGGGACCAGCCGGACAGAATCGTGGAAGTGGAGTGGGCTCCCACACAGTCGAGCGTCTTCCTGGTGGAAATCCAGGTGGAGGCGTTGGACCGTAAATCCCTGTTGTCCGACGTGACGCGGATTCTGTCCGAGAACCACGTGAACATCCTCGCTGCCTCGGTCCACACCTCGAGCGACAGGGTTGCCATCTCGAAGTTCGCTTTTGAAATGGGCGACCCCAAGTACTTGCACCACGTCCTGAATGCCGTACGCCGCATTGATGGCGTCTTTGATGTCTACCGCACCACAGGTAACAGGCGGCGGAGCTAGCCGGCAGCAAGGTGTGCAAGGGTGGCCAGGGCACGCCGCTTGTGGGGAACCCGCGGTGCTGCCTCCACGGCCAGCGTGAGGAGTCTCAACCGGATCCCGAGGTCTTTCTTGGCCAGGAGGCGCCTCAGGACAGGCAGGGCGCGGTCACTCTCCACGTGCAAGGCGATGTCCGCTGCAGTGCGGAGCGGGCTGCTCACCAGCATCCCGCCCAGGCTCACTACGTCCATCTGACCCAGCCGCACTTCGTGGAGGCTGCAGGCGGTGCTTCCGCGCAGACTTGAAATGCGGTGCTTCGCATCAACCAGGAGTGACAGGCGCTCCGGGGGTTCGCGCAGCCGTAGATCCACGCGGCGGTCAGCCGCCCGGCAACTACTTTGGTCCGGATCCGTTCCGGAACTGTGAGGGCTGCTGCGCGGGCCCGGAGGCGATGGGTGATTGCGGTTCCCGGCGAGGCGTAACTCTTCCCGTAGAGCGGCAGCAGGATGCCGTCGAAGGCCATGCTCTGCAGTTCGTTCCAGGTGAAGATCCGGTGGGGGGAGTACAGCTCTGGGATGGCCGGCTCCGATAAGTGCGGGGCGGCGACAGCGGGGTCCATCCACCGATCATTCCGCGCAGCCGCCCAAGCAGTACAGGCTCCGTTCCGGTTATGTGGATAACCGGAACGGAGCCTGCGGTACTGCTAACCCAAGAGCGCTAGGCGAGATCGCTGGCAGAGCGCTGAATCTGGTCCAGCCACGCCTGGCGGGCCTCCAAAGCCTCGCGGGCAGTCTTGATACGGCGCTGGTCGCCTGCCTTTTCAGCCTTTTCAAGGTCATCCTTGAGACCGGCGATGGCAGCTTCCAGTTGCGAGAGGGCGCTGTTGGTGCGCGCCTTGGTCTCCGGGTTGCTCCGGCGCCACTTCTCTTCTTCGGCTTCCTTGACGGCGTCTTCAACCTTGCGGAGTCCGGCCTCGATGCGTCCCATGTCCCCACGCGGAACCTTGCCGGCATCTTCCCAGCGGTCCCTGATGGACTGGAGGGCCTTCTTGGCCGCGTTGAGGTCCTTGATGGGAAGCAGGGCCTGCGCTTCGGCTACGAGCTGCTCCTTGACCACCAGGTTCGCGGTGTACTCCTGGTCGATCTGGTCGTTGGCCGCCTGGCGGTTGCTGAAGAAGACGTCCTGTGCGGCGCGGAACCGGCCCCACAGTGCGTCGTCATCCTTGCGGCTCGCGCGGGGCGTTGCCTTCCACTGGTCCATCAGCCTGCGGTATTCACCGGCGGCGAATCCCCAATCGGTGGAAGTGGAGAGGGCCTCGGCCTCGGCGATCAGCGCTTCCTTGGCAGACTTTGCTGCTGAATTGTTGCTGTCAAGTTGCGAGAAGTAGGCGCGGCGGTGACGGTCAAAGACTGTGCGGGCCGAACGGAACCGCTTCCACAATGCGTCCTCGTTGCTCCGCCCCAAACGTACGCCGCTCTTCTGCGCCGTCTTCCAGGTTTCAAACAACTCGTTCATGCGGGCGCTGGAGGTCTTCCATTGAATCTGGGCAGGATCCTGCCCGGCAATGGACTCGGCTTCGGACACGATTGCTTCGCGGGCAGCGAGTTCGCCGGCCCGCACAGCCTCGTGTGCAGCCTTCTCTGATTTTTCCAGCTCCACGATCTGGGTGGAAAGGGCATCCAGGCGTGTTTCCGCAGACCGGATATCGCCCACCATGGTGCGCTCTGCAAGTTGCTCGCGCAGATGGGTGACAGTCTTTTGCATGTCCGTGGCCGGGGCCTTGGATTCCACACGGTGTTCCAACAGGACAACCTGGGCAATAATGTCGTCGAACTTCCGGGCGAAGTAACCCAGTGCTTCGTCGGGACTGACACCCGGGTACTGGCCGACGGCGATCTCCTCACCATCCAGCGTCAGGAACACGTGGCCATCACCTTCGGCGCGGCCCCACTTGGCTGCCTCGGCAAGCGACGCGGCGGACACGGCAGGGGCAGCGGGAACGACGGCGGCGGGAGCCTTGGGGCGGGCCGCAAGCGCTGCAGGTGTCGGGGCTGCTGACGGGGCAGGTCGCGGTGCGGCCGGCTCATTGGCGGCTGCTTCGGCCCCGGGCGTCGCTGCAGGTGCCGGGTTGTCACCGGCTGCTGCCTCGGTCTGGGCTGCTGCCTCATCAACAGGCGCTGGTTCTTGTGCAGCTGCCGGCGCGACGGAGGTTTCCGCATGGTCGGGCCTGATCGCCTCGACTGCTTCTTCTTCGTTGGCCACTACTGCTGTTTCGTCGGATTTCTGACTGTCTGTCACCGCTAAAAGTCTTTCGCTTGGAGGGACTGCTCAGGTAATGCACCCCGGGCCGGGGCCTGGAGCTGGTTACTTCACAGAAAACGAGTCTATCGTGACAGGTGCCACAGGGGCGCCGTCACTGGTGCTTTCGCCGGTTTTCAGGCCTGCTGCGGCGATGTTGGTGACCACGTCCAAGCCGCTTGTTACCTTGCCCACTACGGTGTATCCACCGGCCGTGTCAGCAGGAATGGTGGTGTCCTTGTAGACGATGAAGAACTGGTGCCCGTTGCCGTAGGCGTTGTTCCCGCTGCGGGCCACTGCAATCGTTCCTGCCGGGTACTTGTTGTCTGCGGGCGTGTTTTCCAGCGGACCCCATCGGTAGTTGGGGTCGTCCGCGCCGTCTTCGGACGGGGCGCCGCACTGCAGCAGTCCGAAGGTTTCCGAGGTCGTCAGGCGGTGGCAGAACTTTCCGTTGTAGTAGCTGGCGTCGCTCAATGACTTGAGGACTGCGGCGGCCTGCGGTGCCGCAGTGCCGTTCAGTTCGATGCCCAGCACGCCGCTGTTCAGCGCCAGCTCACCGGTGAAGGTTTTACCCGCTGCGGTATCACGGCTGGGAACGTCCGGACTGTTGGACGCAGACGCAGACGGAGAAGCGGACGGAGAGCTTATGCCCGCTTCTGCAGCAGCGAACTCAGCCTCGGTGGGGTTGGAGTTGAAGACGGTCAGTTGAAGCACGACGGCGAGGATCACTGCCGCTGTACCCGCGCCGATGGCGATGGTGTTGTCGCGTTTGCGTCGCTTGCCCTGTTCCTGCCGCAGGGCGCGCTTGGCTTCCATCTGCCTGATGCGACGTTTCGCTTCGCGGTCATCCCGCGACCTTGTTGCCAAGAGTCCTCCTGATTGTGTCCACTTTCCGGGGCCGCCGACAGGAACCCGGGCATGCTGCATTAGATGTGCACGCGCCGAAAGCATAAACTGGCTGCCGCACATAGTTTATGCATGACCGGCTGCACGCCCGCCCTGTAAACGCCGTACGGGCGTTTAAAGCTGTGGGTCCTGTACCAGCGTCAGCTTTCTTCGAGGAGACATTTCCACCATGGCACGTACCGCCTCCCTGTCCGGATTCCCCGAGTGGCTTCCCCAGGAGCGGTTGGTGGAGCTCCATGTGCTGGATACACTCCGCAAGACGTTCGAGTTGCACGGGTTTTCGTCCATCGAGACCAGGGCAGTGGAAACTGTGGGGCAGTTGCTCCGCAAAGGCGAGATCGACAAAGAGGTTTACGGGCTCAGCCGGCTCCAGGATGACGAGGGTGAGGCTGAGAAGTCAGATAAAGCGGATCCCAACGCCTTGGCACTGCACTTCGACCTGACTGTTCCCTTCGCCCGTTACGTGGTGGAGAACGCCGGGTACCTGGCATTCCCGTTCCGCCGCTACCAGATCCAGAAGGTCTGGCGTGGCGAGCGGCCGCAGGAAGGCCGCGCCCGTGAGTTCACCCAGGCGGACATCGATGTGGTGGGCGACGGCGAGCTTCCGTTCCGCTATGACGTCGAGATTGCCCTGGTCATCGCCGAGGCACTGAGCGCCTTGCCGATTCCGGATTTCCGGCTCCGGATCAACAACCGGAAGCTGGCCGAGGGTTTCTATCGCGGCATCGGCCTGACGGACACTGCCGGGGTCCTGCGCAGCATCGACAAACTGGAAAAGATCGGCGCTGCGAGGGTGGCCGAGCTGTTGAAGAGCGAGCTCGGTGCCACGGACGAGCAAGCCGGCTTGGCCTTGCAATTGGCAAGTATCCGCACTGAAGACACCTCCTTCGTCCAGCAGGTACGCGCTTTGGGTGTCACTGATGAACTCCTGGAGGAAGGGCTCAACGAGCTGGAGCAGGTCATCCAGGCGGCCGTTCAGCGTGCCCCGGGCAAGGTGGTTGCCGATTTGAGCATCGCCCGCGGCTTGGATTACTACACCGGAACTGTCGTCGAAACCGTGTTGGTGGGCCACGAGCAGCTCGGTTCCATTTGCTCCGGTGGCCGCTATGACGCCCTGGCCAGCAAGGGCAACCGCAAGTTCCCCGGCGTCGGCCTTTCCATCGGTGTGACGCGGCTCGTATCGCGCATCCTAAGCCAGGAGCTGGCGACGGCCTCGCGCTCGGTCCCTACAGCGGTCCTGGTTGCCTTGAATACGGACGACAGCTGGTCTGCGGCGCAGGATATCGCGGCACAGTTGCGGGGGAGGGGCATTGCCACCGAAGTTGCTGCGAAGGCCGAGAAGTTCGGCAAGCAGATCAAGTTCGCCGACCGGCGCGGTATCCCGTTCGTGTGGTTTACCGACGAGGACGGCAAGCACCAGGTCAAGGACATCCGTACCGGCGAGCAGATTGACGCAGACCCCGCAGAATGGACGCCGTCGGAAGAGGACTTGTACGTCCGCGTCACCACCGCCTGATACAGGCATCGCTTGTTCCGCCGTTGGGCGGGAGCCGCGGCCGGGGCGGGTAAACTCGGACGGGACCGCCTTGCAGCGGTCCCTATAAATTTCATGCTGAAAGGAATGCTGTGCTGCGCACACATGACCTCGGGTCACTTCGATCCGAGCACATTGGACAAACCGTTACCCTGGCCGGCTGGGTGGGCCGCCGCCGTGATCACGGTGGCGTTGCATTCGTTGACCTGCGTGACGCGTCCGGTGTCGCCCAGGTGGTAGTCCGTGAGGAAGAGGTCTTCCATGGCCTGCGGAACGAGTACGTCCTGCAGGTGACGGGTACCGTCAACAAGCGTCCCGAAGGCAACGAAAACCCGGCTCTGGCGACGGGTGACATCGAGGTGATCGCTGACAAGGTGGTCATCCTCAACACCTCCGAGCCGCTTCCGTTCCAGATCGACGAACACGTTGAAGTCGGCGAGGAAGCACGCCTTAAGCACCGTTACCTGGACCTTCGCCGCCCCGGCCCCGCCCGCAACATGCGCCTGCGTTCGGAGGCCAACCGTGTGGCCCGCGAACTGCTGCACCAGCGCGGCTACGTCGAAATTGAGACGCCCACGCTGACGCGTTCGACGCCGGAAGGCGCCCGCGACTTTGTTGTCCCGGCACGCCTGGCGCCGGGTTCCTGGTATGCCCTGCCGCAGTCGCCGCAGCTTTTCAAGCAGCTGCTCCAGGTGGGTGGCTTTGAGAAGTACTACCAGATTGCCCGTTGCTACCGTGACGAGGACTTCCGCGCGGACCGCCAGCCGGAGTTCACCCAGCTGGATATCGAAGCCAGTTTCGTGGACCAGGACGATGTCATTGAGCTTGGCGAGGCAATCGTCAAGGCACTGTGGCAGCTCATCGACGTCGAGATCCCCACCCCGATCCGTCGCATGACATATCTGGATGCCATGGCCAAGTACGGCTCGGACAAGCCGGACCTGCGTTTCGGCGTGGAGCTGACAGAGCTTACGGACTTCTTCAAGGACACCAACTTCGGAGTCTTCAAGGCACCCTACGTCGGCGCAGTGGTCATGCCCGGCGGAGCTTCGCAGCCCCGCCGTACTCTGGACGGCTGGCAGGAATTCGCCAAGCAGCGCGGGCACAAGGGTCTTGCCTACGTGCTCTTCAAGGAGGACGGCGAGCTCGCCGGCCCCGTTGCCAAGAACCTCACGGAAGAAGAGCGTGCCGGACTGGCCGACGCCGTGGGTGCCAAACCGGGCGACTGCATCTTCTTCGCCGCCGGTGAGAAGTCAGCGGCCCGCGCCCTGCTCGGTGCTGCCCGCGTTGAAATCGGTCACCGCACCGGCCTGATCGACCCCAACGACTGGGCGTTCGTCTGGATCGTGGACGCTCCCATGTTCGAGCCCGCCGCCGCGGCCGTCGCTTCCGGTGACGTCGCTGTGGGTGGAGGCCAGTGGACGGCTGTGCACCACGCGTTCACCTCGCCCAAGCCGGAGTTCCTGGACACCTTCGATCAGGACCCGGAATCCGCGTTGTCGTACGCCTATGACATCGTCTGCAACGGCAATGAGATCGGTGGCGGTTCCATCCGTATCCACCAGCGCGAAGTGCAGGAACGGGTCTTCCAGCTCATGGGGCTGGACAAGGAAGACGCCGAAACCAAGTTCGGCTTCCTGCTGGAAGGCTTCAAGTACGGCGCCCCTCCGCACGGCGGAATGGCCCTCGGCTGGGACCGCGTCGTGGCCTTGCTCGCCGGCGTGGAGTCCATCCGCGACGTCATTGCGTTCCCGAAGTCGGGCAACGGCTATGATCCCCTGACCGCCGCTCCTGCACCGATCACCCCGCAGCAGCGCAAGGAGGCAGGCGTCGACTTCAAGCCCGAAGCCAAACCTGCAGCCAAGCCGGAAACCACCACCGTCTAAACGGTCACCAAAGGCTCTCCACTCCGGTGGAGGGCCTTTGGCGTTTCTCCCGAAGACTCCCTCAACGAAAGGTGCTGCTGGATGCCGGAGCAAGCTTTCCTGGAAACGCTCATGGACAAGGCCTGGCCGGCCCTTGAGCGTGAAGACCTTGTTGGCGAAAGCGCAGGGAAGTGGGTGCTCCGTGCTTCGAACGGGGTGACGCAGCGGGCTAACTCCGTGTGGCCGGCCACTCCGGCAGACAGTGCAAAAAGTGCAGGCAGTGCAGACAGTCATGAAGTGGCCACAGGCTCCGAGTCTGCCGCTGACCTTGAGCGATCCGTCAGCGCCGCCTCGGAGTGGTACAGGCGCCGCCGCCTGCCGTTGATTTTCCAAGTGTTCGATGACTCCCGCAGTGCTGCCCTCAATGATGTCCTGGACGGCCGGCGCTTCACCCGGCAGTCTGAAACGAAGATTATGCTCCGCGGACTGGACGACGTGCCGCCCAGTCCGCCGAAGGTGGAGATGCTCGAACTGCCTTCTGAGGAATGGCTCCGTCTCTGGTGGTCCGTCGACGGCCGCGGTGGTGAGGCCGAATTGTCCGTTGCCCACAGGATCCTCACCGCCTGTCCGGCGCTGTACGCCATGGTGAGGGACGACGACGGCGTCCCCGCCGCCGTCGGACGCCTCGCCCTGGTTGACGGCTGGGGCGGCATCTACAGCATGGCGACCTCTGCCGGGCACCGCCGGCGCGGATACGCCGCCCAGGTGCTGGCCGCGTTGCTGCATGCCGGCGCGGGGCGGGATCTTCAGGGGGTCTGGCTTTTGGTCACGGCCGCCAATCACGGGGCACAGTCGCTGTACACACAGGCGGGATTCATGGACTACGGCAGCTACGTGTACCGGCAGGCTCCCCTGAAACGTGCCCTCAGCGGCTGCTAACCCGCATGCTCCGGATCAGTCACCGTGATCCGAATCGAGCAGGCGTCTGCTGCCGCTTTCTGCAGGGCCGCGGATTTGATCTCCTGAATGTCCAGGAATGCCAGCCGTGCGCGGCCGGTGAACGCCTTGAGGACGGGCTGCGCAAGGACCTGATCCACCAAGGCCCTGTCTCCGCCGGGAACGATGTACTCCATCCGGTGCTCCGAGAAGATCCTGGCCGCATGTTCCGCCGTGGACCTGGCATCGATGAAGCGGTTGCCGCTCTTCGAGGCGAGGATGGTGGTGCCACTGGCCGAGGCCACGGCATAACCGCCGCGCCGGACCAGCAGCAGGCCCAGTCCCCGTTCCTGGGCGGCCAACGAGGCGAGGCGGTGGATTTCGCTGCCCCCTCGGCCAGGGCGTCCGTCCGACGGCCATGGCGCCCTCAGCAGCGCGGTGGCTCCGTCGGCTGCGCGGAGGAGGAGGCCGCCGTCGTCGAGGTCTTCCACCACGGGACCGTGGCCGGCCGCGAACCGTTCCACCCAACCCTGCAACCGGGCGGCGGACACCAAGGCGGTCCTGATGGCCTGCTGACGCGGGGCTGATGCTCGGCGGTCCATGGTGGATGTCTCCTTTGCTGGAACTATGAGTAGCCTATCCATGTGGAAGATCTCTTTGGTGCCGGTGCAGACAACGACGACGAGTCGGAGGAACTGCCGGCCACGCCGGATTCCCTCCGGGGGCCTTCCGATGCACACTGGATGGCGTCCCAGCGCAGTCCACTGGCAGTGCGGATGCGCCCCCGCACCTTGGACGACGTCGTGGGGCAGCAGCACCTGCTGGGCCACGGTTCGCCACTCCGGCAGCTGGCGGCCGGGGCTGAGGCTGCCGGTCCTGCCGGACCGAGCTCCGTGATCCTTTGGGGCCCTCCCGGTACGGGCAAAACCACGCTGGCCCATGTGATCGCGCGGGGTCCCGGAAGGAAGTTCGTGGAATTGTCTGCGATCACCGCAGGCGTCAAAGATGTCCGGCGCGTCATGGATGAGGCCTTGACGGCCCGCGATCTCTATAAGAAAACCACCGTCCTCTTCCTGGACGAGATCCATCGCTTTAACAAGGCCCAGCAAGACGCCCTGCTGCCGGGTGTCGAGAACCGCTGGGTGGTGCTGGTCGCCGCGACCACGGAAAACCCATCATTTTCGGTGGTGTCGCCCCTGTTGTCGAGGTCGCTGCTGCTGACGCTGAAGCCGCTCACCGATGACGACATTGCGGGATTGCTGCAACGGGCCGTCGCCGATGCCCGTGGCCTTGCCGGACGTGTGGAGCTCAGCCCGGAGGCGCTGGACCACCTGGTTCGCCTCTCCGGCGGCGATGCCCGCAGGGCGTTGACCGCGCTGGAAGCCGCTGCCGGGGTCGCGTTCGGTGACAGTACCGCCGTCGGGCCTTCTGAACCGGCCGGTACCGATGCCGTGCCGGAGGAGGACAGCGACGCTGAAGAATCGGGCGACGCTGAAGCAACCAACGACGACGGCGAGCCGGGACCCGCCAACGACCGCGCCCCTGACGCTCCGGTGCTGGTGGAACTGCGTCATACCGAGCGTGCCCTGGACGCCGCTGCGGTTCGCTATGACCGTGCAGGGGATCAGCATTACGACGTCGCCAGTGCTTTCATCAAATCCATCCGTGGCTCGGATGTCGATGCCGCGCTGCATTACCTGGCCCGCATGCTTGAAGCGGGCGAAGATCCACGGTTTGTTGCACGGCGCATCGTGATTTCCGCCGCTGAAGACATTGGAATGGCCGATCCCACAGCGCTGCAAACGGCAGTGGCGGCGGCCCAGGCGGTGCAGTTGATCGGCATGCCGGAGGGGCGGATCGTCCTCGCCGAAGCTGTGGTCCATTTGGCTACCGCGCCTAAATCCAATGCCGCCTATATGGGCTTGAACAAAGCGGTGGCTGATGTCCGGGCAGGGTTTGGCGGCGGCATCCCCATGCATTTGCGGGATGCGCATTACCCCGGAGCAAAGCAATTGGGGCATGGCAAGAGCTACAAATACGCCCACGACGAACCGCACGGTGTGGCAACCCAGCAGTACCCGCCCGACGATTTGGTGGGAAAGGACTACTACCAGCCCACCAATAACGGAGCCGAACGTGACATTGCCGCCAGGCTGGAACGGCTCCGAAAGATAGTGCGGGGGGAGTAGGCAATGGCACCTCTTCCACTGGAAGGTCCACAGGGCGTCAACCACGTTGTGCATGGTAGGATTGATCCTTGTCTGGCATGGCCCGACGCACAATCCCACTGAAGATTCCTTCAACAGTGCTGTGCGCCCGGGCTAGTAGCAAGAGGCAGCGGTTGGCCGATGCTCTCCCTGATGGAGGCCAGTAACACTGACACACCGCAGTAATTGGAAGGACACAAGTGGCTAACAACACTCGTGCTCGCCGTACCGCACGCCTTTCGCGTGCACTCGGCATTGCTCTGACCCCCAAGGCCGCCAAGTACATGGAGCGCCGCCCGTACGGCCCCGGTGAGCATGGCCGTGCCCGCAAGAAGCAGGACTCCGACTACGCCGTACGTCTGCGCGAAAAGCAGCGTCTGCGCGCCCAGTACGGCATCCGCGAAGCCCAGATGACCCGTGCCTTCGAAGAAGCACGCCGCACCAAGGGCCTGACCGGTGAAAACCTGGTTGAGCTGCTCGAAATGCGTCTGGACGCCCTCGTGCTCCGTGCAGGCTTCGCCCGCACCATCGCACAGGCCCGCCAGCTGGTTGTGCACCGCCACATCATGGTTGACGGCATCCGCGTGGACCGCCCGTCCTTCCGCGTTGGCGAAGGCCAGCTCATCCACGTTCACAGCCGCTCCGAGGTCATGCCCCCGTTCCAGGTGGCAGCTGCAGGCGCACACGTTCTGAACAACGTGCCGCCGTACCTGGACGTCAAGATCGACGCCCTGCAGGCACGCCTGGTTCGTCGCCCCAAGCGCTCTGAGGTCCCCGTGATCTGCGAAGAGCAGCTCGTCGTCGAATTCTACGCCCGCTAAATTCAAGCAGCGCATACAAAGAAGCCCGTGGCACATGCCGCGGGCTTCTTTGTATGTAAGGTCCCGGTCCAAAGTGGGTAAGGTACTGGGGAGGCCTTGTCCAAAGCCGTTCAGCGGCTGGTGCAGGGCAATGCAACAACCCTAGGAGAAGAGTTCTATGTCTGGTGGCGACATCGCCGGCCTCATCGCAGCAGGAGTCTTCGCGCTCCTCGTGTTGTTGTTGGCTGTGCCAATCTTGAAGCTGGGTGGCGTTTTCGATGAGGTCCGGACCTCCATCCGGTCCATCAGCGACGGCGCCACGCCCTTGATGGATGAAGTGACCGCTACGGTTTCCACCACCAACCAGCAGCTGAAGAAGGTTGATGGGATCGCCTCCAACGTCTCCGACGCCTCGGCCAACATCTCCGCGTTGTCCTCGCTGGTGGCGGCCACGGTGGGTTCTCCCTTGATCAAGGTGGCAGCGTTCAGCTACGGCGTTCGCTCGGCTTTCGCCGGGCGACGCGGCCCTTCCTCCGGCCGCCGCAGCCGCTGAACGGATGAGTTGCCGAAGCAGGCAGCCGCAAAACTATAGGAAGACCAAAACCTCATGAAAAGAATTGTGTGGATGGGCATCGGCGTCGCCATCGGCGTCATCGCCTTCCGGAAGATCACTGAGGCCCAGGCGAACATCGGTCCTGATGGCTTGAACCGTGCCGTTGGCCGGATGGCTGACGGCTTGTTCGATTTCGCCGATGCGGTCCGGACGGGCATGCACCAGCGGGAAGAGGACCTTCGGGCGGCGTTGGGGATTGACGACGCCGGAGCCGGTCGCCGCTAGCGGAGCGGTTCGCTCCCACGCCCGCAACAGGGCAGAATGGAAAACTGCGGAACGGCACCAGCCGGTACCGCGCACATAACGTGCAGTGAATTGAGAAGGGTAAGTAATCAGCTAATGAAGTCGCAGGAGATCACCAAACGCTGGGTGGACTTTTTTGTCAGCAAGGGCCACACCGCCGTTCCCTCCGCGTCGCTCGTTTCCAGCGACCCGTCCCTTCTCTTCACCGTCGCCGGAATGGTGCCGTTCATTCCGTACCTGACTGCGCGCGAAGAACCTCCGTACAGCCGTGCCACGAGCGTCCAGAAATGCATCCGTACCGGAGACATCGAGGAAGTGGGAAAGACGGCCCGGCACGGGACGTTCTTCCAGATGTGCGGCAACTTCTCCTTTGGCGACTACTTCAAGGAAGACGCCATCAAGTTCGCTTTCGAGCTGCTCACCACAAGCGTTGACGACGGCGGCTACGGACTTCCCGCCGAGCGCCTCTGGGTGACCGTCTACGAAGAAGATGACGAAGCCAAGGAACTCTGGCTCAAGAACACCGAAATCCCCGCTGAGCGCATCCAGCGCATGGGCAAGGCCGACAACTACTGGTCCACCGGCCAGCCGGGCCCCGCCGGTCCCTGCTCGGAGATCTACTATGATCGCGGCCCCGCCTACGGCATCGAAGGCGGTCCGCTGGCCGATGAGACCCGGTACATCGAGATCTGGAACCTCGTGTTCATGCAGTACCAGATCGAGAATGTCCGTTCCAAGGTGGACTTCGACATCGCGGGAGAGCTCCCGCAGAAGAACATCGACACCGGCTTGGGCATGGAGCGTCTCGCGATGATCCTCCAGGGTGTCGAGAATATGTACGAAACCGACCAGGTCCGCCCGGTCATCGACCGGGCTGCTGAACTGTCTGGCCGCGAGTACACCTCGGCCGAGTCGCCGGAGGACCCGCACCACACGGACGATGTCCGCATGCGCGTCGTTGGAGATCACATTCGTTCCGCCCTGATGCTGATTGCTGATGGCGTTTCGCCGTCCAACGAAGGCCGTGGGTATGTGCTGCGCCGCCTCATTCGACGCGCAGTCCGCGCCATGCGACTGCTCGGCGTCGAAAAAGCCTGCCTGCCGGACCTTCTTCCCGCCTCCCGTGACGCCATGAAGGGCGTCTATCCCGTGGTGGAGACGGATTTCGCCCGGATCAGCCGCATTGCCTACGCCGAAGAAAAGGCGTTCCTGCGCACCATTGCTTCGGGCACGGCCCGCCTCGAGGATGCGGTGGCGGAATCGAAGGCTGCCGGTGTTCCGCTTTCCGGCGCCGACGCCTTTGCCCTGCACGACACTTATGGCTTCCCGATCGACCTGACGCTGGAAATGGCAGAAGAGGCCGGCCTGAAGGTGGACGAAGCAGGCTTCCGCTCGCTCATGCTCGAGCAGCGCCAACGTGCGCAAGCTGATGCCAAGGGTAAGAAGGGCGGCCACGCGGACCTCAGCGCCTACCAGGATCTCCTGGGCAAGGGCGAGACCGTCTTCACAGGCTATGACGAACTTGAGGGCGAATCCTCGGTCCGCGGCATCGTCAGCGGTGGCCGTGCTGTAGGACATGCCTCCACTGGCGACGAGATTGAGCTGGTCCTCAACGAAACTCCGTTCTACGCAGAAGCAGGTGGCCAGTCCGCTGACACGGGCCTCATCACCGGCGACGGCTTCGTGGTGGAGGTCCTGGACGTTCAGCGGCCCATCAAGGGTCTGAGTGTGCACAAGGCGATTGTCCGCGAAGGCGAGATTGCCTCCGATGCGTTGGTGCGCGCCGCCGTCGACCGTGAACGTCGCCACGCAGCCGAGCAGGCCCACACCGGCACGCACATTGTGCACGCCGCCCTGCATCAAATCCTGGGCCCTGAAGCTACCCAGCGTGGTTCCTACAACAAAGCAGGCTACCTGCGTTTCGACTTCGCCTGGGGCGAGGGTCTGAGCACAGCCACGCGGTCCGAGATCGAAGAGGTCTCCAACATCGCCATCCGGAACAATTACCGGGTAGACACCAAGGTGATGGGGCTCGCTGAAGCCAAGGCGCTGGGTGCCATGGCACTGTTCGGCGAAAACTATGGCAGCGAAGTGCGCGTCGTGGAGATCGACGGCGCCTGGTCCCGCGAGCTGTGTGGTGGAACGCACGTGTCCAACACCTCGCTCATCGGCAGCCTTTCGCTGCTGGGAGAGCAGTCAGTTGGCTCCGGAAACCGCCGCGTTGAAGCCTTCGTTGGCCTGGACGCATTCCGTCATCTGGCCGCCGAGCGGGCCTTGGTGACTGAGCTCACAGAACTCCTGAAGGTTCCCTCCGGGCAACTCGCCGACCGCATCTCCAGCACGCTGAGCAAGCTGAAGGCAACGGAGAAGGAGCTCGACCGCCTTCGTAAGGAGCAGCTGGCCGCGGCTGCCGCAAACCTGGTGGGCACTGCAAAGGACGCTGCGGGTGTGCGCGTAGTAGCCCACGACGCCGGTCAGGTCGGCGGTGCCGACGATCTCCGGAACCTCGCTTTGGACCTCCGCAGCCGCCTTGGCTCGGACGCTGCCACAGTGGCTGTTGCAGGCGTCAGCAATGACCGCCCGGTGATCCTCATTGCCACCAATGAGGCCGCCCGCGACGCCGGAGTGAAGGCCGGTGCGCTGGTTCGCCTGGCTGCCGGCATCCTTGGCGGTGGCGGTGGCGGCAAGGACGACGTCGCCCAAGGCGGCGGCGCCGACGCTGGGAAGGTCTCTGAGGCCCTCACAGCGGTGGTGGATGCGATAGCCAAGCGCTGACGGTGGCTGCAAGTACTAACAGCGACGTCTACCCCCGGGGCATCAAGCTGGGGGTAGACGTCGGCACCGTCCGAGTGGGCGTGGCCATCTGCGATCCCGACGGAATCCTGGCCACACCCTTCAAGACCGTTGCACGGGACACCAAGAAGAACTCCGACGTCCGCGTTGTAGTCAAGCACGCTGCTGAACTGCCTGCGGTGCAGATCTTCGTGGGCCTTCCCCGCACCATGAAGGGTGAGGAACGTGCCTCTGCAGACATGGCCACGGCGTACGCCGAACTCATCGCCAACGAGCTGATGCGGACCGGCTTGGACATCCCCGTGAGCCTTGTTGACGAGCGGCTTTCTACCGTCACGGCACACCGCAACCTGCACCAAGCTGGCATGAGCAGCAGGAACCACCGTAAAGTGGTTGATCAGGTTGCCGCTGCTGGAATACTGCAGCACGCAATTGACATGCAAAAAGCCAGAGGAACGGACGTTGGCCGCCGAGTGCAGGCACCGGCGCAATCCGATAAACCCAGCAGTGCCCCAACGCTGCTGGATGCCTCCGGCAGTGAACCCGATTCTTCTACGAGGGGACTGCAACTGTGAGCCCGGTCAACAACGACCCCTCCAGCGGTACCGCCGGCGGCGGTATGCCGCTGACCCGCAAAGAGCTGCGGGCGCGGGAACGATTCCTCGCCACGCAGAACCACAACGTCGTACCCGTTCCCGAAGCGACCCCGGGGGAAGCCGCTGCGTCCGCAGACCGTGAGCCTGAACTGCCCCGTCCTGTTCCCGCAGTGCCCCTTGCGCCGGTTGCGCCACCCGTGCCGGCTGCTCCACCCGTTCCCGTGTCAAAACCTGCTGCTCCTCCCGTTCCCGCCGCGCAACCGGTGTCTTCAGCGCCGATTCCTGCCGACCAGCCCACCCCGGCGTCCAATGACGAATCGCCGTCCGTTGAGGCTCCGGGGGAGGCACAATCCGTTGAACCGGATCATGGCGGGAATCACCTGGACGGCGCAGAGCCCCACGAGGTGGAGGGACATCACAACCCCGGGCATGCGGATCCTGACCTCACGCACGACGTTGCCGGGCATGGGCCGCGCACCGATCTTCATGATGAGCACCATGTGGACGGGGTTCACCATGATGAGCACCACACGGACGGGGTTCACCATGATGAGCACCACGCGGACGGGGTTCACCATGATGAGCACCACGATGATCCCCACCATGATGAGCACCACGATGATCCCCACCACGATGAGCACTTCGCCGACGGTCTTCATCACGATGAGCACCACCACGACCTCATCGCGCCTGTCGAGCAGACGGCCTCTGCCAAGGCAGCGGTCAAGAAGGCCCGCCGTCGTCGTCGCGTCCTTGCCCTGCTGATCACGCTGGGTGTCTTCGTTGCCGCCATCGCCATCGGGGCCCAGTTCCTCAAGCCCTTGCTGGGCATGGATAGAGTGACTGACTACCCGGGCCCCGGCACGGGATCGATCACTATCACTGTTGCAGAAGGTTCCGGCCCCAAGGTCGTTGCCAACACACTCGTCGAGAACAAAGTGGTGGCCGACGCTGATGCGTTCGTCAAGGAGTTCCTCAGTGACGGCGGTGAATTGTCCCCGGGCGAGTTCACCTTCCGGACCGAGATGAAGAATTCCGACGCCGTGGATGTGCTGGTCAACAAGGACGCGTCCAAGGTGATGTACTTCGCCCTCAGCGCGGGCCTTCGCATCAATGAGTCGCTGGAAGCCATTTCCAAGGGCTCGGGTATCTCCATGCAGGAACTCAACGCGCTCAACCAGGCCCCGGCACAGTTCGGCATTCCGTCCAAGGCCAAGAACCTGGAGGGCTTCCTGGCCCCGGGGGAGTACCGCTTCCCGCTCGGCACGCCGGCAAAGGACATCATCCAAAAGCTGGCCACCACCACGCTGGATGAGCTCAAGTCCCAGGGAATCACGGAACCGGGCAAGCAGTATGACACCGTGACCATCGCCAGCATTGTGCAGGCTGAAGGCGGTCAGGCGGACTATGGCAATGTGGCCGGTGCCATCTACAACAGGCTTAAGCCGAACAACGTGGAAACCAGCGGCCTGATCCAGTCCGATGCGACGGTGACCTACGGACTCGGCAAGAAATCCTTCCATCTCACGGAGGAAGAGAAGGCCGATAAGTCCAATACGTACAACACGTACGCCAATGTTGGGTTGCCGGCCGGGCCCATTGGCTCACCGGGCAAGACTGCCATTGATGCCGCGGCCAAACCCACCCAGAACGACTACATGTACTGGGTCACCATCAACCTGGACAGCAAAGAAACCAAGTTCTCCAAGACGCTGGCTGAGCACAACACCTACGTTGAGCAGTACAACGCGTGGTGCCAGGCCAACCCGGGACGGTGTGTGTGAGTCGTCGTGCCGCCGTCCTGGGGCATCCGATCTCGCATTCGAAGTCACCGGCCCTGCACACTGCGGCCTACGCCAAACTGGGCGTTGACATTGAATACTCCGCAATCGACGTCACCGTGGACGGCCTTCCAGCCTTCATGGGGTCACTCCGCGGCGATGACTCCTGGTGCGGGCTTTCAGTGACAATGCCGTTGAAGTCTGCCATGGTCAAGGAGGTTGACGAGGTCCGCGGCGCGGGCGCCCAGTTGGGAGTCATCAACACCGTTGTCTTTGACCACGGCGGCGGGGCTGTGCGCCGCGTCGGGTACAACACCGATGTCGCCGGGATCGTCGAGGCGGTCCGGTATGCAGGGGTTGCCTCCACGCCCCACGCGGCCATCCTGGGTGGCGGCGGTACCTCCGCTGCCGCCGTTGCTGCCGTCAAGGAACTTGGCGGCAGTCACGTGGATGTCTTCGTTCGTGATGCAGGACGTGCCGGCGAGGCGGAAGCCGCTGCAACCGCCGTCGGAATTTCCCTCAGTGTCAGGCCGTTGACTGAAGCAGCCACCGCTGTAGCAGGCACCGACCTGGTGATCTCCACTTTCCCGCCGCGTGCCGCTGATTCGTTGGCTGAAGAGTTGGCGGCCTTGCCGGGAACGGGGGCCGGTGTCCTGCTGGACGTTGCCTACGATCCTTGGCCCAGCCGCCTCGCTGAGGTGTGGCATGGTCACGGAGGTGCCGTAGTACCGGGTCTTGAGATGCTGATGTACCAGGCGGCCGAGCAGATCAGGCGCTTCAGCGGCTGTGACGTGGATGCCGCCGTCATAGATGTGATGTGCGACTCAGTCGGGCTTCCCCGGCGAGTGTTCTAGAAGCCTTACATGGCAGGATTGGTTATATGTTGCGTTGGTTGACTGCCGGTGAATCCCATGGTCCGGCCCTGATCGGAATTGTTGAAGGCGTGCCCGCCGGTGTTGAACTCACCAGCGCGCAGATCCGTGACGCCCTGGCGCGTCGTCGCCTGGGCTACGGACGTGGTGCCCGCATGAAGTTCGAGCAAGACGAGGTCACCATCATGGGTGGCGTCCGTCATGGCCTGACGCAGGGCGGCCCCGTAGCCATCCAGGTGGGCAACACCGAGTGGCCCAAGTGGGAGCAGATCATGTCTGCGGACCCCGTAGATCCCGAGGTCCTTGCCGACCAAGCCCGCAACGCACCCCTGACCCGGCCGCGTCCGGGCCACGCAGATTTCACGGGCATGCAGAAATATGGCTTCGATGAAGCCCGTCCGGTCCTCGAGCGCGCCAGTGCCCGCGAAACCGCCACCCGCGTAGCCCTTGGCACCGTTGCTGCGCAGTTCCTCAAGCAGCTGGGCGTGGAATTGGTGAGCCACACTGTTTCCATTGCCAGTGTGACTGTTCCCGAGGGCCGCCCCCTGCCGCTGCCCCGGGATGTCCTGGCCCTCGACGCCGACCCGCTGCGCTGCTTTGACCGTCAGACCTCCGACGCCATGGTCGCTGAAGTGGACGCCGCCCACAAGGAAGGCGAAACCCTTGGCGGTGTTGTTGAGGTCCTGGCGTACGGACTTCCGCCGGGACTGGGCAGCTACGTGCACTGGGACCGCCGCCTTGACTCCCGCCTGGCTGCTGCGCTGATGGGCATCCAGGCCATCAAGGGAGTGGAGGTCGGGGACGGTTTCCTTACTGCTGCGCGCCGTGGTTCCGCTGCCCACGATGAAATCCTGAAGGACGCTGACGGAAAAATTGTTCGGCAGACCAACCGTGCCGGCGGTATAGAGGGCGGCATGAGCATTGGCGAGGTTTTGCGCGTGCGTGCGGCCATGAAGCCGATCGCTACCGTTCCCCGTGCCCTGCGTACCATCGATGTCAGCACAGGCGAACCCGCCAAAGCCCATCACCAGCGTTCAGACGTCTGTGCGGTGCCCGCAGCCGGCGTTGTCGCCGAAGCAATGGTTGCACTGGTCCTGGCCGAGGCCGTCGCAGAGAAATTCGGCGGCGACTCCGTGGCTGAAACCCAGCGAAACCTGCAGAGCTACCTCGACAGCATCCCGGCCACCCTGGACTCGGTCGGCCGGTAGTGGTTCGCCCGATCCTGGACGGCTGCACCGGCCGTCCCGTTGTGCTGGTGGGCCCGATGGCTGTTGGCAAGTCGGCCATTGGCCAGCAGCTGGCCCAGCAGTTGGGGCTCCCGTTCGTGGACACCGACGCTGTGGTGGTGTCTGCCCACGGCAGTATCGCGGATATTTTCGCGGGGCGCGGAGAGCACGCTTTCCGTGAAATTGAAGCCCGGGCAGTGGCGAAGTCCATCGAGAATGCCAAGGTTCAGCCCGCCATTATTTCTCTCGGTGGGGGAGCGGTCCTGGACTCCGGAACCCAGCAACTGCTGGGAGAGTGCACGGTGGTCTACCTCGAGTGCGACGCGGAGACCGTTGCCGACCGGATCGCGCGGAACACTGGCAGGCCATTGCTGAAAGGTGATGCGATGACGCGATGGGAAGCCTTGTTCGCTACGAGGCGTCCTGTCTATGAGCGTCTCGCGGACATCGTCATGGACGTCCGTTCAGGATCCGTGGCGGAAATCGGCCTCCGGTTGGAGGAGCGGCTGCGCCAGTATGCAGCCTTGAAAGAGGAAGTTGAAAAGTGAGCAACGAAGCAACTGTCATCAAGGTGACTGGCCAGTCCGCCAATGAAAACTACGACGTCGTCGTGGGACGCGGCCTCTTGGAGACCCTTCCCGAAAAGCTCGGGGAGCGTGTCCGGCGTGTCCTGGTCATTCATCCCCGGGCCCTCCGCCTGACGGGGGACACGGTCCGCGACGAACTGGAAACAGCCGGCTTCACCGCACTCACGGCCGAAATCCCTGATGCGGAAGAAGGCAAGCACATCCAGGTTGCCGCTTTCTGCTGGCAGGTGCTGGGCCAAAACGACTTCACCCGCTCTGACGCCATCGTGGCGGTCGGCGGCGGCGCTGTGACGGACCTGGCCGGCTTCGTGGCAGCCACATGGCTTCGTGGTGTCAAAGTCATCCACATGCCCACCAGCCTGCTGGGCATGGTGGATGCTTCAGTGGGTGGAAAGACCGGCATCAACACCGCCGAGGGCAAGAACCTTGTGGGGTCCTTCCACCCGCCGGCTGGCGTCTTGGCAGACCTCGACACCCTTCAGACGCTGCCCAAAAACGAGCTCATCTCCGGCATGGCCGAGGTCATCAAGTGCGGGTTCATTGCTGATCCCGCCATCCTGGACCTGATCGAGAAGAACACGGACGCCGTGATGGACCCGGCCTCGGACGTTGTCCGCGAACTCATCGAGCGGGCCATCACGGTTAAGGCAGATGTCGTTTCACAGGACCTCAAGGAATCCGGCCTCCGCGAAATCCTGAACTATGGCCACACCCTGGGACACGCCATTGAACTCGTGGAGCGCTACTCCTGGCGCCACGGTGCTGCCGTCTCAGTGGGCATGATGTTCGCTGCCGAGTTGTCGCGCAGCGTGGGGCGGTTGTCGGATGCCGATGCAGACCGTCACCGCACCATCCTGGAAAGCCTGGGACTGCCCATCACCTACCGGCGTGACCGCTGGCAGGGTTTGCTGGATGGCATGCGCAGGGACAAGAAGTCCCGTGGTGACCTTCTGCGGTTTGTTGTCCTTGACGGCGTTGCCAAGCCTGGCATCCTGGACGTTCCCGATACCTCCCTCCTGTTTGCGGCCTACCAGGAGATCGCATCATGAGTGTCGCCGTGCGGGAAGGAGTCAGCGACTGGCCAACAGCCGGCTTCCCGGGCGTTCGAACGAATCCCGATACCCTCCTGCCCGTGATTGTCAACGAAGAAGTCATGGAGACGGCACTTGCAGCCTCTGATGATCCCGCTGACCGCATCATGGCCTTGCTGTTGGAAAATCAGCCCAACGAGGCTGCCGAACTCTTGGCCGAAGCCCGCTACAAGGATCCGGAGTCGTTCCGACTCAGGATTTTCGAAGCGGAAGTCCACCGCGCCACCAACCGGCTGGACCGCGCCATACAGTTGTTCCGCCACCTCTTGCAGGACGTCCAGGGCAGCTCGAAGGAAGCGATCGTCCACCAGTACCTGGGGCGGGCCTACTTCGTCAGCGGGAACGCCTTGGCTGCATCCGAGGAGTTCGCGAAAGCCTTGGACCTTCGCGTCGCCATGGCTGCTGATGCCGCGCTGATCTATTCCTCCGCCGTAGCCCTGCAGAGGGCCCGGAATGTGCTGGAACTGGCTTCCTGACGCACGCGGGAACACACCCCGCAAGCCCTCGGCGTATTTGCCGGTAGAATGGTTCTTGGATTTTTGATAAATACGCGCTGGCGGGCCGATTGGTACGCCTGCTTGGCATAGATAGCTGGCAGCTAGAACCAGTGCGATAACCAGAGGATACGAGTGGCAACCACAAACGACATCAAGAACGGGACCGTACTGAAGCTCGAGGGCCAGCTCTGGAACATTATCGAGTTCCAGCACGTCAAGCCTGGCAAGGGTGGCGCCTTTGTCCGCACCAAGATGCGCAACGTCATGTCCGGCAAGGTGGTCGACAAGACCTTCAACGCCGGTCTGAAGATCGAAACCGCTACGGTTGACCGCCGTGACTACCAGTACCTGTACCAGGATGGCGAAGACTTCGTTTTCATGGATACCCAGGACTTCGACCAGATCACTGTCTCCGGTGCAACGGTTGGCGACGCCACCAACTTCATGCTCGAAAACCAGATGGTCAACATTGCCATCCATGAGGGCACCCCGCTGTACATTGAACTGCCCCCGAGCGTTGTCCTCGAAATCACCTACACGGAGCCGGGCCTCCAGGGTGACCGCTCCTCGGCAGGCACCAAGCCGGCCACCGTTGAAACCGGCTACGAGATCCAGGTTCCGCTGTTCGTCGAGCAGGGCACCAAGGTCAAGGTCGACACCCGCGATGGCAGCTACCTGGGCCGGGTCAACGACTAGTGAGCGCACGCGGTAAAGCCCGTAGCAGGGCTCTTGAAGTACTCTTCGAGGCGGAGCAGCGCTCCGTCTCGGCTTTCGACGCCATGACGGCGCGCCGGGAGAAGACTGACTTGGTCATCAACCCCTACACGGTGGAAATCGTCGAGGGCGTTGTCTCCATGCAGGCAACCATCGATGAGTTCCTGGCGACGTATGCCCAGGGCTGGACGCTGGAGCGGATGCCGTCCGTGGACCGTATCATTCTGCGGATTGGCGCCTGGGAACTTCTCTACAATGACGAGGTTCCGGATGGTGTCGCTGTCAGCGAAGCCGTGGCCCTCGCCAAGACGATGTCCACGGACGAGTCCCCGGCGTTCATCAACGGACTCCTCGGCCGGCTCCAGAAGCTGAAGCCATCACTTCTCGCTTAGGTACACGCCAGGCCTGAATTCAAAGGACCCGCTTCACAGGAAACTGTGGGAGCGGGTCCTTTTTGCCTTTATTGGAGGACAGCTGCCCGCAGGCCGGGGATGCTGCGGAGATGCTCCAACTCGTCCTGCTGGTGAACGTGGACGTCCCGCCCGCTGAGTATCCTTTGCCTGGTGAACGCCAAGGCAGTGGCTCCCTTAATGAAGGACTTCATCTGGTTTCCACGGCCGCGTGAGGATGCCCATCGGACCGCCTGCCGCCTGCCACGTGTGGTGGCAAGCATCTCCACCTCGGCCGGAGTGAACCAGCCTGCCCGGGCATACTCAAGGAGGCGCTGGCGCGTGAGTTTTCCTTCAGCGACCCGAAGCAGGATGATTCCCACTGCTGCCACCAGGAAGATGGGAACCTGGACCACGAAGTACTCCACCAGGAAGTTCTGACCCATGCTGTTCCAGCGGTTGTGGAGGAACATTGCGGGCAGTAAACCTATAAAGAATCCCATGACGGCATAGCCGCTGTGCCACCTCCGCGCAGCAAAGCCCATGATCAGGCCGGTAGTGCCGGTGAACACGGCGTGGGCGAAGGGTGACATGACGCCGCGGAGGATGAAGATACGGACCAAGTCCGTCCCGGGATCGGTGGAGGAGGCAATTTCGCGTCCAAAGTAGAGGATGTTCTCCGTGAAGGCGAAGCCGGCGGCAATGGTGAAGGCGAACACCACTCCGTCCACGGGTCCGTCAAAGTACTTCCGTGCGGCCAGGATCAGGACCAACAACCCGAGAGACTTGGTGAATTCCTCGACGATGGGTGCCTGGACTGTTGCCATGAAGTATGTGAAAGCTTCTTCGCTGCTGGTGGGTGCGGCCAGGGCAAAGAGAGGTTGGATGAGCAGCGTCCCGGCAATCGACACTGCCGCACCCCACGTGAAGGCGAACCACAGAAGCCTTTTTGGTTCCGGCTCCCAGCGATCGATGAGGCGTACCGTCAGCAGCACCACGGACAACGGAATCAACGAAGCAATGAAGCCGATCACGAAGCCTGTCACGCCGGTGTTGCCCAGCAGGAACGGCAGCACCAGCATCAAGCTGGCAAGGGCAAGGACCCCACCAACAATGACCAAGGGGAGCGTGCCCAACGACCGGCGGCTGCGCGGTGCCTGTGGTGTGGCCCAGGTTTGCCGTGGGAGCGAGGCTGGATTCCCTGGCGCCGGTTGGTAGTTTCCTGGCTGCACCCGTCCGATCCACGTGGGGTTGGCGCCAGGTTCCAGGTACGGTCGCGGATAGGGTTGTCCGCCGGGTTGGCCGTGGTGGTTCATGGTCATGGGCAAGAGCCTATTCCACGGCACGCAGTGTGAGCTTAAACTCACGCGTGGGTTGGTCGGGCGGTGAGGTGGCAAAGAGCCGCTGTGGTAGTTTTGAAAAGCAAATATTCCTTTTTTAATTCCGTCCCGTGAGGCGGGGAAAGGGGAGACGAGCGATGACTGAAGTCACTTCAGCGCACGTGCCGTCGCGGGTTGTTCTCAACCAGGCCGACATTGATCGTGCGCTCACTCGTATCGCCCACGAGATCCTCGAAGCCAATAAAGGCTCCCAGGACCTGGTCCTGCTGGGCATTCCCAGCCGCGGCTATCCCTTGGCCGTACGGCTCGCCCGTAAGATCGCAGCTGCCGACCTCTCGGTCAACGCCGAAACGATTGTCGGCCAATTGGATGTCACCATGTTCCGTGACGATCTCTCCCACCAGCCCACCCGGCCCCCGCGCCACACGCGCCTTCCGTTGTCAGGGATCGACAACAAAGTGGTTGTCCTGATCGACGACGTCCTGTACTCGGGCCGTACCATCCGTGCTGCACTGGACGCCCTGGTGGACCTTGGCCGTCCCCGGATTGTCCGTTTGGCCGTTCTGGTGGACCGGGGCCACCGGGAGCTTCCCATCCGTGCGGATCACGTGGGCAAGAACCTGCCTACCTCCTCTTCTGAAAAGGTCCGTGTCCACCTCGAGGAAATCGACTCCGTGGACGGTGTGCCCGTCAACGAGGTAGTTATCGAGGCCGGCAAGTGAAGCACCTCCTTTCCACCGAGAACCTGAGTGCCTTCGACGCCATCCGAATCCTTGACACGGCAGAAGAGATGTCCGCCGTTGGCGAGCGTGAAGTGAAGAAGTTGCCGGCGTTGCGCGGCCGGACGGTGGTGAACCTCTTCTTCGAAGACTCCACCCGCACCCGCATCTCCTTCGAGGCCGCCGCAAAGCGACTCTCTGCCGACGTCATCAACTTCGCCGCCAAGGGATCCTCGGTGTCCAAGGGGGAGTCCCTCAAGGACACGGCACAGACCCTGGCCGCCATGGGCGCGGACGCCGTGGTCATCCGTCACTGGGCGTCCGGCGCCCCGCACCGGCTTGCTGCGACAGACTGGATCGACGCTGCCGTTATCAATGCCGGCGACGGCACCCACGAGCATCCGACGCAGGCGCTTCTGGATGCGTTCACCATGCGCAGGCACTGGTCCAAGGTCAACGGCAGCGAATCCACGGGTGCCGACCTTAAAGGCATGCGGGTAGCGATCGCCGGCGATGTCCTGCACTCCCGCGTGGCCCGGTCCAACGTCTGGTTGTTGAAGACCCTCGGCGCCGAAGTCACGCTGGTGGCGCCGCCCACGCTGCTGCCCATCGGCGTCGAGCACTGGCCTTGCAACGTCAGTTACAACCTGGACCAGACGCTGGAAGCCGGCATTGACGCCATGATGATGCTGCGCGTCCAGGGTGAGCGCATGAACGCGTCGTTCTTCCCCTCAACCCGGGAGTACTCGCGCCGCTGGGGTTTTGACGATGCCAGGCTCCGTGCGCTGGATGACCTCGGCATGAAGGACACCATCATCATGCACCCCGGTCCCATGAACCGGGGCTTGGAAATATCCTCCGCCGCCGCGGATTCGCCGCGTTCCACCGTGCTTGCCCAGGTACGCAACGGTGTTTCGGTCCGCATGGCCGCCCTCTACCTGCTGCTCTCCGGAGACTCCCGCGAAGCCGCCCACACCTTAAGCCAGCCCAGCAAGGAGACCAACTGATGGCCGAGAACACCTACCTGATTCGTGGGGCCGCCATCCTTGGCGGCGAAGCTGAAGACTTGCTGATCCGCGGTGGCATGATCGAAGCACGCGGCAAGGACCTTGCCGCTGACGGCGCTACGGTGATTGACGCCGCGGGCCTCGTCGCCTTGCCCGGCATGGTTGATGTGCACACCCACTTGCGCGAACCCGGCCGCGAAGACGCCGAAACGGTGGAAACCGGTACCCGTGCCGCAGCCTTGGGCGGTTTCACCGCCGTCCACGCGATGGCCAACAGCAACCCGGTGGCTGACACTGCGGGCGTCGTGGAACAGGTGCACAGCCTGGGCCGGGCGTCGGGTTGGGTGGACGTGCGTCCCGTAGGAGCAGTCACCGTGGGTCTGGCAGGAGAACAGCTCGCCGAGCTTGGGGCCATGGCGGATTCCCGGGCTCAGGTCCGCATGTTCTCCGACGACGGTATCTGTGTCCATGATCCCGTCCTGATGCGCCGCGCCCTGGAGTACGTGAAAGCGTTCGACGGCGTGGTGGCCCAGCACGCGCAGGAACCGCGCCTTACCGCCGGGGCACAAATGAACGAAGGCACCGTCTCAGCCGTCCTCGGGCTGACCGGTTGGCCGGCAGTTGCCGAAGAAAGCATCATCGCCCGCGATGTCCTGCTGGCCCAGCATGTTGGGTCCCGCCTCCACGTCTGCCACGTCTCCACCGCTGGATCCGTGGAAATCGTGCGTTGGGCCAAGGCACGGGGAATCAACGTCACGGCCGAGGTCACGCCGCACCACCTGCTCCTCACCGATGAACTGGTCCGCAGCTATGACCCCGTCTACAAGGTCAACCCGCCGTTGCGTACCGATGCTGACGTGCAAGCTTTGCGTGAAGGCCTGGCAGACGGCACCATCGACGTCGTGGGCACCGACCACGCCCCGCATCCCAGCGAACACAAGGAATGTGAGTGGGCCCAGGCCGCAATGGGCATGACCGGACTGGAGACAGCCTTGTCGGTGGTCCAGGAGACCATGATCGAGACTGGCCTGATGTCCTGGGCCGACTTCGCCAGGGTAACCTCCTTCACTCCGGCGGTCATCGGCCGTGTTGCTGACCAGGGCCGTCCGCTGGAGGTTGGCGAGCCTGCCAACGTCATCCTGGTGGACCCGGCTGCGCGATGGACCGTTGACCCCCATAAAATGGCAACCATGGGCCGCAACTCACCGTTCAAGGGCAAGGAGCTGCCCGGATCCGTGGTGGCGACCTTCTTCAAAGGCCATCCCACGGTCCTCGACGGCCAGCTCAACACGCCGTACCGTACCCGGAAGTCAGCAGCAATTAATGGATAACCAGACACTGACCGTGCTCATCACGGTGCCGCTGATCGTCGTCGTCCTGGCGATGATCTGGCTGGGGTGGCGTAACAGGCTGAGGCGACAGGCCGACGTCGAACGCCTTCCCGCGGTGCCGGAGGAGCTGACGCCGGCCACCGTCGTCGCGGATGGCCAGTACGTTGCCACCACCACGGCGGGCGACTGGCTGGACCGGATCGCGGTTCAGGGCCTGGGAATCCGGACCAACGCGGAACTGAGCATCCACGCCGAAGGCGTGCTGTTCGACCGCTCCGGTGCCGCCCCGGTCTTCATCCCCCGCTCCGCACTGGCCGACAGCCGTGAGTCCAGCGGCATGGCAGGGAAGTTCGTCGAAAAGGACGGGCTCCTGGTCATCAGCTGGAAACTCGGTGGCCGGGAACTGGATACCGGATTCCGGTCCAGGCACGCAGCCGATAAGCAGCTCCTCCTCGAAGCCCTTCAGGAATTGATCTCCGCAGCCCCTCAGGCAGATGCCGATAGTGGAAAGTAATAAAGTGACGGATAGTAAAGCAGCCACCACACCCACCCCCTCAGCAGCAGTGCTGGTGCTCGAAGACGGCCGCATGTTCCGCGGCCGCAGCTATGGCGCGCAGGGAACTGCGCTCGGTGAAGCGGTGTTCGCCACCGGCATGACCGGTTACCAGGAGACCATCACCGACCCCTCCTACGCGCGCCAGCTGGTAGTCCAGACTGCGCCGCACATCGGTAACACCGGCGTCAACAGCGAAGACGCTGAGTCCCGCCGAATCTGGGTGGCAGGCTACGTCGTACGCGACGCCGCACGCCGTCCCTCCAACTGGCGTTCGGAACGAAGCCTCGATGACGAACTGGTGGAACAGGGCATCGTTGGGATCCAGGGCGTAGACACCCGTGCCATCACCCGCCACCTCCGCGAGCACAAAACCATGCGCGCAGGCATCTTCTCCGGCGAGGCTGCCCAGGCCACCGACAAGGAACTGTTGGACACCGTCCTGGCCAGTGCACCCATGGAAGGCGCCGCCTTGGCGGAGGAAGTCTCCATCGACGAGGCCTATGTCGTGGAACCCAAGGACCACGGCTGGGAAGGCGAGCCCCGGTTCTCCATCGCCGCTGTGGACCTCGGCATCAAGGCCATGACCCCGGTACGTTTCGCCGAGCGCGGTGTCCGCGTCCACGTGCTGCCGGCCACCTCCACGCTGGAGGACGTCAACGCAGTCAACCCTGACGGCTTCTTCATGTCCAACGGTCCGGGTGACCCCGCCACCGCTGAGCATCAGGTTTCCCTGCTGCGTTCGGTGCTGGATGAGAAGCTGCCGTACTTCGGTATCTGCTTCGGCAACCAGATCCTGGGCCGTGCCCTCGGCTTTGGCACCTACAAGCTCCGCTACGGCCACCGTGGCATCAACCAGCCCGTCATGGACCGCCGCACCGGCAAGGTGGAAATCACCTCGCAGAACCATGGCTTTGCCGTTGACGCCCCCATGAACGGCGCCACGGTTGCCCCCGAAGAGCGTTACGGACGGGTTGAAGTCAGCCACGTGTCCTTGAACGACGACGTCGTCGAAGGACTTGCGTGCCTCGACATCCCTGCGTTCTCGGTCCAGTACCACCCCGAGGCTGCAGCGGGCCCGCACGATGCCGCCTACCTCTTTGACCGTTTCATCGACCTCATGGCCGACACCAAGGCCAAGGCTGAAGCCGCCACGTCCACCGACTCCAAGACTGAGGACAAGAAGTAATGCCCAAGCGTACAGATCTCAAGAGTGTCCTCGTCATCGGTTCCGGCCCGATCGTCATCGGCCAGGCAGCCGAGTTCGACTACTCCGGTACCCAGGCCTTGCGGGTCCTCAAGGAGGAAGGCCTCCGGGTCATCCTGGTGAACTCCAACCCGGCCACCATCATGACGGACCCCGAGTTCGCTGATGCCACCTACGTGGAACCCATCACGCCTGAAGTGGTGGAGAAGATCATCGCCAAGGAGCGTCCGGACGCCATCCTGCCCACCCTGGGTGGCCAGACTGCCCTGAACACCGCCATTGCGTTGGACAAGAACGGTGTCCTGGAGAAGTACAACGTGGAACTCATCGGCGCGAACATTGCGGCCATTGAGCTGGGCGAAGACCGTGAGAAGTTCAAGGGTGTGGTGGAGCGTTGTGGCGCAGAGTCCGCCCGCAGCCACATCATCCACACCATGGAGGAGGCCTTCGCTGCTGCCGAGGACCTCGGCTACCCCATGGTGGTCCGTCCGTCCTTCACCATGGGTGGACTGGGTTCGGGTCTGGCCTACAACGAGGACGACCTCCGCCGCATCGTCGGCCAGGGCCTCCAGTACAGCCCCACCACCGAGGTATTGCTTGAAGAGAGCATCCTCGGTTGGAAGGAATACGAGCTGGAGATGATGCGCGACAAGAACGACAACGTCGTTGTTGTGTGCTCCATCGAGAACTTCGATCCCGTAGGCGTCCACACCGGTGACTCCATCACTGTTGCGCCGGCACTGACCCTCACGGACCGCGAGTACCAGAAGCTGCGCGATGTTTCCATCGCCGTCATCCGCGAGGTTGGCGTGGACACCGGTGGCTGCAACATCCAGTTCGCCATCGACCCCGCTACGGGCCGTGTCGTGGTCATCGAGATGAACCCGCGCGTTTCCCGTTCGTCCGCGCTGGCATCCAAGGCCACCGGCTTCGCCATCGCCAAGATCGCCACCAAGCTCTCCCTCGGCTACACGCTGGACGAGATCCCCAACGACATCACCCAGAAGACCCCGGCATCCTTCGAGCCGACCCTGGACTACGTAGTGGTCAAGGTCCCGCGTTTCGCTTTCGAGAAATTCCCGGCAGCCGACAACACGCTGACCACCACCATGAAGTCCGTCGGCGAAGCCATGGCCATGGGCCGCAACTTCACCGAGGCACTGCAGAAGGCCCTCCGCTCCCTGGAGCAGAAGGGCTCGCAGCTGGACTTCAGCTCCGTGCCGGAGTACGAGGTGGCTGAGCTGATCGAGAAGGCCAAGCGTCCCACCACGGACCGCCTGCACCAGGTGCAGCGCGCCCTCCTGGGCGGCGCAAGCGTCGAGGACGTCTTTGAGGCAACCAAGATCGACCCCTGGTTCCTTGACCAGCTGCAGCTGCTCAATGAGACGGCCCAGGAGATCCGCAAGGCCGGCGTGCTCACTGAGGAAATGCTGCGCAATGCCAAGCGCCACGGTTTCTCCGATGAGCAAATCGGTGCCCTGACGCACAACAACGAGGCCGTGGTCCGCGGAGTCCGTCATGCTCTGGGTATCCGTCCGGTCTACAAGACGGTGGACACCTGCGCCGCGGAGTTCGCCGCCTACACCCCCTACCACTACTCCTCCTACGACGAAGAGGACGAGGTAGGCCTGCACGCCAAGCCGTCCGTCATCATCCTCGGCTCGGGTCCCAACCGCATCGGGCAGGGCATCGAGTTTGACTACTCCTGCGTGCACGCTTCCATGGCGCTGCGCAAGGCCGGCTACGAGACCGTGATGGTCAACTGCAACCCCGAGACTGTGTCCACGGACTACGACGTCTCCACGCGCCTCTACTTTGAACCGCTGACCCTTGAGGACGTCCTTGAGGTCATCGCGGCCGAGGAACGCACCGGCGGCGTTATGGGCGTCTTCGTGCAGCTCGGCGGACAGACCCCGCTCAAGCTGGCACAGCAGCTCGCCGACGCCGGTGTGCCCATCCTGGGTACCTCGCCGGAAGCGATCGACCTCGCCGAACACCGTGGTGCTTTCGCCCGCGTGCTGGACGAAGCCGGACTGACCTCCCCGAAGAACGGCACCGCAGTGTCCTTCGAGGACGCCAAGAAGATCGCCGACGAAATCGGCTACCCGGTCCTGGTCCGTCCGTCGTACGTCCTGGGCGGCCGCGGCATGGAGATCGTCTATGACGAAGCCAACCTCTCCCGCTACATCGCCAACGCTACGGAGATCACCCCGGACCACCCGGTGCTGATCGACCGCTTCCTGGAGGACGCCGTCGAAATCGACGTCGACGCACTCTTTGACGGCACCGACATGTACCTGGGCGGCATCATGGAGCACATCGAAGAAGCCGGCATCCATTCCGGTGACTCCGCGTGTGTCCTGCCCCCGATCACCCTGGGCAACAACGTGATCGAGCGTGTTCGCACCGCTACCCGTGCCATCGCGGAGGGTGTGGGCGTTCGTGGCCTCATCAACATCCAGTTCGCGCTGGCCTCGGACGTCCTGTACGTCCTTGAAGCCAACCCGCGCGCCTCCCGCACGGTTCCGTTTGTCTCCAAGGCAACGGGCGTGCAGATGGCCAAGGCCGCAGCCCTCATCGGTACCGGTGTCACCATCAACCAGCTCCGCGGCGCCTACAAGATGCTGCCGGAAACCGGCGATGGTTCAACGCTGCCACTGGACGCGCCGGTTGCCGTCAAGGAAGCCGTGCTTCCGTTCAGCCGGTTCCGCACCCCTGAAGGCAAGGTAGTTGACTCCCTGCTGGGCCCGGAAATGCGCTCCACGGGTGAAGTCATGGGTATCGACAAGCACTTCGACACCGCTTTCGCCAAGAGCCAGGCTGCCGCCAACAACGCGCTGCCCACCGAAGGCAAGATCTTCGTGTCGGTGGCCAACCGTGACAAGCGTTCAGTGATCATGGGCGTCAAGCGCCTCTCGGACCTCGGTTTCGAGATCGTTTCCACCGGTGGAACCGCCGACGTCCTGCGCCGCAACGGCATCCAGGCGACGCCGGTGCGCAAGGTGGCCGAGGGCAGCAGCGCCGAAGGTGAAGGCACCATCGCGGACCTCGTGATCGCCGGTGAAATCGACATGGTCTTCAACACGCCGTCCGGTGGCGAAGCACGAAGCGACGGCTACGAACTCCGTGCTGCCGCCACGTCCATCGGCATTCCCTGCATCACCACCGTCGCGGAATTCAACGCAGCGGTGCAGGCCATCGAGGCACTGCGCACGTACGAGTGGTCCGTGACCAGCCTGCAGGAGCACGCGGCCAACCTGGCAGCAGCAGTGGAAGCAGCCAATGCCTGAGTCTGCTGCACAACAGCAAGAGCAGCAGCCGGCCCGGGAGTCCTTTGGCTCCCGGCTGGCTGCGGCCATGGCCGCGCGCGGTCCGCTCTGCGTCGGGATCGATCCTCACCCGCAGCTCTTGGCTGAATGGGGATTGAACGACGACGCCGCCGGATTGGAACGCTTCTCCCTGACAGTGGTGGAGGCGGTTGCTTCCCTCGCTGCCGCGGTCAAGCCGCAGGTGGCGCTCTACGAGCGCCACGGCTCCGCCGGCATGGCCGTCCTGGAGCGCACGCTTGCCGCTTCCTCGGAAGCAGGCGTGCTCAGCATTGCTGACGCCAAGCGTGGGGACATCGGGTCCACCATGGCGGCGTATGCCGACGCATGGTTGCGTGATGGTTCCTCCCTGGCCGCTGACTCAGTGACCCTCAGCCCGTACCTGGGCTTTGAATCACTGCGTCCGGCGCTGGACCTGGCTGCACAGTACGGCAGGGGAGTGTTCGTGCTTGCACTGACATCGAACCCTGAAGGAAAGTCTGTCCAGCACATTGGCGGAAGCGATTCGGTGGCGCGTAGGATCGTGGCCGCCGCTGCAGCCGAGAACCAGCGGTACGGGGGCACTCTTGGTTCCGTGGGTTTGGTTGTGGGCGCCACGATTGGATCGGCGCTTGAGGACCTGGATATCGACCTGGGCCCGGTCCGCGGCGCGATCCTCGCACCGGGGCTCGGCGCCCAGGGTGCTACCCCTGCTGACCTTCGCGCAACGTTCGGTGCTGCCTTTCCCTCGGTCCTTGCTACCTCCAGCCGGGGTATCCTGGCCGCAGGTCCCTCGGTGGCAGGCCTTCGTGCCGCAACCGAAGAGACGCTGGGCGGGCTTCGGTCGGAGTAAGTTGCCTGGCCTCATTGCGCAACAGCGCCCCTGCCGGTAGGTTCAGGATCAGTCCGCGTGATCTGGATCACAATCGCGATCTGACAGGGGTTTGGCAGTGGGCCTTAAAGAGCTGACACCACAGGAGCGTTCCGATGCGCTGGAGAAGGCCGCCAAGGCGAGGGCAGTCCGTGCCGCCGCCAAGGAACGGCTCAAGCGCGGCGAGGTCAGTATTGCTGAGCTGATCTCGTCCGGGACCACGGACGAGGCGATTGCGCGCATGCGTGTGGTGGAACTCCTGGAGGCCCTGCCGGGCATTGGCCCGGTCAGGGCGGCCGGGATCATGGCGGAGATCGGCATAGCCGGATCCCGGCGCATCAGGGGCCTGGGAATTCACCAGGCCCGGGCGCTGGTAGATTTTATGGACACCCAGCAAAGCGTTTGACGCATCTCCCCGAAGGAATCCGTGAGCAAGAAACCCGGACTGACTGTCCTTGCAGGCCCCACTGCCGTTGGCAAGGGAACCGTATCCACCTACATCAGGGACAACTATCCAGAGGTCTGGCTCTCAGTCTCGGCAACCACCCGGGCCGCGCGTCCGGGTGAGCAGGATGGGGTTCACTACTTCTTCAAGTCGGCCGAGGAGTTTGACTCCCTGGTGGCGGATGGTGAATTGCTGGAGTGGGCTGTGGTGCACGGACAGAACCGCTACGGGACGCTCCGCAGCACTGTCAACGCTGCCATCGCCGAAGGGAAGTCGGTCCTCCTGGAGATTGACCTCCAGGGCGCGCGCCAGGTCAAGGAGGCTGTCCCGGACGCGAATTTTGTGTTCCTGGCCCCGCCCACGTGGGACGAAATGGTCCGCCGCCTGGTGGGTCGCGGCACGGAAACTCCCGAGGAACAGCAGCGCAGGCTGGAAACCGCTAAACTGGAACTTGCTGCTGAACCGGAGTTTGACCACACCGTCATCAATGACGACGTTCGCCGGGCAGCGGACGAGCTTGTTTCACTCATGGGGCTTACCCCGCACCAGCGCTAAGCGCTTGCATTTGTTGGCCCGCTAAAATTTGGAGAATTCGTGTCCACGAACCTTGAAGGCATCATCAACCCGCCGATCGATTCGCTGCTTGAGGCTGCTGATTCCAAGTACGGCCTGGTCATCTTCGGCGCCAAGCGTGCCCGCCAGATCAACGCCTACTACGCCCAGCTCCACGAGGGCCTGTTTGAGTACGTCGGCCCGCTGGTTGACACCAAGCTGAACGAGAAGTCGCTGTCCATCGCCCTGCGCGAGATCAACGAAGGCCTTTTGGTTTCCACGCCGATCGAGCCTGCAGAATAAGTACAGACTGCCTGTTGACGGAGGTCACGTGCGCATAGTCCTCGGAGTCGGGGGAGGGATTGCAGCCTACAAGGTTGCATCGCTCCTCCGGCTTTTTACTGAAGCCGGCCACAAGGTCACGGTCATCCCCACGGAAGCGGCCACACGGTTTGTTGGAGTCGCGACGTGGGAGGCCCTCTCGGGCAACCCTGTGAGCAACAGCGTCTTTGACGACGTCGAGAAGGTCAACCATGTGCGCTTGGGCCATGAAGCCGACCTGATTGTGGTTGCACCCGCCACGGCGGACCTCCTGGCCAAGGCTGCAACAGGACAAGCGGGCGACCTCCTCACCAATACGCTGCTCATGGCCCACGGTCCAGTGCTCTTTGCTCCGGCCATGCACACTGAGATGTGGCAGCATGCCGCAACCCAGGCGAACGTGGAGACGTTGCGCAGCCGCGGTGTGACAGTACTCGAGCCAGCCTCCGGTCGCCTCACCGGGTCCGACTCGGGCCCTGGCCGCCTGCCGGAGCCGGAAGCAATCTTCACGGCTGCGATGGCTTTGACTGAGGTGGCGGATGGCGCCAAGGGTTCACCCGCCGCGGAGCAGCCGTTGGCAGGCCGAATCGTAACGATCTCAGCAGGTGGCACCAGGGAGGCGCTGGACCCGGTCCGCTTCCTGGGCAACCGTTCGTCCGGCAAGCAGGGTGCCGCCCTGGCCGCCGCAGCCTTGGCTGGCGGGGCAACTGTTCGCTTCCTTGCCGCACATATGGACGTCGAACCGCCCGCCGGCGTCGAGCTTGTCCGTGTTGAGTCGGCGTTGGAACTGCGCGAGGCCGCGCTGAAGGCGGCAGTGGATTCCGACGTCGTCATCATGGCCGCCGCCGTGGCGGATTTCCGTCCGGCCGAGGTCTCGGACACCAAGATCAAAAAGGTCGACGGCGAGGATGCGCCCGTGGTGCGGTTGATCCGGAATCCTGACATCCTGCATGAGCTCGTGGAACGCCGCAACGCCGAGGGTGGCCGGCAACTGATTGTCGGTTTCGCGGCCGAAACAGGCGACGCCCAGGGAGACGTCCTGGAACACGCAACGGCCAAGCTCAAGCGCAAGGGCTGCGACCTCCTGGTAGTTAACCAGGTGGGCATTGGGCGCGTGTTCGGCCAGGATGACAATTCCGTGGTGATCCTCTCCGGTCACGGAGCCGACCCGCAGTCGGCCGCCGGGTCCAAGGCCGATGTCGCCGCTGCAGTGGTTGATCGGGTGGGCGCCGAGCTCACACGGGTCTTCCCGGCGTTGTAACTGAGCCCACACCCGAATTCTTAGCAAAGGGACACACGGCAGATGCCGCCGTCCCGCAACCCAGTAAGGTGGTCGAGTGACTTTACCGCTGCACCATGAACACCATGGCACCCCGTCCAAGCTCCGGCTCTTCACTTCCGAGTCGGTCACCGAAGGGCACCCGGACAAAATCTGCGACCAGATCAGCGATGCCATCCTTGACGCGCTGCTGGCCGCTGATCCTGAGTCCCGCGTGGCCGTTGAAACCATGGCCACCACCGGCCTGGTGCACGTGGCTGGTGAGGTCACTACCGACGCTTACGTAGAGATCCCGCAGATAGTCCGTGAGACTATCCTCGGCATCGGATATGACTCTTCAGCCAACGGCTTCGACGGTGCCCGTTGTGGTGTTTCGGTGTCCATCGGCCAGCAGTCCAACGACATCGCAGGCGGGGTGTTCAACTCCCTCGAGGCCCGCGAAGGCCGCCAGGAGGATGACTACGATCTCCAGGGTGCAGGCGACCAAGGCATCATGTTCGGCTACGCCAGTGATGAAACAGCCTCCTACATGCCCACGCCCATCTGGCTTGCCCACCGCTTGTCCGAACGGCTCACCGAAGTGCGCAAGAACGGCGAATTGGCTTACCTCCGGCCGGACGGCAAGACGCAGGTTACCGTAGGGTACGACGGCGACCGCCCGGTATCCGTTGAAACCGTGGTGATCTCCAGCCAGCACGCCGAGGAAGCTGGCCTTGAGCAGCTTCGGGCCGATCTCGCCAGTTACGTCATCGACCCCGTCCTCGCTGCGTCAAGCCTGGACCTCTCGCGCACGGCGAATATCCTGAACCCGGCCGGTGCCTTCGTCATCGGCGGTCCGGTAGGCGATGCAGGCCTCACGGGGCGCAAGATCATCGTCGACACTTATGGCGGGTTCTCCCGGCATGGCGGCGGCGCCTTCTCAGGCAAGGATCCGTCCAAGGTTGACCGTTCGGCTGCCTACGCCATGCGGTGGGTTGCCAAGAACGTGGTGGCCGCCGGACTGGCCAAGCGTGCCGAAATCCAGATTGCCTACGCGATCGGCCAGGCCCGCCCGGTCGGGACGTACGTTGAGACGTTCGGCACGGAGACCGTGGACCCGGCCCGCATCAGCGAGGCCATCGACGAACTCTTCGACCTGCGTCCGCGCGCCATCATCGATGCCCTGGATCTCAAGCGGCCCATCTACGCCAAGACGGCAGCCCACGGACACTTTGGCCGCGACGAGCCCGATTTCACCTGGGAGCGTCTGGACCGGGTGGCGGACCTGAAGGAATACTTCAACGCCTGATCCCTTTGACGGTTCGCTGGAACCAGGCGCGTCATCGCGGACGTTGTTGTTTTGTCAGTGGCCCATGATTGGCTGGTGCCAGAGAGATGCCCGCAGCGGGTCAATCCCGCTGCGGGCATTCCGGGTTAAGGCCCATGGTTGTTTTCCGCTGAGAGTTGGAGGTGAAGTACATGGCAGGACACGAGGCCCAGCCGTCGTTGCTTCAACCCTCACTGCTGCAGGGTTTTCCGGATCGTCTGCCGGTCAATGGTCCACCCCTTGCTCCTGAGAATCCCGTGGCGCGGGTGGTGCTTGAATCGTCCCTGCCCCACTTGGACCGGCCCTTCGACTACAGCGTTCCAGCCGAGCTCGCAGAGGTTGCTGCGCCCGGTGTCCGGGTAAAGGTCAAGTTCAATGGTCAGGAACTCAATGGCTACATCATTGAACGGCGTGCAGGCTCCGATGCTGCGGCGCCGCTGAGCACCCTGCACAAAGTGGTGTCACCGGTTGCTGTTTTGACCCCGGCGGTCACGGAATTGGCCGGCACCGTCGCAGCCAGATACGCCGGTACGTTGAGCGACGTCCTGAGGACCGCCGTCCCGCCAAGGGTTGCCAAGGTGGAGAAAGAACTGCTGGCGGGAGAACTGGACTCCGGCGTCAAAGAGCTCAAGCCGTTGACGGACGCCCACGCCTGGGGTTTGTACTCCAACGGGGCAGCGTATCTACAGCATCTTGCCGGCGGTGGTTCTCCCAAGGCTGTCCTCACGGCCCTTCAGGGGTTCGGTTCCAGCGGCTGGCCCACCCTGGTGGCTTCAGCCGTTGCCACGGTCAGGTCCTCGGGACGCGGTGCCGTGGTGGTGGTGCCCGACTACCGCGATCTTGAACAACTCGAGGATGCGCTGGCCAAGGTCCTGCCCTCCACTGACATTGCGCGGCTGACCGCAGATGACGGCCAGACACCCCGCTATAGAAGCTTTTTGCGCCTGCTCAGCGGCTCCGCCGGGGTGGCCATCGGTACCCGATCGGCAGCCTATGCACCCGTTCGGGATCTGGGCCTGGTGGTGTGCTGGGATGACGGTGACGATCTCCACATTGAGCAACGGGCACCGTACGCGCACACCCGGGAAGTTTTGCTGCTGCGTGCCGAGCAGGAGAACGCCGCGTGCCTCATGGCTTCCCATAGCCGCAGCACCGAGCTCCATCGTCTGGTCGAGATGCAGTGGGCCGTACCCATTGAAGCGCCACGAAACGTGGTGCGTTCGACTGTTCCGCGGGTCTTGAACACCGCCGACAGTTTCGAGCAGGAACGGGATCCCCTGGCACGGATCGCCCGTTTGCCGGGCTCGGCGTGGCGTGCGGCCAAGGAAGGCTTGGAGCGCGGGCCTGTCCTGGTCCAGGTGGCACGCGCCGGATATGCGCCGTCGCTGGTCTGCGAGACGTGCCGGGAACTGGCCCGCTGCAACGCCTGCCAAGGGCCGCTGGCGGTTTCCAGCGGCTCCGCCATACCTGCGTGCAGGTGGTGCTCCACACCGGCGCCCCAGTGGAGATGCACCCACTGCAGCGGAACCCGGCTGCGTCGTGGCGCAGTCGGCGTCATGCGCACCGCAGAGGAATTGGGCCGTGCGTTCCCTGGCAAGGCTGTGGTGACTTCCTCCGGTGAACACATCAAGGCAACAGTTCCCGATACTGCTGCCCTTGTGGTGGCAACCGTGGGAGCCGAGCCTGTGGCTCCAGGGGGCTATGCTGCCGCTCTGCTGTTGGACGGCAACTCGCTGCTCCGGAGGGAAAACCTCCGGGCGGGGGAGGACACCGTCAGGCGTTGGTTCAATGCCGCTGCCTTGGTCAAACCTGCCCACGAGGGGGGCCTCGTGGTGATCACGGCTGACGATACCGTCGCCACGGGTGCGCTGCTGCGCTGGGACGCGCCGGGCTTCGCATCACGGGAACTGGCGCTGAGGAAGGAACTCCATTTGCCCCCAGCGGTGCGGGTGGCGTCAATTACCGGTACCAGGGCCGACGTCGGGCATTTCGCGGATGCCTTTGAAGCTACCGCGACGTTGCCGTCGGGCAACAAGCTCCGGAAGGCCGGTCCTGCGCCGGTTCAGCTTTACCCAGGGGCCTCGCAGGGCGCCTCCAGCGAGGCAGATGAGGACGTCCGGACGTTGTATTTCCTGCCGTACGGCGACGCTGCGGAAGCCACGCGTGCCCTGCGGGCCGTGAAGGCTGCCAGCGCCGCCAAGCGCACGTCGGGTCCTGTACAACTTCGCCTGGACGGCGTGGACGTCCTCTAGGGGATCCCTAGGCCCGGCGTTTGCGCAGTGCCACGACTTCCTCGGCTGCAGCAAGCAGTTGCCGCGCCGACTCGTCCCAGGTGAATTCGGATGCCCGCTTAACGGACTGGCGGGAGCGCTGCTGCCAGAGAGCGTCGTCACCGAGCGCAGCCACAGCGGCGGCGAACTCCGTAGGTGATCCGGGGTCCACATAGCTGACAGCGTCTCCGCCCACTTCACGGAAGATCGGAATGTCGCTGGCAATGACAGGGGTTCCCAGTGCCATGGCCTCCACCAACGGCAAGCCATACCCCTCAGCGCGAGAGAGACTGACCAGGGCAGTTGCCCTCAGCAGCAGTTCGTCGTACTGGGCGTCGGTGACGCCGTTGTGGAACTGGACCTTGGCTCCGGTGGGAACCATAGCCTCAAGTTCAGACTGACGTTGCGGGGTGATGCGGCTGAGCAAGTGCAGGGTGTAATCGTGCAATCCGGCCATTCCCCGAATCATCGTCTCTACGTTCTTGTACGGCATGAACGAACCCATGTAGAGAAGGGTTTTATCTGCGCCGGAGCCAGGATCGCGCGGCGACTGACCTGGCTGAGGGGCATTGCCGACTATCCGAACGGGCCGTTTGGTCAGTTTGTATTTGGCCATCAACGCTTCAGTGGTTCGGCTGATGGTGGCCACGATATCCGCTCGGTTCAGCAGGAGACGCTGCGGCCAGTAGGCCTTGTGGTACAGCCTCCACAGCAAACGCACGGGTGCGGGCAGGAAGCCCGGGGGAGTCGGGTGTTCGTAGTAGATGAGGTCATGGAGGGTGAGCACCAGTCCGTACCGCCGCCCAAAGGTTCCCATGGTTTGCATGGGACACACCACAACATCAGCATTCAGGGGGTTGACCTTGCGGGCCACGAACAGCTCCAGCGGCGACAACGGACTGTTGACCATGACGTAGGGCACATCCGGTAGCAGCGCCAGTTGGCGCTTGTCGCTGATCAGCATGGTGACATCCGCGATCTTGGATGTGGCTGCTATGAGGCTTGAACCATAGCGGCTGATGCCATCGTGGTGGTCCGTTCTGGTAAAGCGGGCGTCGATGACAATTTTCACGCGGGATGTTCCTCCAGGAAGGTGCGGATTGCTTCTGCCGCCGGAACCGGCGTCTCGTAGTGGATCAAATGTCCGACGCCGGGAATGACTTCCAGCGTTGCGTCAGAAAGGCGCTCCATGAGTTTGTGCTGGTTGGGAAGCGTGGCTATCTCATCTTTTTCGCCGGCAATGAGGAGCACCGGGAGCGTTAATTGCTCAGCGACCTCAGCGACGTTTCCGGAAACCGACGCCTTGAAGGATTCCAGCAGGCTCTTCCTGTTGGCGAAGGCACTGAAGTAGGCGTCGTGCTGGCCGTGGATGAAGCGGCGCAATCCCTTGTCCTTGGTTTTGGCCATGGTGACGCTCATGACCCGGACAATCGCACGGTTGCGAAGCACCGCCAACCCCAGGCGGCGCGGGAGCTTTGCTGATGCTTGGTAGTACAGCACGGCCAGCTTGGTCATGATCCCCTTGGGGCCTTCCAGCGCCGGTGCCGCAATGGGATTGACCAAAATCAACGGGTAGATGGCGCCGGGATGTGCGGCGGCAAAGTGGCTGGCAATAATCGATCCGAAGGAATGGCCCAGCAGCACAGTCCTGGGCCCAAGATCCAACGCGGACATGAAGCTGGAGATGAACCTGACGTATCGTTCAACGCTGTGTTCACCATCGACGAACGGATCCGAGCTACCGAAGGCCGGCAGGTCCGGCATGATGATCCGCATTTCCGGAAGTTGGTCGGCCACCCGGAGCAACCCGTGGTGGTCTCCCCGGAATCCGTGGATCACCAGGATGGTACGGGTCTTGGGGGTGACGGTGACTGGTTCGTACGTCCAATACGCCACGTTGCTGCCGTCAATATCAACGTCCGATGCGACGGTCCGCCCTGGAAGGGTTTCGCTGAAGAACCTACCAGGGGCCTGCGTTCCTTCGGGGGAGTTCGCGGTGTCCACTTTTTCCATGCAGCTGTTCCTAATTCACGTTGTCCGGGTGCGACCCGGTTCGATGGTGCCGTTCAAGCCCTGCGATGCCGTCCATGTCCGTGGCGTCGAGGTCGAAATCGGAAATGGCGAAGTTCTCTTTGATGCGGCCTGCAGAGCTTGCTTTCGGGATGACCAGGTTCCCCAGCTGAAGATGCCAGCGGAGGATAACCTGCGCAGGAGTCCTGCCGTACTTTTCCGCCAGCCGGACGATGGCCGGATCTGCCAGTACCTGCCCTCTGCCCAGTGGACTCCACGCCTCAGTGCGGATACCGAGTTGTTCGTGCAAGGTGCGCAGCCTGGTCTGCTGCAACCAGGGGTGCAGTTCGATTTGGTTGACAGCCGGAACTACTTCCGCTTTCTGCATCAGCTCGTCAAGGTGGCCGGGCTGGAAGTTGGAAACACCAATGGCCCGGATTTTGCCCTCCCTGTACAAGGTCTCCATGGCTCTCCATGTCTCCACCAACAGTCCTCGTCCGGGACAGGGCCAGTGAATGAGGTAAAGATCCACATAGTCGAGGCCAAGGTTGGCCATGGAGGCGTCGAAGGCGCGGAGCGTGGCATCGTATCCATGGTCATCGTTCCAGACCTTCGTTGTCACAAACAGGTCCTCGCGGGCCAAGGCATGGACCGACTCGCCCGATCCGCCGGTGGCCCTGTTGGCTTCCGCGGCATCTCCTACAGCGCCGCCCAAGGCACGGCCAAGACCTAGTTCGTTGCCATACATCGCGGCTGTATCAAATCGCCGGTAGCCTTCACCCAACGCCGTGGATACCAGGGCTTCAGCATCCCTGGGGGGAACTTTATAGAGTCCGAAGCCCAGGCGATCCATCTGTACGCCATTGTTCAATGTCTGCCGGGCAGGGGATCTCATAAAAAAGACTCTACCCATTCCTTGCACGAATGCTTCAGGACTGGCCATTGAAACTGACGAGCCGCCGGGCTGAAGCTTCGTCCAAAATGAGGTCCGTAGCCAATCCGGCGGCCAGGGCCCCCTGAAGCCCATTGATCTTGGACGCGCCTGACACCACGCAAATACGGCGCCGAACCTGCCTCAGTTGTTCATGGCTGGGTCCCGTGGACCTTGCATTGAGGGTGATGCCGTCCGAGGATCCGTCACTCCTGAAAAAGACGGTGGCGACGTCGCCCACCACGTCATCGGCGGCCAGCATGGTGAGGTCGTGTTCATCGAGGTAACCGCCTGCATAGACGTGGCTGGGATAGTCCGAATCCACCGAGCCCACGCCGAAGATGGCGATGCTCATGCGTGCCTGCAGATCAAGAATGCGTTGAACGCTGCGCTCATTCCACATCGCCGTCTTGGTGGATGCATGATCAAAGAATGCCGGAACAGGGAACTGTTCAACCCTTGCACCGTAGGCACTGCCGAAACGGCGCATGATGTCGCTGGCGTAGGTGATGCCGGTGGTTTGCATGTTCCCGGCGCCGTTCAGCTGGACCACGATGCTGTCATGGGTGACCTTGCGGGTGAGGTGACGGCTGACGGCGCTGAGGGTAGCGCCCCAGGCAACTCCGATGATGGCGTTCGAATCGACCAGCGGCCCAATGGTGCGGGCAGCCTGCATGGCTACGCGGTCCAGGGTCTCTGCTTCGTTGAGCGTATCCAACACGGGAACCACATGGACATCCACCCCATATTGGTTCCGGATCTGGCTTTCCAGTTCGGGGCCGGTATCAAAAGGGCTCCTGATCTGGACCTGCACCAGGCCGGTTTCGCGTGCCGAGGACAGCAGCCGGGACACCGTGGATCGCGACGTTCTCAGCTCCCGGGCGATTGCGTCCATGGTCAGGTCCTGGAGGTAATACATCTGTGCAGCCCGGAGCGCATCCGAGTGACGTGATCGTGCCATCTCATTTCCTTTCTGCACGTTTGTGCAAATAGCTTGACTCCATTTTCCACCTTCGCAAGATTAGTGGTGAACGGTGCAGCAGCGAGTGGCGCGGCGCACGAACCAAGCCCAAGGGAGCAGTTTTGGGACACAACAGGATTTCCGGTACCTCACGGCACACACAGCGCGACTCCGTCGTTGCTCTGCAGGAGCGGCCCTCGGCCAAGGTACTCATCATCGGCGGCGGCATCAACGGCGTAGGAACGTTCCGCGACCTGGCCCTGCAAGGTGTGGATGTGGCGCTTGTTGAACGCGGCGACTACTGCCAAGGTGCCAGTGGTGCTTCCTCGCACATGATCCACGGCGGCATCCGCTACCTCGAAAATGGCGAGTTCCGCCTTGTCCAGGAATCCGTGGTGGAGCGCAACCGGCTTTTGCGCATTGCACCGCACTACGTCAAGCCGCTGCAGACCACCATCCCCATCTTCAGCACCTTCTCCGGAATCCTCTCCGCACCCATGCGTTTCCTCACGCACAAGCAGGGCAAGCCCAAGGAGCGCGGCGCATTCCTCATCAAAGTTGGCCTGAGCATGTATGACTTCTTCTCCCGTGACGGAGGAAGCGTGCCCCGCCACCAGTTCCGTGGAAGGACCCGGGCACTGGCCGAGCTTCCCAAGCTGCACTCGGGGATCAAGTACGCGGCAACCTACTTCGATGCTTCGGTGCACAACCCCGAACGCCTGACCCTCGATGTCCTCCAGGATGGCGAGAAGGCAGGCCTGGGCGGCGGCCTTCCCGGTGGAAGCGCCCGCGCCAGCAACTACGTCTCACTCGTTTCCATGGGCGCGGACGGGGTTCTCCTCCGCGATGAACTGACCGGCAAGGAATTCGAATTCCAAGCAGACGTCATCGTCAACACCACAGGCGCTTGGGTGGATCTCACCAACCAGGCCATGGGTGCCGTCAGCAAGTTCATGGGCGGAACCAAGGGCTCCCACATCGTCCTTGACCACCCGGAACTTCTTGCCGCCTGCAACGGCAGGGAAATCTTCTTCGAACACACTGATGGCCGGATCGTCCTCATCTACCCGATGGGTGACCGCGTCCTGGTGGGCACCACCGACGTCGACGCGGACATGTCCGAAGACGCCGTATGCACGGAAGAAGAGATCGACTACTTCTTCGACCTGGTAGGGCACGTGTTCCCCACCATCAAGGTGGAGCGGGACCAGATCGTCTACAGCTTCGCCGGCGTCCGTCCGCTGCCCCGCCATGACGAAACCCAGCCTGGCTTCGTCTCCAGGGACTACCGGATCGAGCGCAGCGTCCGCACCGGCGATGATGCGGTAGCCACGCCAGGCGGTAAGGCCGCCGTCGTACTCAGCTTGGTAGGCGGCAAGTGGACAACGTTCCGCGCCCTGGCCGAGCACATGACCAACGACGTCCTTCGTGAACTCGGCATGGAACGCAAAGTCTCGACGGCGAAACTCGCCATCGGCGGCGGTGCCGGCTTCCCTGCCACTGAACAGGGCGAACAGGAATGGATCAAGAAACACATGGGTCCGGGCCTGGACGCTGACCGGGTTGCCGGGCTGCTGACCCGGTACGGTACGCGGGCTGACGCGGTGATCGCGTACCTCAATGCAGGGCATGACCAGCCATTGCGGTCCACGCGTGAACTCAGCGTCCGTGAGCTGGAATTCATGGCCGAGCATGAGCAGATCGGGCACCTGGTGGATGTCCTTATCCGCAGGACATCCCTGGCGTTCCGTGGCTTGGTCACCGGTGAGCTGCTGAATGAGATTGCCGCAGCCTTGGCCGAACCGCTCGGGTGGGATGCTGCTGCCCGTGAAGCAGAAATCCGCCACGCCCAGGAAGTATTGCAGCGGTTCCACAAGGTTGACGTGCACAGTCTCGTAGCCTGAGCCCAAGCAGCGGAAACAGCTTGACCGTCCCAGCGTGCGGCTGGGGCGGAATGGGGTAGGTGGGCCCGACAGGGGACCACCACACCGGGACGGTTCCGGAGAGCGGAACCGTCCCAAACGGCCTCTTCACCCGCGAGGAGGCCGACAACAGAAAAATGAGGAGTCAAAGATGTCTCTTGGAATTGTTTTCCTTTCCGAAGTATTCGGAACCATGATGCTGACCCTGTTGGGTTGCGGCGTCGTGGCAAACGTTGCGCTCAAAGGCACCAAGGGCAACAACGCTGGATTCTTGATGGTGACGTGGGGCTGGGGTATTGCGGTCTTCGCGGGCGTTTTCGTGGCTGCAAAGTCGGGTGCACACCTGAACCCGGCCGTGACGTTGGGCCTGCTGGTCAACCAGAAAGCAGAATACGCCCCCGGCGTTCCCGTGGATTTCGCGTCCACCCTGACGTACTTCGGCGCTGAACTGCTGGGCGCCTTCCTGGGTGCGGTTGTCTGCTGGCTCGCGTACAAGCAGCACTTCGATGAAGAACCCCTGGCAGCCAACAAGCTGGGTACTTTCTCCACCGGTCCCGCCATCCGTTCCACCCCGTGGAACCTCGTCACCGAAATCATCGGCACGTTCGTCCTGGTCTTCGTCATCCTGACCTTCGGCGGCACCCCCTCAGGACTCGGCCCGCTGGCTGTTGCACTGCTCGTTGTTGGTATCGGCGTTTCCCTGGGTGGCCCCACCGGCTACGCCATCAACCCTGCTCGTGACCTCGGCCCCCGCATCGCGCACGCTCTCCTTCCCATCAAGGGCAAGGGCAGCAGCGACTGGGCCTACTCCTGGATCCCCATTGTTGGACCGCTGGTTGGCGGCGCACTTGCGGGCGTCGTAGCTCTGTGGGTTCCCGACATCATGCCTGCGATCGCCGGCTGATCCTGCCGTACTCAACCGCACACACCCTCAATCATCACTGAGTAACCAGCAACGACCAACACTAAGACAAGGACGTCACCATGAATCAATACGTCATCGCCATTGATCAGGGCACCACCAGCTCCCGCGCCATCGTGTTCGACCACTCAGGCAACATCGTCTCCACCGGCCAGATGGAACACGAGCAGATCTTCCCGCAGGCAGGCTGGGTTGAGCACAACCCCGCCGAAATCTGGAACAACACCCGGGAAGTTATTGCCTCTGCCCTGTCCAAGGCGAACCTGACACGGCACGACATCGCCGCCGTCGGAATCACCAACCAGCGTGAAACTGCTGTCGTTTGGGACAAGAACACCGGTGAAGCTGTCTACAACGCCATCGTCTGGCAGGACACCCGCACCCAGCCGATCGTGGACCAGTTGGCCCAGGACGGCGGGCTCGAACGCTTCAAGCAGAAGGTGGGCCTGCCGCTGGCTACCTACTTCTCCGGCACCAAGATCAAGTGGATCCTGGACAACGTCGACGGCGCCCGCGAACGTGCGGAAGCCGGGGACCTCCTGTTCGGCAACACCGACGCCTGGGTTCTGTGGAACCTGACCGGCGGTGTGGACGGCGGCGTCCATGTCACCGATGTCACCAACGCATCCCGAACCCTCTTCATGGACCTCGAGACGCTCCAATGGGACCAGGAAATCCTGGACGTCTTTGGCGTTCCGGCCTCCATGATGCCGGCCATCAAGTCCTCCTCCGAGGTCTACGGCCAGGTCCACACTTCGCAGCTCCTTCGCGAAACTCCGGTAGCGGGCATCCTGGGCGATCAGCAGGCGGCTACCTTCGGCCAGGCAGCCTTCCAGGCCGGCGAAGCGAAAAACACCTACGGCACAGGTTGCTTCCTGATCTTCAACACCGGCGAGGAGATTGTTCACTCCAAGAACGGCCTCCTCACCACGCTTGGATACAAGCTGGGCGACGCCAAGCCGCACTATGCCCTGGAAGGTTCCATCGCGGTCACCGGTTCCTTGATCCAGTGGCTCCGCGACAACCTGGGCATGATCAGCTCCGCTCCGGAAGTTGAGGAGTTGGCTGCGGGTGTTAAGGACAACGGTGGCGTCTACATCGTCCCTGCCTTCTCCGGACTGTTCGCACCGTACTGGCGCGCGGACGCCCGGGGCGCCATCGTCGGCCTGACCCGTTTCGCCAACAAGGGCCACATTGCCCGCGCTGCGCTGGAAGCAACCGCCTTCCAGACCCGCGAGGTGCTGGACGCCGTCAACGCGGACTCGGGTGTTCCGCTCACCGAGCTGAAGGTCGACGGCGGAATGGTCGCCAACGAGGCACTCATGCAGTTCCAGGCAGACATCCTGGGCGTACCTGTGGTCCGTCCGAAGGTAGTGGAAACCACGGCCCTCGGTGCTGCCTACGCGGCGGGCCTCGCCGTCGGATTCTGGAAGGACCTGGGTGAGCTCAGCGCCAACTGGAACGAAGACAAGCGTTGGGAGCCGCAACTGCCGGCAGAAGAGCAGGAGCGTCAGCTGCGGCTCTGGAAGAAGGCTGTAACGAAATCCATGGATTGGGTCGACGAAGACGTTAAGTAGTCATCTCTTGACAGAGGTTCCGGGGACTCCCGCCCGCCCGCTTCGCGGTGCCCACCACACCATGGCGGGGAGTCCCCGGAACCTCTTTCGGCGCACGGACGTCTGACACCCAGCCCGTGGGTTTGGTGGGGTAAGGTATTGGTATGCGTGCGATCCTTCTGCTTAGCTAGCCGCCCGGCTTTTATTAGCCGTGCGGCCGCCCCTCCATTGTTGAGGGGCTTTTGTGTGTCCGGGGCTATCCGGGACCGCAGCAGGAGGCAAAACCGCCATCGAAGAACAGAAGAGGGCAGCAGTGAGCGTTCAGCCGGAGACAGAGACCGGAACAGCACAGACAGCCGCAGCTGAAGCGCCTGAAGAGGGCGTTTACAGCTTCGCTGCGATGGAAGCCAAGTGGCCGCAAGTCTGGGAAGACCTCAAAGTCTTCACGCCTGCCGACGACGGTTCGCGGGAACGCCGCTACGTGCTGGACATGTTCCCCTACCCTTCCGGCGACCTTCACATGGGCCACGCCGAAGCATTCGCGATGGGCGACGTGGTGGCGCGCTACCTGCGCCAGAAGGGCTTCGACGTCCTGCACCCCATTGGTTGGGACTCTTTCGGCCTCCCCGCTGAGAACGCTGCCATCAAGCGCAACGCCCACCCCAGCGAGTGGACCTACGCGAACATCGACACCCAGGCGGCGTCGTTCAAGCGCTATGCCATCTCCGCTGACTGGTCCCGGCGCATTCACACCTCTGATCCCGAGTATTACCGGTGGACCCAATGGCTGTTTAAGCGCTTCTACGAGCGTGGCCTGGCCTACCGCAAGGATTCGCCGGTCAACTGGTGCCCCAAGGACCTGACCGTCCTGGCGAACGAACAGGTTGTCAACGGCGCCTGTGAACGCTGCGGCACCCCCGTCACGAAGAAGTCCCTGAATCAGTGGTACTTCAAGATCACCGACTACGCAGACCGCTTGCTGGAGGATATGGACCAGCTGCAAGGCCACTGGCCCGAGCGTGTCCTGGCCATGCAACGCAACTGGATCGGCCGCTCTGAAGGCGCGCACGTGCGATTCGTCATCGAAGCCACGGAAGAGCGTGCCGAGCGCGAAGTCACCGTGTTCACTACCCGTCCTGACACTCTCTATGGCGCAACGTTCTTCGTTGTTGCAGCAGATGCGCACCTGGCGCTGGACCTGGTGACTCCGGAACAGCACGACGAACTCATGGCGTACCGCGAGAAAGTGAAGGCGCTCTCTGAGATTGAGCGCCAGTCCACCGAACGCGAGAAGACCGGCGTCTTCACCGGCCGTTACGCCATCAACCCGCTCAACGGCGAGAAGCTCCCTGTATGGGCCGCTGACTACGTGCTGGCCGATTACGGCACGGGTGCCATCATGGCCGTTCCTGCGCATGACCAACGCGACCTCGACTTCGCCAAGGCCTTCAACCTGCCCGTCCGGGCAGTGTTGGAAACAGGCGCCGAAGACCCCGCAGAGACCGGCGTGGCCACTGCCGGCGAAGGCACACTGAAGAACTCCGGCGATCTGGACGGCTTGTCCAAGTCCGAGGGCATTCCGGCCGCGATCGAGATCCTCGAGAAGCTCGGAACCGGCGAGAAATTCGTCAACTTCCGTTTGCGTGACTGGCTGCTGAGCCGCCAGCGTTTCTGGGGTACCCCCATCCCCATCATCCACTGCGGTGAATGTGGAGAAGTGCCCGTTCCCGATGACCAGCTCCCCGTCAGGTTGCCCGATAACCTGCGGGGTGAGGCATTGTCGCCGAAGGGGACCTCCCCGTTGGCCGCCGCCGTTGAGTGGGTCAACGTTGAGTGCCCCAACTGTGGACGTGCCGCACAGCGCGATACCGACACCATGGACACGTTCGTGGACTCGTCCTGGTACTTCCTGCGCTTCGTGTCGCCGGACTACACTGAGGGCCCGTTCGATCCTGAAAAGATCAACAACTGGATGCCGGTCGGACAGTACGTAGGTGGCGTTGAGCACGCCATCCTGCACCTGCTGTACGCGCGCTTCTTCACCAAGGTCATCAAGGACATTGGATTGATCGAAGCCAACGAACCGTTCTCAGCTCTGCTTAACCAGGGCCAGGTGCTCAATGGCGGCAAAGCCATGAGTAAGTCCTTGGGCAACGGTGTGGACCTCGGAGAGCAGCTGGACAAGTTCGGCGTCGATGCCGTGCGCCTCACCATGGTCTTTGCCTCCCCACCGGAAGACGACGTCGACTGGGCGGACGTTTCGCCGTCGGGTTCTGCAAAGTTCCTGGCCCGGGCCTGGCGGCTTGGCCAGGACGTCAGCAGCGAGCCGGGTGTAGATCCCGCAACCGGTGATCGCGCCCTGCGGACGGTCACGCACAAGACCATCGCCGACGCCGCTGAACTGTTGGACAACAACAAGTTCAACGTTGTGGTGGCTCGTCTGATGGAGTTGGTCAACGCTACCCGCAAGACCATCGACTCGGGTGCAGGTTCAGCAGATCCAGCCGTTCGTGAAGCAGTGGAAGCCGTTGCAGTGATCCTGAGCCTGTTTGCTCCGTACACAGCCGAGGACCTGTGGAACACGCTGGGTCACCCTGCCTCCGTAGCGAATGCAGGCTGGCCGAAGCACGACGACGCATTGCTGGTGCAGGACACCGTCACCGCTGTGGTTCAGGTCCAGGGCAAGGTTCGCGATCGCTTGGAAGTTTCGCCGGACATCACCGAGGACGCTTTGCGTGAACTCGCGCTGGCCTCGGAAAACGTCCAACGCGCCATGGACGGTCGCGGCATCCGCACCGTGATCGTCCGGGCACCTAAACTGGTGAACATCGTCCCCGCCTAGCAGGGACAGTGCGGCCGCTGGCACTGCGCCGGCGGCCGGCCATCATCTTTGGAGGTTGCGTGCCTGAGCGAGAACCACCCGCATGGATATGGCTCAAGGAAAGAGTGGCGCGCCTCAGGCAGCCTACGGCGCCGGTTCCAGCAGCTGACGTGCCGCTGGCCGCCGTCGTCAAGACAGCTGTCGTCACTGATTCGGCGGCCGCGCTTCCCACGGACTGGGTCTCGGCTTTTACCGCCGACGGACGGCTTGCTGTTGTTCCCATGCCCGTCATGGTGGGGAACGAAATTTACGGCGAAGGCGAAGACGACATCACCCAGACGTTGTCGCTGGCCCTCGCCTCGGGTGCCTCTGTGAAAACGTCGCGGCCATCACCCGGGCAATTTGAGCAGGCCTACCTCGCTGCCCAGCGTCGCGGTTTCGAGTCAGTGGTGTCCATCCACATCTCATCAGAGCTCTCCGGAACCGCCGATGCTGCACGGCTGGCTGCAGCCCGCGTCAGCATTCCCGTGGAAGTGGTGGACTCCCGCACAGTGGGCATGGCGCAGGGCATGGGGGTCCAAAGTGCGGTGGTTGCCGCTGCCGATGGGCAGGAGGCTGCAGAAGTCCGTGGCTTCGCTGAGCGGCGCATGGAGCGCACCAAGGTCTACTTCTACGTGCCCAGCCTTGAACAGCTACGTCGTGGTGGGCGCATCGGTGCCGCAGCGTCCTTGTTGGGTACAGTCCTCGCCATCAAGCCCATTTTGGCGGTCGACGGCGGCAGGATCGTTCCGCTGGAAAAGGTCCGTTCCGCTGTGCGCGCGGTTGCCCGTCTCGAGGAGATCGTTGCAGCGGATGTGGCCTCCCGCCCAGCTGGCCAGCCGCGGTTGGCAGTTCACCACTTTGGCAACCAGTTGGAGGCCGAAGCCTTGGCTGCCCGCCTGAATGAAATGTGCCCCGACTGTCCGGCACCTCAAATCAGCGCGCTCCCGGCCGTCCTGGCGGCCCATGCCGGCTTAGGCGTTCTGGCTGTCATCGTGGGGGAGAGCAGCACGCCGACGGACTGATTGTCCCTCTTATCCACATAGCGCCTTTGGCCCCGGCTGTCATCGGATTGCCGGCAATAGGCTCGTTGTATGCCACGCCGGAACCGGGATGCCTCCCCAGACGCCGCAGCGCAGGCGGCACGGCAGCGCTTTACCGCCAGATTGGCCGGAGACATCCGGACTTCTCCGCTGCTGGAGTTACCGGACAACTATCCTTCTGAGCCAGTGAGCGACGATGAAGAGCCCGGAGAACTGGTTCGAAGGTCCCGTCTTCGATGGCGTGCTCCTTGGCGCGTAGCTGTACTCCTGGCCATAGTAGGGGCGAGCCTCATCTCATGGCATCTATGGCAGTTTTCCCTGGGCCAGCCAACATCAGAACCGTTTGATCCTTCCACGTCTGTTGGTCCCGTTGTTCCGGATTCGTCAGAATCGCCGCAAGCAATGGGGTCGGAAGCTAACGGGAGCCTGCTTGTTCACGTGGCTGGGGCCGTACAGACGCCCGGCGTCGTAACCCTGCCGCTGGGTAGCCGCGTCTTCCAAGCCATTGAGGCTGCCGGGGGTGCAGCGCCAAACGCCGAACTCGGCGGGCTGAACCTCGCTGAGGTGCTCAACGATGGAGCCAAGGTCATCGTTCCAGTAGCGGGGGAGGCCCCGCAAGCCTCCCCGTCTTCGCCGGCCGGCAGTACTGGCACAGGCAGTTCCAGCGGCGGGGCTGCGAAGGTCAACATCAACACTGCCACCTTGGAGGAGTTGGGGACGTTGCCCCGAGTGGGGCCGGTGACCGCCCAGCGAATTTTGGACTGGCGGAAAGAGCACGGACCGTTTGCGTCGGTGGACGAACTGGATGCCATTGACGGGATTGGACCAAAGCTCATGGAGTCCCTCAAAGACCTTGTGACGGTGCAGGGTGGCTGAGTCGCCCGGAGGTCCGGAGGCAGGAAAACGCTTGGACCTGAGGCTCGTGCCTGTGGTGGTGGTGACGTGGTCTGCAGCGCTGGCAGGTGGCTTCGTTGATGGGGTCTGGTCCGCTGTGTTGGCGGTCGCACTGGGCTTGTTTGGAGGAGTGTTCCTGGTCGTGGGGCATCGCCAAAGGCCTTCCGGAGTACGGCCCAGAACACTGTTCGCGACCCTCGCCCTTGCATGTGTTCTGGGGGCCGCTGTTGCGGTACATTGTGCTGTCATTGCGGGCAACCGTGAGAAGGGACCACTGGCCCCGGCGATGGCCGCCGATGAGGGGGTCGTCGTCCACCTACTCATTACGGGCAGCCCAGCGCTGTCGCCTGCGCCGGGGCATTCAAGTGACGGCCGATGGATGGTTGATGCGAGTCTGATCGATCTCACGGCCAAGGGAAGCGTGGTGCATGGAACTGCCGACATCGTTGTGACGGGCGGTGCTGCCTGGCAGAATGTGCGGGCGGGGCAGAGCGTCAGAACAACCGGAACGCTGAAGCAGGTGAGGGAGGGGCAACCAGAAGCGGCGCTTCTCAGCGCGTCCTCTGCTCCTGTCGTTACCGGCTCTGGGTTCGATATCCGACAAACAGCGGCCGATGTGCGGCAAAGGTTCGTCTCCGCTGCTGACTGGCTGCCACCGGACGCATCCGGGCTGCTCCCTGGAATGGTGACAGGCGATACCAGTGCGCTACCGGAAAGTCTGGAAACGGCCATGAAGACCACTGGAATGACTCACTTGACGGCAGTCTCGGGGGCCAATTGCAGCCTCATTCTGGGTGGCTTCATTTTGTTGGCACGGTGCTTCCGGTGGGCGCGCCCGGCAGCTGGGGCTTTTGCTGCGTGCGGCCTTTTGGCGTTTGTCATCATGGTGGGGCCGGATCCAAGCGTCTTGCGGGCCGCGGTCATGGGGACAGTGGGGCTGGCTGCCCTGACGGGTGGGCTGCGCGGACGGTCCTTGTCCTTCCTCTGCCTCGCCACAACCACCCTCCTGCTGTTGGACCCGGCCATGGCGGCCAACGTGGGGTTTCTCCTCTCGGTTCTGGCGACGCTCGGAATTGTGCTGCTTGCGGCGCGCATTGCGTCATGGATCCCTGCCTGGGTGCCACGGTGGTTGGCTGCCGGGGTTGCTGTGCCGTTGTCTGCGCAGCTGCTGTGTGGCCCGGTGATCGTGGCACTTCAGCCGCAGTTCTCATCGTTCGCGCTGATTGCCAATGTTGTGGCAGGTCCTTTGGTGGCTCCGGTGACTATTTTTGGGACGATCGCCGTGCCTCTGGCCACAGCTCTGCCCTGGCTCGCGGTGGTGCCCATCGCCGTTGCGGGGATCTGCGCTGGATTGGTGGCGGGAGTGGCAAGGTTTTTTGCCGGCTTACCAGGAGCTGCTCTGGCATGGGCCGAGGGGCCGGTTGGAATAGCGGCCATGGTGCTCTCCTCGGTGGTGACACTCTTGGCCGTCTGGATGGCGCTGCACCCGGCGAGTGTGAGGCGACACGTCATGGGACTTCACGGAGCTGTTGTGGTGCTCCTCGATCGCGGAGTGTCGCGCAGCCATGGCAGACTTGAATCCTGCAAAGAAACGTCCGGAAGGAACCACCTGTGGCTGCTGCCCAAAATACCCGGGCCAAGAGCGTCGCGGCGAACACCGTCAGTTGGCGGGATGCGGCACCGGCCGCCGTCGTCCTGATTATGGGACCGGAAGAATATCTCGGTATCCGGGCCATGGACGGCATCCGGACCCAGGTGCGAAGCACCACCCCGGACGTCGAGCTGAGCAGGCTTAACGCGGGCTCCTACGAGGCCGGATCCCTGGCGATGACCGTCACGCCGTCCCTCTTTGGTGAGGGCAAGCTCATCGAGGTCGAGGGCCTTGAAGCCATGAATGACGCTTTCCTGGCCGACGGCTTGGCCTACCTCCAGCATCCGGACCAAGACGTCGTCCTTGTCCTGCGTCATGCCGGGGGAGTTCGTGGCAAGAAGCTGCTCGATGCCGTGAAGTCCGCCGGCTGGCCCGTCATTGATTGCCAACCGTTGAAGAAGGACTCTGACAAGACCGCGTTCGTCGTCTCCGAATTCAGGGCGGGAGGGCGCCGCATTGAGGGAGAAGCCGTCCAGGCATTGGTGAACGCGGTGGGCGCGAACCTTTCCGAGCTTGCAGCAGCGTGCAACCAGCTGATTGCCGACGCCACTGCCGCTGTGACGGCGGAGACCGTTGAACGCTATTACGGCGGCCGGGTCGAAGCTTCGGCGTTCAAGGTGGCGGATGCTGCGATGGCTGGTAATGGGCCGGTGGCACTGTCCACCCTGAGGCACGCACTGGCCACCGGGGTGGACCCGGTTCCCCTGGTTGCTGCACTCGCGGCCAAACTGCGGACGTTGGCCAAAGTTGCGGGGGCCAACGGTTCTTCGGCCACCATTGCCAGGAATCTGGGAATGCAGCCGTGGCTTGTTGAGCAGGCGCAGCGGGATGTCCGGCGCTGGACTCCCGAGGGCCTGATCCGTTCCATCCAGGTCATCGCCGAAGCGGACGCGCAGGTGAAGGGCGAGTCACGGGACCCTGTTTACGCCGTGGAGCACGCGGTGACTGTGATTGCCATGTCAGCCAGTCGACGCTGAAGCCGGCATACGGCGGCATTGCTGCCGCTCATACTGCCACTTAAACCCAAAGGCCGGCACCCAAGGGGTGCCGGCCTTTTGATCAGCTCAGTCGAACTGGAAAAACCTTAGAGTGCGTTGACCTTCTTGGAGATCGCCGACTTGCGGTTTGCAGCGTTGTTCTTGTGAATAACGCCCTTGCTGACAGCCTTGTCCAGCTTACGGCTGGCAGCAACAAGTGCAGTTCCAGCAGCATCCTTGTCAGCAGACTCAACGGCGGTGCTGACGGCGCGGATGGCCGTCTTCAGCTCGGACTTAACTGCGTTGTTGCGCAGGCGAGCCTTCTCGTTGGTGAGGATGCGCTTCTTCTGGGACTTGATATTAGCCACGTATGAACTCTCTTTTTAATGCGGAAATGGTCTAGAGGGTTTTCAGGTTGGCCATCGACTGAGCGGCGTGGGGATGCCTATGGCAGCCAACCATGAGTGGCCGTCGACCTGCACGGACACACAGCTATAAAGGATAGCAGAAAGTCGGGGCTCATGCGGAACTGGCTCCAGTCCGGCTATTGCCGTGCTTGGAGGGCCCGGGCCACCTCCCGGAATTGCGGCTTTCCCAGAATGGCGCCTTCGCGCCGGATCGCTCCAGGATCGAGCCGGATAATGCGCCCAACGTTGATTTCGCTGGGCCTGCCGTGCCGATCCCAGGAGCCGGTTCCTATGTCAATGTAATCGTCCGCCCGCGCGCCGTTGTCATGGTCTTTGGATGTCAGCATGAGGCCCAAAAGCCACTCGCGGTCCCGACCCACCAAAAGTACGGGCCGGTCCTTGCCTTGTGTGTGGTCCTCTTCGTAGGGGACCCAGCTCCAGACAATCTCGCCGGGATCCGGCTGGCCATCAGGCTTGGGGGAATAGCTGACCTTGATCGACCCGCGGAAGTCGCCGGGGTAGGCGCCTGGCTGACGTACGACGTCGGACGGCCGGGTCGGTGTCCTGCGGGCACCTGCCGGGGTGGCTGCTTTGGTGCTGCTGCCACCGAGGGCTTTGAAGGATCGCAGGATGAGTTTGCCCAAAGGGCGCAAGTCGAAAGCCATGTGACAACGCTACAGCTGCGTGGAGCTGATGCCCGAGCAGGCAATGTACGGCGAAGCGCAGGTTCATGGGAGACTAGAGGATCAGATGCGCGGCGTGTTCCGGCTGGCCTATGCCCAGTTCCGGGAATTGCCGTGTGAGTGTCGACAGTAAGGATCCTGCGTGTCTCCCATGGCCCGCACCGCACCGGTGCCCGCCGCAACAGATCCGGCCATCATCCGGAACTTCTGCATCATTGCCCACATTGACCACGGTAAGTCCACCCTGGCCGACCGCATGCTGCAGTACACCGGCGTCGTTAAGCAACGCGACATGAAGGCCCAGTATCTGGACCGCATGGATATCGAACGTGAGCGCGGCATCACCATCAAGTCCCAGGCTGTTCGCATGCCGTGGGAACTCGATGGCAACAGCTACGCACTGAACATGATCGATACTCCCGGCCACGTCGACTTCACCTACGAGGTTTCCCGCTCGCTCGCCGCTTGTGAAGGCGCAGTGCTGCTGGTGGATGCAGCCCAAGGCATCGAGGCCCAAACCCTTGCCAATCTGTATCTGGCAATGGAGAACAACCTCACCATCATTCCTGTGCTGAACAAGATCGATCTTCCGGCTGCCCAGCCAGAGAAGTACGCGGCAGAGCTTGCCAACCTCATTGGCGGCGACCCCGACGACGTCCTCAAGGTCTCTGGTAAAACCGGCGTGGGTGTTGAGGCTCTGCTGGACAAAATTGTCCGCGACCTTCCTGCACCCGTTGGCGATCCCAATGCGCCGGCCCGCGCCATGATTTTCGACTCCGTCTATGACACGTACCGCGGCGTTGTTACCTACGTCCGCGTGGTGGACGGTATGCTCCACCCCCGCGAACGCATTCAGATGATGTCCACCAGGGCAACGCACGAGCTCCTGGAGATTGGTGTCAGCTCTCCGGAGCCCACGCCTTCCAAGGGCCTGGGCGTCGGTGAGGTGGGATACCTGATTACCGGCGTGAAGGACGTCCGGCAGTCGAAGGTTGGCGATACTGTCACCAATCTGGCCAAGCCTGCCTCGGAGTCGCTCAGCGGCTACGCCGACGCCAAGCCGATGGTCTTCTCCGGTCTCTACCCGCTGGACGGAACGGACTACCCCGTCCTCCGTGACGCCCTCGAAAAGCTGATGCTTAACGACGCCGCACTGGTTTACGAGCCCGAGACGTCCGCAGCACTGGGCTTCGGATTCCGCGTCGGGTTCCTCGGTTTGCTTCACCTCGAGATCACCCGTGAGCGCCTCGAGCGTGAGTACAACCTGGACCTGATCTCCACGGCTCCCAACGTTGAATACGAGGTGACACTGGAGGACAAGAAGGTCATCCACGTCACCAACCCCAGCGAGTACCCCACGGGCAAGATCTCCGAGGTCCGCGAGCCGATGGTTTCCGCCACCATTTTGGCTCCCAACGAGTTTGTTGGATCCATCATGGAACTCTGCCAGAGCCGCCGTGGCCAAATGCGCGGCATGGATTACCTCTCCGAGGACCGCGTGGAACTCCGCTACTGGATTCCGCTGGCCGAGATCGTGTTCGACTTCTTCGACCTCCTGAAGTCCAAAACCCGTGGCTACGCGTCGCTGGACTGGAAAGCCGACGGCGAACAGGTTGCAGACCTCGTCAAGGTGGACATCCTGCTGCAGGGTGAACAAGTGGATGCCTTCAGTGCCATCACCCACCGCGACAAGGCCTACGCCTACGGTGTCATGATGACCGGCAAGCTCCGTGAGCTCATCCCGAGGCAGCAGTTCGAGGTGCCCATCCAGGCAGCCATCGGATCGCGCATCATTGCCCGCGAGAGCATCCGGGCCATCCGCAAGGACGTTCTTGCCAAGTGCTACGGCGGTGACATCACCCGTAAGCGCAAACTGCTGGAAAAGCAGAAGGAAGGCAAGAAGCGCATGAAGATGGTGGGTCGCGTGGAGGTTCCCCAGGAAGCATTCATTGCAGCCCTGACCACCGACGAGTCCAAGGACAAGGCCAAGAAGTAGATGCCCAGCGTCCTACCTTTGGGCGATCCGGCGCCTGCGGACGGAGTACTTCCCCCGCAGGTGCTCGATGGCGTGGAGCACCGCGACTTCGGGCTCTACGTCCATATCCCGTTTTGCGCTGTTCGCTGCGGCTACTGTGACTTCAATACCTATACGGCCACCGAGCTTGGCGGCGGGGCCTCCCAGGATGCCTACGCCACAACTGCGGTGTCCGAACTCGACTTCGCGGCTCTGGCACTGGACGCCTCGGAACTGCCCCGGCGGCGCATGAGTACAGTCTTCTTTGGAGGCGGTACGCCCACACTCCTCCCCGCGGAAGACCTGGCACGAATCCTGCGTGCCGCCGTGGACCACTGGGGACTTGAGCCCGGCGCCGAGGTAACTACCGAAGCCAATCCCGATTCCGTGACCCCCGAGTCCCTGAAGGTGCTGGCTGACGCCGGATTCACCAGGGTTTCCTTCGGCATGCAATCCGCTGTCCCGCACGTTCTGAAGGTATTGGACCGCACCCATACCCCCAGTCGCGTGCCGCTCGTGGTCCAGTGGGCCCGTGAGGCCGGACTCGCGGTGAGCCTGGACCTGATTTACGGTACGCCGGGGGAGTCCATGGCGGACTGGCGGTTGTCCCTTGAGACAGCACTGTCTTACGAGCCTGATCACATCAGCGCCTACGCATTGATCGTGGAGGACGGCACCAAGCTGGCGGCCCAGATCCGCCGCGGCGAAGTGCCAGGAATTGACGACGACGATCATGCGGCCAAGTACGAATTGGCTGATTCGTTGATCTCCGCAGCTGGATTGAACTGGTATGAGGTCAGCAACTGGTCCCGGACACCCGATCAAGCGTGCCGGCACAATCTGGCCTACTGGCGCGGCGATGACTGGTGGGGCATCGGCCCCGGTGCGCACTCCCACGTAGGAGGTGTCCGGTGGTGGAACGTTAAGCACCCCACAGCGTACGCAGGACGGTTGGGTGCCGGAAGCTCCCCGGCGGCGGGCCGGGAAACCCTCGACGCCGAAACCCGGGAAGTCGAACGCATCATGCTGGAAGCACGGCTCGGTACAGGGCTTGAAGTGGATGCCTTGGACGCGGTTGGCCGCCATGCAATGGCAGGGTTGATCGCCGACGAGCTGGTCGATCCTGCGCAGGCGTTCAAAGGCCGATTGATCCTTACGCTGAAGGGCCGGCTGCTGGCTGACGCCGTAGTCCGGAGGATTCTCCCCGACTAACCCCCAGCCCGCTTGAAATGGCTGGGGGAGGGTTACTTGACCCAGCGAAGGTTGAGCTTATAGCGATGCGGCTGGCCGTGGTTGACGCGGATTCCGGCCGAAACGGAGAAGCATGTCAAGGCTACCCAGATGCCGGTGGCAATCACGGCAAAGATGTTGCCTACTACCGGCAACAGCACCAGGATGTTGGCCAGAACCGCAGCGATGGTGGGGGGCAGCGTGAAGTTCAACGCTTCCTTGGATTCCTGTGCCGTGAACGGTCCGCGGTCACGGAAGATCAAGTAGATCAGGAGTGATGGCAGGCATCCCAGAATGCCGCCAAAGTGTGCCAAGGTAGCCCACTGCCTGTCCTCGCCGGCGGTCAGTGGCAGCGCATTTGCAGGCGCGCCATGGTACTGGGGCTGGCCTGCGGCGCTGCCCGGTTCTTCAGGAGCGTTCTCTGCCACGGTGTGTTCCCTTTGCTGTAAAGATGGTGCGGTGTTGCTGTCCCAGAATACCGGCCCCGGCAGGCTTCCCGGGACAAACGCCACGATGACACGTCAGTTGCTGCTGCTTTGAGGGCAATGGTCAGGGAACTGTGAGGAAATCGATGACTTCCTCCACGCGGCCCAGCAGCGAGGCCTCGAGGTCGGCGTAGCTGCGAACCGCTCCAAGAAGCCGTTGCCAGCCCAGTCCTATATCCTCAGCGGTCTCGTGAGGCCACCCGAAGGCGGTGAGGATCCCGGTCTTCCAGTCGGTGCCGCGGGGTACGGACGGCCAGGCCTCAATTCCCAGGACTCTGGGCCTGATGGCCTGCCAGACATCGATGTAGGGGTGGCCGACGATCAGGACGTTTCCCGCGGCTCCAGGCACAGTCATGGCGTCAGCTGCGATGCGGGACTCTTTGGAGCCGGCCACAAGGTGGTCCACCAGGATGCCGAGGCGTCGGCCGGGTCCGGGGTTAAAGGCGGAGATTGCCGACTTGAGGTCATCAACTCCGTGCAGTGGCTCCACCACAATGCCCTCGACGCGGAGATCGTCGCCCCACACTTTCTCGACGAGTTCGGCGTCGTGTTTTCCTTCAACCCAAATGCGGCTGGCTTTGGCCACCTGGGCCCGTTGTCCTTCAACCTTCACCGAACCCGATGCCGTGCGCCCGGCCTGAACGGCCGGCGTCGATTGTCGCGGGGCCGGGGGCATCAAGCGGATGGGCTGCCCCTCGAGCAGGAAGCCAAATCCGAGTTGGAACGACTTCGTCTTCCCCCGCCTGTCCTCAAGGGAGACGATGTGCATGCCGCCGGTTTTCTCGACCCGGGTGACTTCGCCCACCCAGCCTGATTGGACATCTTCGAGGACCATCCCGCGTTGTACAGCTACCTCCGGCAGTTGCCGTTTGGCAGGAGCTGACAGATCCTGCGGACCCCACGTGTCGAAAGCCAAGGAGTTCCTACCTTTTGTGCTGGGTTGAATTGAGCACTGTTGATTCGTGCTGGGTTGGGAAGGGAAAGTTCAATGCTAGCAACGGGTTGGCTCATACTAGACTGGTTAGCACTTGGGCATGTTGAGTGCTAAGCGGACCGGTCCCAGAGACCACGGCAGTCGTCAGGAGGTGGAGCAATGAGTGAGCCACGCAAGTTGGAAGTGCTGCGTGCCATCGTTGAAGATTACGTGCATTCACGGGAGCCTGTCGGATCGAAGGCCCTTGTTGAACGGCACCATCTTGGTGTTTCAAGCGCCACCATCCGTAACGACATGGCCGTTCTGGAAGAAGAAGGCCTCATAGCAGCGCCCCACACCAGTGCCGGTCGCATTCCCACCGACAAGGGCTACCGCCTGTTCGTCGATCGCATCTCCCAGGTCAAGCCCCTTTCGGCCGCCGAGCGGAGGGCCATCCACTCGCTGCTTGAAGGCCCTGATGACGTCGACGACATCCTGGAGCGCACCGTCAGGCTCCTGTCGCAACTGACCAACCAGGTCGCCGTCGTGCAGTATCCACACTCGAACCGCGCCCTGGTACGGCACGTTGAGTTCGTCCTGCTGGCCCCACAACAGGTGTTGGTGGTCCTCATTGCCGATACCGGCAGCGTCAGCCAGAAGGTCATCGACGCTGGTTCGGACGTGGGCGACGACGCTTTGATGCGATTGAGATCCCGCTTCCTGGGCAGCATCGCGGGGACGCAGCTGGCCCTGTTGCCGCAGGTGCTTCCGTCGGTGATTGCCCTGTGTCCGCCGGAGCTTCGGGGACTGGCTCAAACGCTGGCCAACGGACTGCAGGCCTTGAGCGACAACAGCCGCGAAGAACGCATCCTGATGGCCGGTACGGCCAACCTCGCCAGGTCCAACGTGGACTTCCCCTTGAGTATCGGTCCGGTGCTGGAAGCCCTTGAGGAACAAGTTGTCATGCTTCGGTTGTTGTCAGACATGGGGGATGACCCCCGCGGCGTCACCGTGAGTATCGGCCGGGAGAATCCGTACGACGGTTTGGCCGAGGCTTCCGTGGTGGCCACCGGATACGGCTCCGGCGCCAAGGTGGGGATCCTGGGCCCAACCCGCATGGATTATCCGACGACCATGGCCGCAGTCCGGGCCGTGGCCCGTTACCTTTCACGCATTCTCGGCGGCTGAACGCCGTCCCGAAGAAACATCCGCAGTACAACAAGGAAGAGATACCGACTTTGAGCAGCCACTATGACGTTTTGGGAGTCTCGCCGGAAGCCACCGGGGAAGAGATCAAAAAGGCGTACCGCAAGTTGGCGCGGAAACTCCACCCGGACGTAAACCCAGGTGAGGATGTCGCGGAGCAGTTTAAGGCCGTGACCCATGCTTATGAGGTGCTGTCCGATGCCCAGAAGCGCCGCGTCTACGATGCCACCGGCAACGAGAATGGAACGGACAACGGGTTCGGCGGCGGATATTCCGGCCAGGGCTTCGCGTTCCAGGACATCTTCGACACCTTCTTTGGTGGCGGCGGCGGTCACGGCGGGCCGGCCTCCCGTGTCCGACGCGGCCAGGACGCACTCATCAGTGTCCGCATTGACCTGAAGGACGCCGTTTTCGGCGTCAACAAAAAGCTCGAAGTGGACACGGCCGTGACCTGCCCCACCTGTGACGGCAGCTGCTGCCGCCCGGGCACCCACCCCGAACGTTGTGACATCTGTGGCGGCAGCGGCCAGGTCCAGCGCGCTGTCCGGTCCATCCTTGGCCAGGTCATGACCGCAGCCCCTTGCGGTTCCTGTGAGGGCTTCGGCACGGTCATCAAGGACCCTTGCAATGAGTGCAACGGCCAAGGCCGCATCCGCAGCCGCCGGTCCCTGACCATCAAGGTTCCTGCCGGTGTTGCCACCGGTACGCGCATCCAGTTGTCCGGCCAAGGTGAAGCAGGACCCGCAGGCGGCCCGTCGGGCGACCTCTACGTGGAGATCCGCGTCAACAACGATTCCATGTTCATGCGCGAAGGCGACGACCTCCACGCCACCCTCAGCGTGCCCATGACGGCCGCGGCGCTGGGTACGGAGCTGCAGTTGGATACTTTCGACGGCGCACAGGACATTGATGTGAAGGCCGGAACCCAGTCAGGCGAGATCATCACCCTTCGGGGCCTGGGCGTCACGCACCTGCGTGGTTATGGCCGTGGCGACCTCAAGGTACACCTCCACGTTGAAACGCCGAGCAAGCTGGATCCTGCGCAGGAAGAATTGCTGCAGCAGCTCGCCAAGCTTCGCGGGGAGCAGTTCACCGAAGGAAAGCTCGTGGCCAGCGGCGGAATGTTCGCAAAGCTTCGGGACAAGCTCGGTAACCTGTAGCGGTGAGCAACCCCGTTTTCTTCACCTCGGCCGGCAGCCTTGGCGACGTCATCCCCGGCGGCACGTTCGTGCTGGAAGGTCCAGAGGCACGGCACGCGGTTACGGTCAAGCGACTTGGGGCGGGAGAGCCCGTTGACATAGCCGATGGTGCCGGCGCGCGGTTGACTGGCACGGTCGCCGAGGCCGGGCCCGCCGGCCTCACGGTCACTGCCTCCGACGTGGTCTTTGAAGAGCAGCCGGACGTCCGGCTGGTGCTGGTCCAGGCCCTCGCCAAGGGCGACCGTGACGAACTTGCCATCGAAACGGCCACGGAACTCGGAATTGATGCTGTGCTTCCGTGGCAGTCAGAGCGTTCCATTGTTCGGTGGAAAGGCGATCGCGCAGCAAAGGCCCATGCGAAGTGGGAGTCAGTGGTTACCGCTGCCGCCAAGCAGGCCCGGCGGGCATGGATCCCTGAAGTGCGCACCATGGTGGACACCGGGTCCCTGGCGAACGCCGTTGCCCAGGCTGACCTTGCCATCATCCTGCATGAAGACGCGAAGAATCCCTTGCGGACCGTCCTTGAAGAGATGGCGGCAACCAATGCCACCGCACCCTGCGAGGTACTGCTGATTGTGGGGCCCGAGGGCGGGATCTCGCCCCGCGAAGTGACGCGGCTCAGTGACGCCGGCGCCGTGACGGCACTCTTGGGGCATCATGTCTTGAGGTCCTCGACGGCGGGACCGGCCGCCGTCGTTCTTGCGAGCGACATCCTGGGCCGCTGGTAGCCGGGTAGCCTGGCAGCCAGCGGCCTTGGGCCGCGTCCGGCCCGGGCAGTTACCCGACCCTGAACAGTTATCCGACCCTGAACAGCCGCGTGTCGGTGCTCGTCGCGATGGTGTTTCCGGCGCTGTCTACCTGGGAGACACGCACCTCGTACTGGCCGGCCTTCAATGTCGCGCCAAAAGTGAACAACCCATACTGCCCGGGTTCGCCGGTGGCTTGCGTTTGGCCCGTGAGAAGGCTGGTCTTTTCGCCCTTGCCGTTGTCCTGCAGTACCTGCCAGGCAATGGGCTTGGAGCTGTCAGTGCTCCGCCCGTTGAACTTGACCAGTCCCGTGGGCAGGGTGGTCTCTTCCTGCGGATCGATGATCCAGAGCGGGGCAACCAAGGAGGCGTCGCGCGTCATCGGCTCACCCAGCTGCACTTGCCCGAACGCCATGTAGTCCTTGTGGCCATCAACCAGGATGACCACTTGGATCTGCTGGCCTGAATTAATGAGCCCTGAAGACGAGGCGGCGGCCGTCGCCGTGTAGACGAGTTGCTGCACTGCCCGTTGCGCCATGCCGGCGTCCAGGTTCGAGTTGAAAGCATCGCGGGAAATATCGACTGTAATGACGTTTTTGCCCGAAATGGACGTGGCCAGGTTGGCGGGTTCCTGCCAGGGCGTGAAGAAGTCATGATCCAACGGTTTTTCCGCCATCATGATTTTCAGTGCGGTGGTCACAGGATTTCCGTCGCCGGAGATGTCCCTGAATTCGCGGTAGAGGTAGACCTCTTCCTTGCTCCGCCCAATCCAGTAGACCGGGATCTTGGTGGAGGCCTGGGTGGTTTCCAGCGGGGCGTTGCTGGCCGGGGCTTCCTGGACGGTCAGCGGCGGCGGGGTGGAGGTGACCTGGGTGCCGCCGCCGTTGGCGATGCAACCGGTCAGGAGGAGGACAGCGAGCATCGCCGGCACGGCAACAGCGGACGTGGTCCGCTTGTTCGTGCCATGTACGTTGCTGGCTGTTTTCCTGATGGGTTTCCTGTCCTGCCCTGCATGGTTTGGCAGCCATTTGTCGGCTGGGGTGCGGGGTTGTGTTTTCACCCGCTATGCCAGCTTGGCACATCGTCGACGGCGGTCGGCCGGGTTTCCGGGGGAGCGCGCCAACTGAAACATGATTGATACCGGCTTGATGCCGAGTTGAGACAAAATGTCCGCACCAGCCCCGGGGAGCCGAATGAGGCTGCCGCGGGAGGGTCATCACGGGCCGGGCTGGCGTAGGATTGGAGACATTCCGGCATCAACGCGGGCAGTGAAAGCCCGCAGTGAATGTCGAATCGATGGCGTTATTGCAGACCAACCGGAGGAGAAAAGGCCTGAGGGCCAGCACTATGAGTGAATCTTTGAACGGGCGGCTCAGGACCGGAAACGGCAACCAGCCGCCCAACGAGTTCCCGCACACTTTACCGGGCACGCGCACGGAAGTTGTCACCTTTGACAATTCCGACCAGATGGTTCACTCGCTGGGCAGCCATGACGAAGCCCTGAGGTACATCGAGGAACAGTTCCAGGATGTCAGCTTCCATGTCCGCGGCAACGAGCTCTCCATGACCGGCCCCTCCACAGTCATTCCCCGCGTCATGCGCCTCCTTGAGGAAGTCCGTGGGCTGGTGGCGAAAGGGACTGTGGTGAGCCCGGACATCCTTCAGCAGTTGGTGTCCCTGTTGAGGGCCCAGTCGGTGCAGAACCCGGCTGATGTGCTGACCCACAACATCCTTTCAAGCCGCGGCAAGACCATCCGTCCAAAGACACTGAACCAAAAGAACTACGTGGATGCCATCGACGCAAACACGGTGATTTTCGGTATCGGACCAGCTGGCACGGGCAAGACATACCTGGCTATGGCCAAGGCCGTGCAGGCGCTGCAGATGAAGGAAGTCAGCAGGATTATCCTGACGCGGCCTGCTGTGGAAGCGGGGGAGCGGCTGGGATTCCTGCCCGGTACATTGAGCGACAAGATCGATCCGTACCTTCGCCCGCTGTATGACGCCCTCCACGACATGATGGATCCGGAATCCATCCCACGGCTGATGGCTGCAGGCACCATCGAGGTGGCACCGTTGGCGTACATGCGCGGACGAACGCTCAATGACGCCTTCATCATTCTTGATGAAGCGCAGAACACCACACCGGAACAGATGAAGATGTTCCTGACCCGCCTCGGCTTCGGTTCGAAAATGGTGGTCACCGGCGACGTCACCCAGATCGACCTTCCGCTGGGCGCGACGTCCGGCCTTCGGATCGTCCGGGAGATCCTGACGGGCATAAACGACGTCAATTTCTCCATTCTTGAGGCGGCCGACGTAGTTCGGCATCGCCTGGTGGCCGACATCGTGTCCGCCTACAGCACCTGGGATGACGCGCACCGCAACGACGCGTCAGGCACACATTACAAACGTGGAGAACGTCAATGAGCATTGAAGTCAACAACGAGTCCGGCGTGGCGGTGGACGAAGCCCAGCTGGTGACGTTGTCCCGCTTCATCTTCGAACGGCTCTACATCCATCCGCAGGCGGAGCTTTCCATTCTCCTGGTGGATGAACCCGCCATGGAGAAGCTCCACATCGAACTGATGGATGAGCCCGGGGCCACTGACGTCCTGTCTGTGCCCATGGACGAACTCACTCCAGGCACCCCGGATAAGCCCACTCCGCAGGGAATGCTGGGCGACATCGCCATTTGTCCCCAGGTGGCCGAAGTGCAGGCCCGCAACGCAGGTCACCCCACCCAGGATGAGATGCTGCTCCTGACTACCCATGGCATCCTCCACCTTCTGGGATTCGACCACGCCGAACCCGAGGAAAAAGAAGAGATGTTCGGTTTGCAGCGCGAACTGCTGTCTGAATTCCTGGGCAAGGATGCCCCCATGGAGACCATGCAGTGACCTGGATCATCCTGGTCGGCATGGCGCTGGTTTTCCTCAGCTTTGTCGCCTTATTGACGGCTGCTGAGGCGGCGTTCAATTTCCTGCCCCGCCATGAAGCCGAACAATCAATTGTCCGCAGCAAGGGCAAGGCCCTGAGCGGGATCCTCAAAGCTCCTATTGCCCACATGCGCGCCCTGCGTTTCTGGCGTGTGTGGTTCGAGATGGCCGCTGCAGTAGCTGTGGCGGTAGTGCTGCACAGTTTGCTCGACAATGTCTGGCTTGCCGGGCTTGCTGCTACCGGCATCATGGCCGTCATCGGATTCGTGCTGGTGGGAGTGTCGCCGAGGCAGCTGGGGAGGGCGCACTCCGGCCCCGTTGTTCGCTTCACGGCGCCGCTGATCCGCTTCCTCTGCTGGGTTCTCGGACCCATTCCCGGGTGGCTCGTGGCCCTGGGCCAAGCAGTGGCTCCTGGCGCCCCCAGCGGTGATGACGCATTTGTCAGCGAAGAAGAGTTCCGCGAATTCGTGGACCGCGCCGCCGAATCGGACATGATCGAGGACAATGAGGCTGAACTCATCCATTCGGTCTTCGACTTCGGCGACACGTTGGTCCGTTCGGTCATGGTTCCCCGCACGGACATTGTCAGCATCGGTACCGGATCGGACCTCGAGACGGCCATGGGCCTCTTCCTGCGGTCGGGCTATTCCAGGATTCCGGTCATCGGTGAGAATACCGATCAGATTCGTGGAATCCTCTATTTGAAGGACGTCGCCGCGGCCATGCATCGAGGCGAACCCGGACTGCAGGCACACGACGTTGACTCCCTCGCCCGGGACGTCCGCTACGTTCCTGAGTCCAAGCTCGTGAGTGACCTTCTCAGGGAACTGCAGCAGGAATCCACCCACGTGGCGATCGTGATCGATGAGTACGGCGGTACCGCCGGACTGGTGACCCTTGAGGACCTCATCGAGGAAATCGTGGGCGAAATCGTGGATGAATACGATGCCGCCGCAGAAGAAGCAGTGGACCTCGGCGACGGAACGTTCCGGGTCAGCGCCCGTATGAGCATCGACGACCTCGGTGAACTGTTCGACATTGACCTCGACGACGACGAGGTGGACACCGTAGGCGGCCTCCTCGCCAAGGCACTGGGGCAGGTCCCGATTGTCGGCAGTTCAGTTGATGTGGATGGAATATCACTCAGGGCGGATAGGCTTGAGGGTCGCCGAAACAGGGTCAGCCACATCATTGCGGCAGCCATGCCAAAGGAAGACACTGACTTTGAAGACCTACTCGATGACGCCGACTCAACGCAACAGGGAGTTCCACGTGAGCAAGCAAAATAAGAAATTCGATGCCGATAATGACTTCGGTGGCTTCCACGCAGGCTTCTCTGTGCTGGTGGGCCGGCCCAATGCAGGAAAATCGACACTGACCAACGCCTTGGTTGGCCAGAAGGTGGCCATCACCTCGGCCAAGCCGCAGACCACGCGGCACACCATCCGTGGCATTGTCCACCGCGAGGATGCGCAGCTGATCCTGGTGGATACCCCTGGTCTGCACAGGCCGCGCACGCTGCTGGGTAAGCGGCTCAATGATCTTGTGGCAGATACCTTGTCTGAAGTGGACGCCATTGGATTCTGCTTACCCGCGAATGAGAAGATCGGCCCCGGCGACAAATACATCGCAGCTCAACTGGCGGCCGTGGGCAGGAAGCCGATCGTTGCCCTCGTGACCAAAACCGACCTTGTAGACCGCCAGGCTTTGACCGAACAATTGCTCGCTGTCGCTGCTTTGGGACGCGACGTCCTGGGCGAGCAAGGCTGGGCCGACATCGTCCCCGTTTCAGCGGCCGACGGCTTCCAGGTCTCCACTGTCGCGGACGTATTGATCAGCCACATGCCGTCATCGCCCCCGCTGTACCCCGACGGTGAACTGACGGACGAACCCGAGGCAGTCATGATTGCGGAACTTATTCGGGAGGCTGCCCTGGAAGGTGTCCGCGACGAACTTCCCCACTCGCTGGCCGTGGTGGTGGAGGAAATCGTTCCCCGTGAAGGTCGAACCGAGGACAACCCTCTCCTTGACGTTCGGGTCAACCTCTATGTCGAGCGACCCTCACAGAAGGCCATCATCATCGGCAAGGGTGGAAGCCGGCTGCGTGAAGTCGGTACCAACGCACGGAAAGGCATCGAGACCCTTCTGGGCACCAGAATCTATCTGGATCTGCATGTCAAGGTGGCCAAGGACTGGCAGCGGGATCCCAAGCAACTGGTCAAACTCGGGTTCTAGCGGCCAAGACACGTCCCGGCATCGTAGAGGCGCGATAAGGAACTTCCCAGACTCGGCAACTATGATGGCGGGAATCCACGTGTTTGAGGAAAGGTAAACCGAATAGTGCGACGTCGTGACGCCCGCCCGCAGGGCACCGGCACCGCTGACTCCGTTGCGGCTCGCCACGGTGAGGATGCCGAGGGCACTCCCCGCCACATGAAGGCACGCAAGGGACTTCCGTTGTGGTTGAAAATTGTTACTGGCGTGGTCTCCGTGGCCCTGGTTGCAGGCGTGGCCTTTGCTGCCTTTTGGTTCATCCGGCTGCAGAGCAACATCACCAAGGCTCCGTTGAGTGCAGGGGAGACCCGCGACAGCGGTGAAACCCTGGCCAATGACAAATCGGACCGCCTGCAAATCCTTATTCTTGGTTCTGACACCCGTGACGGGAAAAACTCGGAGTACGGAAGCACGGAAGACTCTACTGGCTACGGTCATTCGGACGTCATGATGCTGCTGGATATCTCAGCAGACAACAAGCGTGTCAGCGTCATGAGCTTCCCTCGTGACCTGCTGGTTGACGTGCCTCAATGCACCGATCGGACCAACAACCAGACGTTCCCCGCCCGCAGTGGCGTGATGATCAACGAGGCCATGGCTGAGGCCGGTATCGGTTGCGCTGTTGACACCGTCAACAAATTGACCGGCTTGGAAATCGACCACTTCATGATGGCTGACTTCAACGCCGTCAAGGAATTGTCCCACGCTATTGGCGGCGTAAACGTCTGTGTCAGCGATCCCGTCTTTGACCCGGACTCCCGCCTTCGCCTGCCCAAGGGTGATTCCATGGTTGAAGGCGAACAAGCCCTCGCCTTCCTGCGGACCCGCCATGCTTTCGGCGATGGAGGGGACCTCGGCCGTATCAAGGGACAGCAGGCTTTCCTTTCGTCCTTGACCAGGAAGCTCAAAGACGAAGGAACGTTGGGTAACCCGCAGAGGCTTCTGCAGATCGCCGACGTCGTCACCCAGAACCTCACCGTCGATGAGGGCCTGGCATCCGTTCCGTCGCTGTTGACCATTGGCGGGCGATTGAAGGACATTGATGTTTCCAAGGTTGCGTTCGTGGCTGTCCCGACCCAGGCAGCAGCAATTGATCCGAACAGGCTGGAGCTTGTGGAACCGCAGTCATCCCAGCTCTTTTCAGCTTTACGTGCCGACCTTGACCTGACCACACCCGGGGCCACGTCGTCGCCCGCTGCCACGGAAACGCCTGCGCCCCAGCCCACAGCATCGACTCCCGCGGTCCCCGCCTACGACAAAGCGATCCAGCCGGTGGCAGTGGCAAATGGCAGCGGAGTAGCCGCGCGGGCCCAGGAGATCATGTCGGTTCTGACAGGTGGTGGCTTTACCCAGGCGGTTTCCTATTTGGCTAATCCTGTTGACCAGACAGTGATTTACTACGGGGCCGGATTCGCCGACGTCGCTGCAGACGTGGCTGCGCTCTACGGTATTCCGGCGGCCCAGGTGCAGGAGGCTCCCGGCGTGGCGGGGGTTCAACTCTATGTTGGTACGGACTTTGGTACCGGCACGGCTTACGGAGCAACCTCTGTGCCATCGGACGTCGTCAACCAGACCGCCAGCGATGCCGTCTGCCAACAAGTGAACCCGTTGTACATCGACCAATAGTCAGTACATGGACCAGTAGCGGGCTGCGAGGCAGCCATGCACAGAAGAGGCCGGGCCAGTTCTTAGCGAACTGACCCGGCCTCATCTTTCCGGTACTACCAGATGCTGACGCGGTCTCCGGATTCCAACCACATGCCATCTGCTGCGCCGACACCAAATGCTTCATGGAACGCATCGAGGTTGCGGGCGATGGCGTTGGTGCGGAACTCGTTGGGGGAGTGCGGATCGGTGGCCAGCCGTCGGATCGCCTCTTCACGGCGGATCACCTGGCGCCAGCCCGCTGCCCACGACATAAAGAAGCGTTGCTGGCCAGTGAAGCCGTCGATCTCCTCAGGCTCCTTGCCTTCCAGGCTGAGGAGGTAGGCCTTGTAGGCAATCGTCAGGCCTCCGAGGTCCCCGATGTTCTCGCCGAGGGTGAGCTTGCCGTTGACCTTGTGCTCTGGCGCCGCGTAGGGGGAGAGGGCGTCGTACTGTGCCACCAATTTGGCCGTGAGGGATTCGAACGCGGTCCGGTCCTCTTCAGTCCACCAGTTGCGCAGTGCCCCGCTTCCGTCGAACTGCGATCCTTGGTCGTCGAAGCCGTGACCGATCTCGTGGCCAATGACGGCACCGATTCCGCCATAATTCACAGCGTCATCAGCATCTGCGGTGAAGAAGGGCGGCTGGAGGATTGCGGCCGGGAAGACGATCTCATTCAGCATGGGGTGGTAGTAGGCATTGACCGTCTGCGGTGTCATCAGCCACTTGTTGAGGTCAACGGGCTTGCCGATCTCGTCCAGGTGACGGTCGACGTCAGCGTCATGTGCGTGCTCCACGTTACCCAACAGATCCGATGGATCGATGACCACGGCGGAGTAGTCGATCCATTTTTCCGGGAAGCCAATCTTGGGGCGGAAGGCCTCCAGCTTCTTGAGCGCTTCCTTCTTGGTCTCCTCACCCATCCATGCCAGGGAGGAGATGCTGTCACGGTAAGCCTCGATCAAATTGGCAACGAGCGTCTCCATCCTTGCCTTGTGGCCCGCGGGGAAGTGCCGTTCAACGTATATCTGTCCGACGGCTTCGCCAAGCGCAGCTTCGACAACGGCAACTCCACGCTTCCAGCGTTCCTTGTTCTGGGGCGTGCCGCTGAGTGTAGTGCCGTAGAACTCGAAGTTGGTGTTCACGAATTCGGACGAGAGGTACGGGGCCGCCGAACTCAGCACCCTCAGTGTCAGCCATTCCTTCCACGTTTCCAACGGCTCGGACTCCAGCAAGCCTGCTGCGCCGGCGAAGAAGTCCGGGGTGCTGACAACTATCTCGTTTCGCTTGGCTGCCTCGACACGGGCGGCCTGGAACCAGGTGTCCAGCAGGGGGAACAGTTCCGATGCTTCTTCTGCCGTCTTGAGGTTGTAGGTCTTCTGGGGGTTCCGCAACGTGACGTTGTCCCAGTGGTGCGCAGCCAAGGCAGTTTCGAGGGCGACGATGCGCGCTGACGCTGCTTCGGCGTCCTGGATACCGGCGAGGGCGAGCATCTTGGCAACGTACCCGGTGTAGGCCGTCACGATTTCGGCAAACTTTTCTTCCCGGAAGTAGGACTCGTCCGGTAGTCCAAGGCCGCCCTGCCCGATGTACAGGAGGATGCGCTCGGGGTTGCCGGCATCAGGGGCCGGGTAGATGGAGAAGAGCCCGGAGACGTCGGACCGGAACAGCCGGCCGATCAGGGCAGCCAGTTCCTGGGTTGATCCCACCGCATGGACTTCCTCGAGCCGGCTCCGGATGGGGTCCACTCCTTTGGCCTCTGCTGCGGCCTCATCCATGAAGCTCGCGTAGAGTCCACCTACCTGCTGCTCGACGCCGGTTGCCGACTCTCCTTTGCCTGCAGCTTCTTCGATAATTGCTTTGACGGCCAACTCGGCCCCGTCCCGCAAAGCGGTGAACGTGCCTTCCAGCGGCCTGTCGTCAGGGATGGTTGTGCTGTTGAGCCACGCGCCGTTGACGTGTTGGTAGAGGTCGTCCTGGGGCCGGACGCTGTGATCGATGTTCGAAAGAGTGATCCCCGACTGTGGCACTGTGGCTCCTTGTGTGGACACAGCAGCCGGCGTTGCCACCGTCGCTGCGTCTGCATAGTGGACGTTGCATGAGGTGTTGCACTGTCATCATACGCATCGTGTTACTGTGATTTTGTGCGTACGGCGATGCTTCTTCTTAGCTGCCGCGGCGAGGCCTGAAAGCTATCTGAAGCTGGGCCATCCTCGCCGCGGAGTTCCGTTGTGTCCGGCTAAGCTTTCATTTAGTTCTTAGAGAAAAGGCCACACGTCATGCGTAATGCACAAAAGCCCTCCGGTATGCCGATTCACCGCTACCTGCCGTTCCAGGACCAAATCACTGTAGAGGTTCCTGACCGCACGTGGCCGGACAAGGTCATCACCAAGGCCCCGCGTTGGTGCGCGGTTGACCTGCGCGATGGAAACCAGGCCCTGATCGACCCCATGAGCCCGGCACGCAAGCTCAAGATGTTCCAGCTGCTCGTGAAGATGGGGTACAAGGAAATTGAAGTCGGATTCCCTTCGGCGTCGCAGACCGACTTCGACTTCGTCCGCCAGCTCATTGAGGGTGGCCACATCCCTGATGACGTCAGTATCCAGGTCCTGACCCAGGCTCGGGAGCACCTGATCGAGAGAACCTACGAATCTTTGGTGGGTGCCAAGCAGGCGATCGTCCACCTGTACAACTCCACCTCGGTGTTGCAAAGGCGTGTGGTCTTCAACCAGGACGAAGACGGAATCCTGGATATCGCGTTGCAGGGTGCCCGCTTGTGCAAAAAGTACGAAGAGACACTCGAAGATACGCACATCACGTATGAATACTCGCCGGAGTCCTTCACGGGAACCGAGCTCGAGTACGCGGCCCGCGTCTGCAACGCCATTGCCGACGTCTTCGAGGCTTCTGCCGACAACCAGGTCATCATCAACCTGCCGGCCACTGTGGAGATGGCAACCCCGAATGTCTATGCCGACTCCATCGAGTGGATGCACCGTAACCTGCACCCCCGCGAGGGCATCATCATTTCCCTGCACCCGCACAACGACCGGGGTACGGGCGTGGCTGCTGCCGAGCTGGGATACCTGGCCGGTGCTGACCGGATTGAAGGCTGCTTGTTCGGCAACGGTGAGCGCACCGGCAATGTGGACCTCGTAACGCTGGGGTTGAACATGTTTGTGCAGGGCGTGGACCCCATGATCGACTTCTCCGACATCGATGAAGTCCGCCGCACCGTGGAGTACTGCAACCAGTTGCCGGTTCCGGAGCGTTCGCCGTACGGTGGCGACCTCGTTTTCACGGCATTTTCCGGTTCGCACCAGGACGCCATCAAGAAGGGTTTCGAAGCCCTGGAGAAGGACGCTGCTGCGGCAGGCACCTCAGTGGACGACTTCACCTGGCAGGTTCCTTACCTGCCCGTCGATCCAAAGGACCTCGGCCGCAGCTATGAAGCCGTGATCCGGGTCAACTCGCAATCAGGCAAGGGCGGGGTTGCCTACCTGCTGAAGAACGAGCACAATTTGGACCTTCCCCGCCGGGCCCAGATTGAGTTTTCCGGAGTCATCCAGCGTCGTACCGACGCCGTGGGCGGCGAAGTCAGCGGTGCACAGCTGTGGCAGGTCTTCCAGGATGAGTACTTGCCGTCCGACGAAGAGCAGGCACAGTGGGGTCGCTACGCGCTGGGCAGTGTAAGCACTGAGACTGACGAGTCCGGCGCCATGACCATGAACGCCAACCTGCGGATCGACGGTGTGGAGGTTCGGCGGACCGGGCACGGCAACGGTCCCATCGCTGCGCTGTTGGATATCCTGCACCACGACGGCGTTGACGTCCGTGTGCTTGACTACAGCGAGCATGCCCTGTCCGAGGGCGGCAGCGCCAGCGCTGCAGCCTACGTTGAATGTGCCGTCGGCGAGCGGGTCCTGTGGGGCGTAGGCATTGACCCCAGTACCACCACGTCATCCCTCAAGGCCCTGATTTCGGCCGTGAACCGTGCCGTGAGGGACGCCCGGGCCTAAGGTATCTACCGTGTGGTGACGGGAAATACCGTCACCACACGGTCCGGCGGTCGCCGCGCGGTCCAGTCATAGTGCGAAGATTAGTTGTGGCCAATCCGTCGTTTGCAGCACGGTCCTACAGGGACGATGCCGTGGTGCTCCGTACCCACAAGCTGGGCGAAGCGGATCGCATCATCACTCTCTTGACCAAACATCACGGCCAGGTTCGGGCCGTCGCCAAGGGTGTGCGCAGGACCAGCAGCCGTTTTGGCGCTCGTCTGGAGCCGTTCATGGTGGCGGACTTGCAGCTTGTATCCGGGCGGACGCTGGACATCGTGACGCAGGCTGTGGCCAAGGGCGCCTATGGAAGCAGTATTGCCGCAGACTATGGCAGGTTCACCGTGGCTGCCGCCATGACGGAGACCGCCGAAAAACTTACGGATGCCGATACGGAGTCGGGGACCGCCCAATACAACCTGCTGGTGGGCGCCTTGGCCGCCCTAAGCCGTTCAGACCATCCACCCGAACTTATCCTGGACTCCTATTTGCTACGGGCTTTGGCCACCGGAGGTTGGGCGCCGAGTTTCACCGATTGCGCCCGGTGTGGCCGCCCGGGGCCCCACACGGCTTTTGCCGCTCCCGTTGGCGGTATGGTGTGCAACGACTGCCGTCCGCCGGGATCGCCGGCGCCGGCGGCGGAGACAGTGGTGTTGCTCGGTGCATTGTTGACAGGAAATTGGGGCGTGGCGGATGCATCGGATCCCCGGCATCGGCGTGAAGCCGCAGGGCTGGTTGCCACCTATCTGCAATGGCATTTGGAACGGGCGCTGAAATCACTCAAACACGTGGAGCGAAGCTGACAGTGGCACTTGGTAAGAAGAGTAAGACAACAACGGCCAGGACGGCACCGGTCATAGCGCCGTACGGGCACCCCTCCGGTGCAGTGCCGCCTGGTATTCCCAGTGAGCTTATTCCGCAGCACGTGGCAATCGTCATGGACGGCAACGGTCGATGGGCAAACCAGCGCGGACTTCCCCGCATCGAGGGTCACAAGGCCGGTGAGCCTGCCTTGCTTGATGTGATGGCAGGAGCGATCGAACTGGGAATCAAGTACGTCAGCGTGTACGCCTTCTCAACGGAGAACTGGCGGCGATCGCCCGAAGAAATCCGCTTCCTCATGGGATTTAACAAGGATGTACTACGACGCCAGCGAAACCAGCTTGACGAGTGGGGAGTGCGCATCCGATGGGCGGGAAGGCGCCCGCGGCTTTGGGGCTCTGTCATCAAGGAACTTGAAGAAGCCGAGGAATACACGAAGGCCAACGAAACGTGCACGTTGACCATGTGTGTTAACTACGGCGGCCGCGCCGAGATTGCCGACGCCGTCTCTGCCATCGCCCACGATGTCGCCGAAGGGCGTTTGAAACCGGGATCGGTATCGGAGAAAACCATCCAGAAATACCTCGATGAGCCCGACCTCCCGGATGTAGACCTTTTTCTTCGCAGTTCGGGGGAGCAGCGGCTCTCCAATTTCCTGCTGTGGCAGTCTGCCTATGCGGAGTTCGTCTTCATGGACACGCTGTGGCCGGATGTTGACAGGCGGACGCTGTGGGACGCCGTCGAGATCTATGCCAAGCGCGACAGGCGCTACGGAGGGGCCGTGGACGCGGCGCCTGCCGCCAAATAGCACGCCCCGGCTACATCAGTAAGGGTACGCGGCGAGCCATACAGCCACATCGCGGTACGCCTGCTGACGGACGGTGCGTCGCGAGAGAAAAACATCATGAAGGGCACCTGGATACCGGAAGACAGCGGTGCGACGGGCAAGTCCAAGAGCCCTCCGCGAAGTTTCCTCCACGTCGATGACCGCGTCGGCCCGCATCAGGTCAGCTGTCCACTCCGCTTGGATCCTGGTCCTCCCGGACAACAGGACCAGGACGGGCGCATCGATGGTGAGTTTGCGTTCCACCGCAGCGTGCCCGGCCAGGACGGCTTTGGTCCACCCCGCGCGGATAGGGAAGGAGGTCCGCGGACGCCACACGGGATCCAGAATCCACTCGCCATGCGCTTCATTGCTGACGCTCTCCCAGTAAGCCGGCATCTCAGGAAAGCGGAAGGGGCGCTTGGGGTCTGTGCGTGCAAAGGGTTCCACCAGGTGCATGGCGATGCTGCGGACGAGGCTGCTGCCCTGGAGTTCCAGCCACGGGGAGTTCAGGACCAAGGTGCCCAACCGGCCTGGGTTGCGATCGGCCCAGAGCGCCCCGATCAAGCCTCCCAGGGAATGGGCCAGCATGTGGATCGTTGGCGCGGTGGTGTCTCCAGTCCGTGCAGCCACGTCCCGTTCAATCTCCACCAGCGCTGCTGCCAGGTCCTCATCGTAGGCGTTAAGGTCTGTAGTGTAACCGGGCGTCTGTCCAGGCAGCAGGCTGCGGCCGAATTTCCGGAGATCCACTGCGTAGAAGTGAAAACCCGACGCCGTGAGGTACTCAGCCAATTCGGTTTGCAGGAAGTAGTCCGCCCAACCATGCAGGTAGAGAACCACCCTTGGCGCCCCACCTGGATCGGCCGGAACTGCCCGGCGTCTTCTTTTCGTGAAGGACGACAGGAAGTCAAGGATGCCATTCTGGGTGGCTTGCGGCGCCGGTGGCGCGTACCGGATGAGTGTCGCGTGGACAGGACCTTCCTCGTCAGGCTTGAGTGGCAGGTCCATGCATTCGTAGCCATGACCCAGGACGTCGCGTCGCCACCTGTTTGCAGACGCCTCCGTGGTGTTCATTGGTCCCCCTCCTGCCGCTCTGCCGGCACGTCGTTCTGCATGAAACCCTTGATCCACCGCGCAAGCCGCGCATAGGCGTCTTTCCGCACTGCAGGTGCGGAGAGGAAGACATCGTGGAGGCCGCCGTCGATGCGTTCCAGAGTGACGCTCCGGCCCAGCGCCATGGCTCGGAGGGCAATAACTCCAACATCAAGCACGGCATCCGAACGGCGCATGGACTCCTGCCAGAACATTCCATTGGCGCTGGCGGACGACGTCAGGACGAGGACAGGCACATCGAGGTTCAGCCCACGGGCAACCTGGGAATGCCCGGCAAATACGGCACTGAGCCACCCAGCCCGGACCGGGAAAGCCAGCGGTGGACGATAGTTTTCGTCCAGCGCCCATTCACCCTCCGCGGTACTGCTGATGCTGCGGAAGTAGAAACCCCGCTCCGGCAGTTTCAAGACGGTTTCCGGCCTTAACTTTGCGATGGGAGCCACCATGGCCTGTGCAGCCCGCCGCACCAACGAGCTGCCGTGCATTTCCAACCACGGGCTGTCAAGGATCAGGAATTGGATGGATTCCGGGTGGCGGCTCGCCCACAATGCGGCCACCAACCCGCCGGTCGAGTGGCCCATCAGGGTCACGCTGCCTTCCGGTGACGAGGCTGTGTGGTTCCGGATAATGTCCAGTGCCTGGTTGATTTCGGCGTCATAGTCCATCAGGTTTGCCACGTAGCCCCCCGGCATGTCCGTCGTCAGGCTCCGGCCATGGTTGTGCATGTCAAGGGCGTAAAAGTCGTAGCCCTGCCCGGCCCAGAACCTGGCAAGTTCGGTATTGAAGAAGTAGTCGCTCCAGCCGTGCAGAAACAGGACGGCGCCGTAGCGCCCCGGGGCATCCCCGGTATCGCTTTGCCCTGCCCGATGGCGGATCAAGGTGGCGTGGCGGGTCACGCCGTCAGGTCCTGTGGCATCAACGCCACAGGATTGGAAGTCTGTTCCCAGGATGTCAGCCGTCCACTCCATGGCTTTAGCTTAGACACTGGCGGCGGCGGCCCGCCCGCCGGCCGGTCTGCAAGGAAAGTCGAATGACCTCCATGATCTGCGTCACTGTTTGTCCGCGGGATTCGTACATGCCGGCGGCATTGGCGGTCACGGGTTTGGCGAGACGTCCGTAAACCGGAAAACTAGGACCATGCGTGTTTACCCCACATTCTTCAAGCTGGCCTTCTCCTGGATGGATGCCGAAAAGGCACACAAGATCGGCTTCCAAGGGATCCGGGCGGCACACCGCTCGGGCGCCGGCCGGATCCTGGCCCGGCTGACAGCCCCTGACGCTTCGCTCCGGACTGAGGCGTTGGGCCTGACCTTCCCATCGCCGTTCGGCCTAGCGGCAGGCTTCGACAAGGAAGGCCACGGCATAGAAGCCCTGGCCGAACTCGGCTTCGGCCACGTAGAGGTGGGTACCATCACCGGCCAGGCGCAGCCAGGCAATGAGAAGCCCCGGTTGTTCCGCCTGATTGAGGACCGTGCGGTGGTTAACCGGATGGGATTCAACAACGACGGCGCAGCAGCCGTTGCGCCACGGCTCAAGTCTGCGCGGGCTGCTCTGCAAAGGAAGCACCCGGACGTCCGGCCCGTCATCGGCGTCAACATCGGCAAGACCAAAGTGGTTGAGCTTGAGGACGCCACTGAGGATTACCTCGTGAGTGCACGCAGCCTGGCGCCCGCGGCAGACTACTTGGTGGTCAATGTCAGCTCTCCCAACACACCGGGCCTTCGTTTGCTGCAGAACGTGGAAACCCTGCGGCCGCTGTTGCGGGCAGTGGGCGACGCCGCCGATGAAGCCGCTGGACGGCATATTCCGCTGCTGGTCAAGATTGCGCCTGACCTGTCCAACGACGACATCGACGACGTCGCCCGGCTGGCGCTGGACCTGAAGCTGGACGGCATCATCGCCACCAACACCACCATTTCCCGGGAGGGGCTCGTTTCGGAGGCCACCAAAGTGGAGTCGTTGGGTGCCGGTGGTTTGTCGGGAGCACCCCTCAAGCAGAGGTCGCTTGAAGTCCTGCGGAGGCTCAAGGACGCCGTCGGTGACCAGCTCGTGCTCATCGCGGTAGGAGGAGTGGAGACTGCCTCGGACGTTCAAGAGCGCCTGGAAGCGGGCGCAACACTGGTCCAGGGCTACACAGCGTTCCTGTATGAGGGTCCCTTCTGGGCTTCGAGCATCAACAGGGGCCTCGCGAAGATCCGTAAGAAGGAGCGTTAGGCCCAGCTGTCCTGAGGATCAGGCGTCCACAAGAAAGACCCCGGACCAATGGTCCGGGGTCTTTCCGTTTGTGAAGGGGTGGGGGCGCTTAGGCCGGGTACTGTCCGCGCTTCACCTGCGGCTTGGGCAGGCGGAGCTTGCGGAACTGAAGCGCGCGCATGCAGCCGTACCAGACGGAGCCGCGTTCTACTTCGCCGAATTTCTCGGTAAGGCGCTTCCTGAGCTTGCGGGACAGGATGAAGACATCCACGAAGACCGCCAGGAACATGATCCAGAAGCCGACGAGGACGTAGCTGATGCCGGCGCTTGTGGGCGGAATGATCAGGGAGATCACCACGAACAGCAAGGCGCCGAACATGAGGTATTCACCCAAGCTGAACCGTGCGTCCACGTAGTCACGCGTATAGCGCTTCTGGGGTCCCTTGTCACGGAGGGGCAGGAATTTTTCGTCACCCGTATCCAACGCCTGCCGCATTTTCTGCCGCTGGTCCTGGATGGCGACCCGTTCCGCAGCCTTGGAGGCTTTGCGGTCATTGGGAACCAGTGGGCGCTTGCGGGCTGCTTCCTGGTCTTTCCGCTTGGGAGTGGGGGTGCCCTTTCCGGCACCGGGCTCCGTGGCGGTGGCGTAGGCCTGGTCTACTACTGATTGAGCGCTGGGCTCTTCCTTTTTGCGTCCGAACACCCCTACAGAATACCCCTCGCGGAGGTGGCGCAGGTTACGTGGACCGCCGCCTGGGGCCGACGACGGCTGGCCGCGCCTGCTGGGGACGCCCAAATCCCGGCGGTAAAGTGTGGCCATGACTTCAGCACATGCGGAGATCCCGCAGAACAAGCAAGGGCACGCCGGCAAGACTCCCGTGGAGCAACTGTCCCGGGCAGTCGACGATTCCTTCGACACCACCCTGGCGTCCCTCAAGGAACTCGTCAGCATTCCGGGCATTGCGTGGGCAAGTTTCGACCCCAATGAACTGGACCGCAGCGCCGATGCAGTCGCTGCCTTGGTCCAGGCCGCGGGCATGGAAGACGTCCGGATATTGCGGTGCGACAAAGCCGACGGTACCCCCGGTGGCCCTGCCGTCGTCGCGCGCCGTCCTGCCGCGGACGGCAAACCGACCATCCTGCTGTACGCCCACCACGACGTTCAGCCACCGGGGGACCGGAGCCTCTGGAACTCCGAGCCCTTCGTGGCTGAGGAACGCGAGGGCCGCCTGTACGGCCGCGGTGCCGCCGACGATAAAGCAGGAATCATGGCGCACCTGGCCGCCTACAGCGCCGTGACCCAAGTTCTGGGTGACGAGTTCGGGCTCGGCGTGACCTTCTTCTTCGAAGGTGAGGAAGAAGCAGGCTCGCCCACGTTCCGGACTTTCCTGGAGGAACACCAGGAGCTCCTGCGGGCCGACGTCATTGTCGTAGCTGATTCCAGTAACTGGAAAGTCGGCGTTCCGGCCCTGACCACCAGCCTTCGGGGACTCGTGGACGGGACCTTCGAGGTGCGTGTCCTGGACCATGCAGTGCACTCCGGCATGTTTGGTGGACCTGTGCTGGATGCCCCCACCCTCCTTTCGCGGCTCATCGCCACCCTGCATGACGACGACGGCAACGTCGCGGTCGCGGGCCTGGTGGCTCGTGACGACGTGGCGGTGGACCTTGCCGAAGAGGACTACCGCGCGGATGCTTCAGTGCTCGACGGCGTGAAGCTCGCCGGCAGCGGGACCATCGCCTCCCGACTCTGGACCAAGCCCGCGCTGTCCATCATCGGTATGGATGTCCCGTCCGTCGATGTTGCGTCCAACACGCTGATTCCGGCCGCCCGGGCCAAGTTCAGCATGCGGTTGGCCCCGGGCCAGGACCCCGGGTCCGCGATGGATGCGCTGAAGGCCCACGTCGAATCACATGCACCGTTTGGCGCCAAGGTGACGTTTACACCGGGGGAGCGCGGCAACGCCTTTTCCACCGATACATCCTCAGCAGCTGCAAAGGTAGCCCTTTGGGCGCTGGGCGAATCGTGGGGTGTGCAAGCCGTGGAAATGGGAATTGGCGGTTCCATTCCGTTCATTGCGGACCTCATGGATGTGTATCCGGACGTTCAAATCCTTGTGACGGGAGTGGAAGACCCTGATTCCCGCGCTCACAGTGCCAACGAATCCCTGCACATCGGCGACTTCCGGCTTGCCGTGCTGGCTGAAGCCCTGATGCTGGCCAGGCTGAATGCTGAAGGACTCAAGGGCTAGCGTCAGTTCAGTCCTTGGCGGCGCGCCGGGAACAACCAAATGCTGTCTGTGGTTACGTCAGGAGTTATAGCTAAGCGTCTGCGCGACGTAGCATTAGGTATAACCCGTAGGTAATTGGGTAAGGGCAGGCAGCGTTCCGGCGCCGCCGCCAGGAGCTTCATAAGAAGGTAGGCCAATGAGCACTGCAACCAACGAAAACAGCACCGGAGAACAGCTCGTCGCCAACGACGAGCTGGCCACGCACGAGGTCAATCTGACCGACGTTGCCGCAGGCAAGGTCCGCAGCCTTCTGGAACAGGAAGGGCGCACCGACCTTCGGCTGCGCGTTGCAGTCCAGCCTGGAGGTTGCTCCGGTCTGATCTACCAGCTCTACTTCGACGAGCGACTGCTTGATGGGGATGCTGTACGCGATTACGACGGCGTTGAAGTCGTCGTCGATAAGATGAGCGTTCCGTACCTCAGCGGTGCCAGCATCGACTTCGAGGACACCATTTCGAAGCAGGGCTTCACCATCGACAACCCGAATGCCGGCGGGTCTTGCGCCTGCGGCGATTCGTTCCACTGATGTGAGCCATCGCCGCATGTCGGCGCCACTTCGGGTGGGTTTAAAACCATTCGGGGCCACGGCGCTGACATGTGCGCGAAAACCGCTTGATAGCGGTAAGCTCTACATCGGGTAGTAAAACTTTTAGTGTGCCCGGTGGGCCTTCGGCCTGCCGGGAGACAGCAACAAGAGGAAGGGCCGTCTGTGAGTTCGCAGAACCGAACCGGCAGCCGACGCATAAAGATCACATCGATCACTGGCTTGGCACTAGCCGGCGCGTTGGTTTTGACCGGATGTTCACCAGAGGTAGAGAAGGGTTGGCTGCCTACAGAGCGCGGCACGACCAACCACACTGACCGGATCATGGACCTCTGGGTCAACTCATGGATCGCCGCCTTGGCAGTCGGTATCATCACGTGGGGCCTCCTGGTCTGGTGCATCATCGCTTACCGTCGCCGCAAGGGCACCACGGGATTCCCCAAGCAGCTCAGCTACAACCTGCCGCTTGAGGTCTTCTACTTGACCATTCCGCTGTTCATGGTGCTGGTGTTCTTCTACTTCACCGACCAGGACCAGCGTGCGATCGATGACCGCTCGCAGCCGGCCGACGTCGTTGTTGACGTCCGCGGCAAGCAGTGGGCCTGGGACTTCAACTACAAAAAGGGCGAGGTCATCAATGAAGACCTCCACGAGGCCGGCGTTCAGGCCCACCTGACCGGCAATGAGGTCAACAAGGAACTGCTCCCCACCCTGTACTTGCCGGTTGGCAAGTCCGTGGACCTGGAGCTGAACTCCCGCGACGTCATCCACTCATTCTGGGTTCCCGCCTTCCTCCAGAAGCGCGACATGATCCCCGGCAAGACGAACTACATCAGGTTCACCCCCACAAAGGAGGGCACCTTCGATGGTAAGTGTGCCGAACTCTGCGGTGAATACCACTCCGAAATGCTCTTCCGCGTCAAGGTTGTCTCCGAGTCTGAGTTCCAGGCACACATGGACAAGCTTCGCCAGGAAGGCAACACGGGCCTCCTCGGTGCGGAATACGACCGCAACCCGAACCTGAACGAAACCAAGTAAGGGGAGCGACGTGGCTACGTACACTCAATCCGCACCGGGGGTCCTAGAAGCCCCCGTAGTTCCTAAGTCCAAGGGGCGCATCGTCGTCAACTGGATTACCTCCACCGACCACAAGACCATCGGGTACATGTACCTGATTGCGTCCTTCGTGTTCTTCTGCCTCGGTGGCGTCATGGCGTTGCTGATCCGCGCTGAACTGTTCGAACCCGGTATGCAGATCCTGCAGACCAAAGAGCAGTACAACCAGATGTTCACAATGCACGGCACCGTAATGCTCCTGATGTTCGCAACGCCGCTGTTTGCCGGCTTCGCGAACGTCATCATGCCGTTGCAGATCGGCGCCCCCGATGTCGCCTTCCCGCGTCTGAACGCCCTGGCTTTCTGGTTCTTCCTCTTCGGTTCGACCATCGCTGTCTCCGGCTTCATCACTCCCCAGGGAGCTGCTTCCTTCGGCTGGTTCGCTTATGCACCGTTGTCGAACACCACCTTCAGCCCTGGTGTAGGTGGTGACCTGTGGGTCTTCGGCCTGGCCCTTTCCGGGTTCGGAACCATCCTTGGTGCCGTCAACTTCATCACCACCATCATCTGCATGCGTGCACCGGGCATGACCATGTGGCGTATGCCGATCTTCACCTGGAACACGCTGGTCACGGCAATCCTGGTCCTGATGGCCTTCCCGCCGCTGGCAGCTGCCTTGTTCGCCCTTGGCGCCGACCGACGCTTTGGTGCCCACATCTTCGACCCCGAGAACGGCGGTGCAGTCCTGTGGCAGCACCTGTTCTGGTTCTTCGGGCACCCTGAGGTGTACATCATCGCGCTGCCGTTCTTCGGCATCGTTTCGGAGATCTTCCCGGTCTTCAGCCGCAAGCCGATTTTCGGCTACAAGGGTCTGGTCTACGCGACCATCGCCATTGCGGCGTTGTCCGTCACCGTGTGGGCACACCACATGTACGTGACCGGTTCGGTGCTGCTGCCGTTCTTCGCCTTCATGACAATGTTGATCGCAGTGCCCACGGGCGTGAAGTTCTTCAACTGGATCGGTACCTTGTGGCAGGGCTCCATAACGTTTGAAACACCCATGCTTTGGAGCATCGGCTTCTTGGTGACATTCCTCTTCGGTGGTCTCACCGGCATCATCCTGGCCTCACCGCCACTTGACTTCCACGTTTCCGACTCCTACTTCGTAGTGGCCCACTTCCACTACGTGGTGTTCGGTACCGTCGTGTTCGCCATGTTCGCAGGGTTCTACTTCTGGTGGCCCAAGTGGACAGGCAAGATGCTCAACGAGCGCCTTGGCAAGATTCACTTCTGGCTCCTGTTCCTCGGCTTCCACGGCACCTTCCTGATCCAGCACTGGTTGGGTGTTGAGGGCATGCCGCGTCGCTACGCCGATTACATGCCGCAGGATAACTTCACGTGGATGAACCAGTTCTCCACCATCTCCTCCTTCGTCCTGGGTGCTTCGCTCCTGCCGTTCTTCTGGAACGTCTACATCACGTGGCGCAGCAACAAGAAGGTAGAAGTGGATGACCCGTGGGGCTTCGGTGCTTCGCTGGAGTGGGCTACGTCCTGCCCGCCGCCGCGTCACAACTTCACTTCCTTGCCGCGTATCCGTTCGGAGCGCCCGGCGCTGGACCTGCACCACCCTGAGTTGGCACAGGTCCACACTGCCGAGGCCCCGTCGCCTGCAGCAGCTGTTTTGGGTAATGCCGACCAGAAGGACGTCAGCAAGTGAAAATCGAATCGTGGCTCTTTGGAGCCGGAGTCTTCTTCTTCGTCCCCGTGGCCATCGCCTACGGATTCCTGACTGAATGGTCCGAGTGGGTTGGTGTCCTGGGCATCCTCCTTGTCGGTGGCCTGGCGGGCATGATCGGCGCATATCTTGGTTTCACCGGTAAGCGGATCGGTCTTCGTCCCGAGGACCGTCCCGACGCCGAGATCCACGAAGGCGCCGGCGAGCAGGGGCACTTCAGCCCATGGAGCTGGTGGCCGCTGGTTCTGGGTCTCGCTTGTGCCGGTGGATTCCTTGGCCTCGCCATTGGGTTCTGGGTGACGTACGTCGCCGGTGGCCTCGCCCTCGTGGCATTGGTTGGCTGGGTTTTTGAATACAGCCGCGGCGACCACGCGCACTAGCAGCTAGTTCCAAGCACACGAAATGGGCCCCACCGGAAGGTGGGGCCCATTTCTTTTACCTGAATAGGGGCTCAGCGAGCCTCTGTGGCCCCAAGGACGGCCGAAAGAGCGGTCAAGGCACTCTCAACTTCGGGAACGGTTTGTCCGCTGATCAGCGCGTCTGGTGCCACTTCGAGAAGTACTTCGCAGCCGTGTCCGAAATCCTCCGTCATCACTTCCAGCAGTGAGCGTGCATCAACAGGTTCTCCGTCTTGTTTGCGTATGGTGACCGGCAGGCCGGTGTCAGTGACAGCACGGACGAACACAGCTGCCGCACGTGCGTGCAACCCGATTTCCGCGGCCACAATGGCCTTCTGCTCCGGCAACCCAGCTCCCTTGGTAGTCGACGGATCATCCGTCGGAAAATTGTCCATACAAGCGTAGCGCCCTGGGCCCCACCGCTCCACATGAACCGCACGTGGTCTAGACCTGAAGTGCCACTGAATTATCCTTGAAGCATGAATCAATTGCTGGACCGCCGCAGTGCCTGAGGCAGCAAACATAGCAGGCGAGATCGACCGCACCAGTGGCACTCCGATTTACGTACAACTCCGGGAGATCCTGCGGGCCTTCATTGCCCAATCCTGCCCGCCGGGTTCTGCGCTTCCCTCGGAGCGGGATCTGTCAGACCGATTTGGTCTGGCCCGGATGACGGTGCGCCAAGCCATTGACGCCTTGGTTGGCGAGGAGGTCATTGAGCGTGTTGTAGGGCTGGGGACTTTCGTGAGGAAGCCCAAGCTGGATCTTCAAGTGAAACTGACGTCCTACAGCGAAGAGATGCAACGCCGAGGTATGGTCCCGGCTGCGAAGGTACTCAGCTTCGAACAGATCTCAGCCAGTGCATTCCTGGCCCGGGAGCTCCAGCTGGAGGAAGGCACGCCTCTGGTCCGGTTCAGGCGGTTGTTGCTCGCTGACAATGAGCCCATGAGTGTTGATGAGAACTTCATACCCGCCCATCGCGTCCCAGGTCTGTTGGATGAAGCGCCGCCCACATCCCTGTACAACGTCCTGAGCGAACGCTTTGGCTTGGTAATGGAGTGGGGCGAGGACATGATTGAGGCCACGGCAGCGTCGCCCTCCACAGCCCGGCTTCTCAACGTCGATGTCGGTGCCCCTTTGCTGAAGATTCAACGGCACGCTTTCGTAGCCCGCGCCATGGTGGACTACTCCGTTTCTTACTATAGGGCTGACCGCTACAAGCTCTGGGTCCCCCTGCAACGCCCAGGAGTGAGGCCTACGCGCAACTACTCCTCGGGGTACCGCACTCAGCCCTAGCGCCCGCCAGGACGGGCGCGCCCATACATGTATGGCGGCAGTGCGGAAGTACAGCCGCACAGAGCCCGGGGAAAAGGGTTTACGGGGGTAAAGCTGGTGCACAAAAAGTAGGGGCCCGGTCCATTGGACCGGGCCCCTACTTTTATGCGAGTTCCAAGCGTTAGTGGCTCAGGCTCTTCTGGTCTTCGCCTGCTTCAATGGCTTCATGGTGGCCATGTGCGTGGGCGGCTTCGAGTTCGGCGGGTGTTGCCGGGGCAACACGGTCCTCGAAGAACCACTTGGAAAGTGCCGCGCGGCGCTTTTCCTTGCTGGTGACAACACCGTGTTCGTTCGGCTCAGCCGGCAGGGGAGCCGGTGATTCGAATCCAACAAGCTTGTAGCGCTTGTACTCATCAAGTGGAGCGTGGACCTCGATGAATTCACCGTGCGGGAGACGGACGATGCGTCCTGTTTCCCGGCCATGCAGGGCAATCTCGCGGTCCTTGCGCTGGAGGGCGAGTGCGATGCGCTTGGTCACGATGAAGGCGATGACCGGCCCGATGAAGAACAGTGTTCGCAGCCAGTAGGTGACGTCGTTCAGGGAAACGTGGAAGTGGGTTGCGATGAGGTCGGAACCAGCGGCTGCCCACATCACGCAGTACCAGGTAAAGCCTGCAACACCGATCGCTGTGCGGGTAGGCACGTTGCGGGGACGGTCGAGAACGTGGTGTTCGCGGTTGTCCTTGGTGATCCAGCGTTCGATCCACGGGTACATGAACAGAACCGTGAAGATGATTCCAGCAGGAACCAAGGCCGGAAGCAGCACGTTCAGGGTCAGGGTGCGTCCGAAGATGACCCATTCGAAGTGGAAGTCATTGATGACACCCGGCATGAGGCGCAGGGCGCCGTCCACGAACCCGATGTACCAGTCAGGCTGGGTACCTGCGGAAACAGGGGACGGGTCATACGGACCGTAGTTCCAGATCGGGTTGATCGTGAATGCTGCGGCCATGAGTGCCAAGACACCGAAGACGATGAAGAAGAATCCACCGGCTTTGGCAGCGTAAACCGGGCCGAGGGGGTAGCCGACAACGTTCCCGTCGTTACGGCCCGGGCCGGGGTACTGGGTGTGCTTGTGCACAACCACCATGAAGAGGTGGATCACGATCATCAGCAGGATGAGTGCGGGGACCAGGAGGATGTGCAGGACGTACAGGCGGCCAATGATGGCCGTACCCGGGAATTCTCCACCGAAGAGGAAGAAGGAGATGTACGTGCCAATCACCGGGATGGACTTGATAACGCCATCGATGATGCGCAGGCCGTTGCCGGAGAGCAGGTCATCGGGGAGCGAGTAACCGGTGAAGCCGGCTGCCATCGCCAGGATGAGCAGCACGCCGCCCACCACCCAGTTCATTTCGCGCGGCTTGCGGAAAGCACCGGTGAAGAAGACGCGCAGCATGTGGACACCCAAGGAGGCCACAAAAAGCAGTGCTGCCCAGTGGTGTACCTGACGCATGAACAGACCGCCACGTACATCAAAGGAGATGTTCAGCGACGAGCTGTAGGCAACGGACATTTCTACGTTGTACAGCGGAGTGTACGAACCCTGGTAATGGGTTTCCGCCATGGACGGATCGAAGAAGAAGGTCAGGAAGGTACCTGACATCAGCAGGATGACGAAGGAGTACAGCGCCACCTCACCGAACATGAACGACCAGTGGTCGGGGAAGACCTTCCGGCCGAACTCACGCAGGATGCCGGAGCCACCCACGCGCTCGTCCACGAAGTTGGTGAAACTACCAACCTTGGTCTTCGGAACGAAGGGGGCTTCAGCTGTTGATGAGGCGCTCATGCTCGTCACGCTCCCAGTAACTCGGTCCTACAGGTTCTCTGAAGTCGCTTGTGGCGACGAGGTAGCCTTCTGCGTCAACTGCAATAGGCAGCTGGGGGAGCGGACGGCTGGCCGGTCCAAAGATGACCTTGCATTCCTGCGTGAGGTCAAACGTGGACTGGTGGCACGGGCAAAGAAGGTGGTGCGTCTGCTGCTCGTAAAGAGCAACGGGGCATCCGACGTGCGTGCAGATCTTGGAGTAAGCAACGATTCCGTTGTAGCTCCAGTTTTCACGGCCCTCTGAGGGGTGCAATGAATTCGGATCCAGGCGCATCAGCAGGACGACGGCTTTCGCCTTTTCGTTCAACTTGCCTTCGTGGAGCTCATTGAGGCCTTCGGGAATGACGTGGAAGGCAGAGCCAATGGTGACGTCCGAGGCCTTGATGGGAGTGCCATCGGGGTCGCGGGTCAGGCGCTTCAGCTTGCCGCCTTCAGGAGCCCACATGGTGTGTGCCAGAGCATCGTCAGGACGCGGGCCCAAATCGCCGAAGATGGCGAGAGCAGGCAGCGGGGCAAGCGCAACTGCACCAAGAAGGGTGTTGCGGATCAGCGGGCGGCGCTTGATGCCGGTCTCTTCGACGATGTCGTCGACGATCCGGACAGCTGCCTGGCGATCCTCTTCGGTACGGATGGCGTGGCGCTCTTCAGACACTTCGTGATCGGGCATCAGGGCCTTGGCCCAGTGCACGATACCGGTGCCGATGCCGAGCATTGCGAAGGCCGTGCCTAGCCCCAGAAGGAGGTTTTGGTTACGGATGGTCGCAATGGTGGTGTCGTCGCCCAGATCGATGGCGAAGTACGCCACCAGGAAGACCAGCGTGCCAATGACGGAGGTGCCAAACAGAATGGCTACCTGACGCTCGGCTCGCTTTGCGGCTACCGGGTCCGTGTCAGCCAGGCGCAAACGATGCGGAGGGAGTCCAGGATCCTGGAACTTCTCCACCTCATTCTGACCAGCCGTAGCTACGGTGCCCGAGTGGTTCGGACTGCCGTCACTATGGTTGCCCATAATTCGCCTCATCCTTCTCTCGTTGTCTCGGCCGGGGCCGAGTTATTTTCAGTTTCAAACTGCTGACTGTGCAGCAGAAGTTTTGTGGTGTCCGGATCAGGACGTGCGTGACGTCAACCAGATGGTGAATGCGATGATGACACCCAAACCGGCAACCCAGACAAAGAGGCCTTCAGACACCGGGCCAAGTGCTCCCAGGTCCGCGCCACCGGGTGAACCGTTGGCTTCGATGGTCTTCAGGAAGGTGATGATGTCGCGCTTGTCTTCAGGAGTGACATTGGAATCACTGAACACAGGCATGTTCTGCGGTCCGGTCACCATGGCCTCGTAGATGTGCTCTGCGCTGACGCCGGCCAGTGCAGGAGCAAACTTGCCGCGGGTCAGTGCACCGCCGGCAGCGGCTGCGTTGTGGCACATGGCGCAGTTGACGCGGAAGAGTTCGCCACCATTGGCGGCATCCCCCTTGCCGTCGAGGAGGTGTTCCTCGGGAATGGCCGGGCCTGCTCCGAGGGAAGCAACGTAAGCGGACAGCTGCTTGGTCTGCTCTGCGTTGAACTGGGCGGGCTTCTGCTGGGCCTGCGGTCCGCTCATCTGCATGGGCATACGTCCGGTGCCAACCTGGAAGTCAACAGCTGCAGCACCCACGCCGACCAGCGAGGGGCCGTCCTGGGTTCCGGACGCACCCATGCCGTGGCAGGTGGCGCAGTTGGCGGCAAAGAGCTTGCCGCCTTCTTCTACGTCACTGGCGCTGTAGCTGGTGGTGTCGGCCTTGGCCTGGTTGACAGTTGTGGCAACGGCGTACAGCCCACCAGTGAGGAGGAGGCCCATCAACAGCAGCGCAATGGCTGCCAGTGGGTGACGTCGCTTCTGCGATAGTGCCTTCACGTGGTGGTTCCTTTATTCGATCCTGCGTCGGCTCCGCGAGCCGCTTCTTGAAATTCTGCCTCTTGTAGAAAAAGAGTCAAAGCCGGGCTTACTTGAGGACGTAGATGACCAGGAAGAGGCCGATCCACACAACGTCGACAAAGTGCCAGTAGTACGAGGTGACGATCGCCGACGTCGCTTCAAAGTGCCCGAACTTCTTGGCTGCGAAAGCGCGGCCAATGATGAACAGGAAGGCGATCAGGCCGCCAATGACGTGCAGGCCGTGGAAGCCCGTTGTCATGTAGAAGGCGGAGCCGTAGGCGTTGGAGGACAAGGACACGTGCTCGGAGACGAGCATGGCGTATTCCGTGGTCTGTCCGGCTACGAAGAAGGCACCCATGATGAAGGTGAGGACAAACCATTCAGACATGCCCCAGCGGGTGATTTGGAGCGGGCGGCCGGTACGGCGCGGTTCGAGCCGCTCGGCGGCAAAAACGCCCATCTGGCAAGTAAACGAACTTGCCACAAGGACGATCGTGTTGACGAGCGCAAACGGGAAGTTGAGCTTGGCCGTCTCCTCGGCCCACATCAGTCCAGATGTGGAGCGCAGGGTGAAGTACATGGCAAAGAGGCCGGCGAAGAACATCAACTCACTGGACAGCCAAACAACGGTTCCAACAGAAACCAGGTTGGGGCGGTTCAGCGTCGGGTGCGCCGGGGTACTGGGGGCATGGGTCGCAGATGTCACAAGGACATTATGTCTGTAAAAGTCCAGAGTTCCCAATGCAAACCACCGATTCGGGAGACTTTTTCTACAAAGACGCGAAATCGCGCGGAAAAGTTCCCGGCTGCGTTCACATTGGTCATCGGCGTGGCAGGGTCGATAGCATCAGTGGGTGACTTCTCCGGCATCGGCACCTGCAGCCAGCAATACCTGGCCTGGGCTCATCTCAGCACTGATCAACGGCGACGACCTTGCAGTGGGCAATACAGAGTGGGCCATGAACACCATCATGTCCGGTGAAGCGACTCCTGCGCAGATTGCCGGGTTCCTTGTTGCCCTCCGGTCCAAGGGCGAAACAGTGGAAGAGTTGGCCGGCCTGGTCCAAGCCATGGTCCAGCACGCCAACCCGATCGGGATCACCGGCGAGAAGCTCGACATCGTCGGGACAGGTGGAGACCGGCTCAATACCGTGAACATCTCCACCATGGCCGCGCTCGTTGCTGCCGGCGCCGGCGCCAAGGTGGTCAAGCACGGCAACAGGGCAGCTTCGTCGACTTCCGGTTCGGCAGATGTGTTGGAGGCCATGGGTGTTCGACTGGACCTCTCGATCGAGCAAGTGGCCCGGAACGCTGAAGAGGCAGGAATCACCTTCTGCTTCGCGCAGGTTTTCCACCCTTCATTCCGGCATACGGCTGTACCCCGCCGGGAATTGGCAGTTCCCACCGCCTTCAATTTCCTGGGGCCCTTGACCAACCCGGCTCACGTACAAGCGTCGGCTGTGGGCGTTGCCAATGTCCGGATGGCTCCGCTGGTGGCCGGCGTGCTGGCCCGGCGCGGCAGCCGTGGACTGGTTTTCCGTGGGGACGACGGACTCGATGAGCTGACGCCTACGGGACCATCCACAGTCTGGGAAATTCGGAATGGCACAGTCACCGAGCAGGTGTTTTCTCCCACGGAGCTTGGTATCGGTCCCTCTACGGTGGCGGATCTCCGCGGAGGTGACGCTGCTGCCAACGCGGGAGTTGTCCGCGACATCCTCGAGGGAAAGACGGGCCCGGTGCGGGACGCCGTCCTCCTCAATGCAGCCGCAGGCCTGGTGTCCTATGACCTGAACGCTGAGGGAACCCTGACAGAGCGGATGCGCGCGGCATTCGCCCGGGCGGCCGAGTCCGTGGACTCAGGGAAGGCTGCCGACGTCCTCGCGAAGTGGACGGAACTCAGTCGGAGGGATCTTTAGGGCAGGGAGTCGCTTACTCGAAGCCGAGCGCGAACGCCGCGTCAAGGTCGTGCTGCGAATAGGCCCGGAAGGCAATGTGGGTAGTGGTGTGAACCACGGAACCCACCTTGGATAACTTGTCGGCGATGACGTCGGCCAACTCTTCGTGCTTGGTCACCCTGGCTACCGCAATGAGGTCCCATTCGCCCGTGACCGAATAGACCTCACTGATGCCCTGGATGGCAGAGATTTGTTCTGCGGTCTCCGGGATGCGTGAGGCATCTGTCTTGATCAGGACGAAAGCGGTGATCACGTGGGGCCTTTCCGGAAAAGCATCATTGCGGACTGTTTCAGCCTAGTGCATCGGCAGGGGACAGGTCCTGTTCAAACGCGGCGTTGCCGCCTCCGGGAGACGCGCAGCCAGAGTGCGGCTACGGCCCGGTGGCCGAGCAGGAAAATCCCGAGGGTGATCAACGCGACAATCACGAATGGCAGGACCACCGTTTGGCCTGTAACGCCGCGGAGCAGCATTCCCACCAGTACTGCGCTGATCCAGACGAGGACGCCCGTTGGCCATACAGCCAAGGGCGTGCGCCAGGCACGCGCTGCCACCCAGGCAAGGGCTGCTCCGGTCAGGAAAGGCCACGCCGTGGCGAAGGCGCCGGAAACTATGTCTCCGCGGGCGTGCGCGTCCCTGCCAATGGCTGCGAAGACAAGAATCAACAGAACGTCCGCGATGGCTATGGGGATCCACAGTCGTGATGGTGAAGGCATGCCTCTGACACTATCCGGGGTGTCACCCCGGCGCGAAGTCGCGTGTGCTTGAGTGGAGCGTTGTGTGCAGCGGCTCACAGTACTAGCGTCTGTCTGGGGAGCAGGGCTTCCCCCGAACGCTGAGGAGTGCTTCATGCAGAAGATTTCCACCTGTTTATGGTTCGACGGCCAGGCGGCCGAGGCGGCAGAGTTCTACACATCAATTTTTGATGAATCCTCCATAGGACAAATCATGCCTGGACCCGATGGCCAAGCCCTCACCGTTGAGTTCGAGATTGATGGCCGGCACTTTATCGGCCTCAATGGTGGACCGGCCCACAAGTTCAATGAGGCCGTCTCCCTGATGGTGAACTGCGGTTCCCAGGAGGAGGTGGACCGTTACTGGGATGCTCTCCTCGCCGGGGGAGAAGAGAGCATGTGCGGGTGGCTGAAGGACAGGTTTGGCTTGTCGTGGCAGATCGTCCCCACGGCCATGTCCGCCCTTTTAGGTGGCCCGGATTCCGAGGGGTCGCGGCGTGCCATGGAGGCCATGATGCAGATGCGGAAACTGGACATCAACATCCTGCAAAAGGCGTACGACGGCGGTTGAGGACTTTGCGGAACATGGGCCACCTGGCGCAGTCAGCATTGCCGCACCATGACGAACGCCGCACTGTGACCAATCAAACATCATCCAGAAGGAGAGCGACCAATGACAACCCGTCTCAACCCTTACATCTCATTCCGGGACAACGCCCGTGATGCCATCACCTTTTATGAATCTGTTTTTGGTGGCGAACTGAATATCAGCACTTTTGGCGACTACCAGGCGAGCGAGGACCCGGCGGAGGCCGGCAAGGTCATGCATGCAATGCTGGAAGCGCCGGGTGGATTGACGCTTATGGCTGCTGACACCCCCAACGGCATGCCGTACAACCCCGGCGACAACATATCTGTCTCGCTCAGCGGCGAAGCGTGGGACGAAAATGAACTCCGTGGTTTCTGGAACAAGCTGGTGGACGGCGGTACCGTCACGGTGCCGCTGGAAACGGCACCTTGGGGCGACACCTTCGGAATGTGCGTCGACAGGTTCGGCATCGGGTGGCTGGTGAACATCGCCGGCGCGCAACAGGGGAACCGGGCCGCCGAGTAGCGCCGCAGCCGATAGTGTTATGCCCCGCCTTTTCCGGAAAGGCGGGGCATTCGCTGGTTAGGTCACCTCATGCGCTTGCCGCGGGGGTCAAGCTGATGACCCATGTGTTTCGGCGTGGGCAGAACGATGGAACGATCCATGATCTCGGCCCGAGGCAGCCTCTCGCCCAGTTGCCGCTCCAGCACTGTCATGTCCTCAACCCTGCGCAGCCATACGGACATGATGATGGAGTACGTGCCTCCGGTGGTAGTGACGAGGCGGACCTCTTCCAAGCCTGACAATCTTCGCGCCACCTCTTCCACCTTGGTAGCCGGTACTCGCATGAAGTACCAGACGCACACCGGCCAGGGCGTGTAGGAACGGGCAACTTCCCGACGCAAAACCCCTGCCTCAAGGAGATCGATGAAGCCATGACGGAGCGGCCCAAGGGCGACGCCACCACGGTGACCTGAGGCAGAGGACCCAGCCGCCTTCCTTGCATGCCCCATTCACAATTTGTTAGTATGTCAGGACAAACTACAAAAGGGGCCAAGATGCCGCTCGTTCGAATTGACGTAAACGCCGGCAGGAGTCCGGAAGCGCTAAGTGGGATCAGCCGAAGCATCCATGACGCGATACTGGCTGAGTACGGCATCCCTGAGCGCGACTACTTTCACATCGTCACGGAGCACTCCGAAGGCCAGATTTACGCCCAGGATGCCGGATTGGGTTTTGAGCGGACTTCAAACGTCGTCATGATCCAAATATTCACCCAGGAGGGGCGGAGTCGGGAAGCAAAGCAGTCCCTTTTCGCGGCAATTGCCGCCCGGCTGGGTGAGGTTGGGGTCGCTGGTGAGGACGTGTTCCTTGGGTATGTCGAAAACACTGCAAGTGACTGGTCCTTTGGCTTTGGCCGCGCCCAGTACGTAACGGGCGAATTGGCGGTTCCGCGAAAGTAGCCCCCGTTGCCAGGCTTGGCGTCGTCGCCGCCGGTGGCCCGCGGAATGAGTCCTTCCGCGGGCATTTCAGGGCAACTACGTTTCGTTGTAATTATGTCAGTACAAACCTTTGACAGGACATTAATTCTGGTGCAGAGTAGTCATGTGGCCCCGCTCACTGAGGGGTGGCAAGGCATTGGGGCCCAGCGCTCAAAGGTTCAGAGTTCACAAGAGAAAGGTCAACGATCACCGTGACCCACGAACTGCTTACGATCGGGCGCATCAGCGTTGATATCTACCCGAACGACATTGGGGTGGACCTGGAGGACGTGACGTCTTTCGGCAAATACCTTGGAGGTTCGCCCTCGAACGTGGCCGTCGCTGCCGCACGTCATGGTCGCCGCACGGGAATCATCACCCGCACCGGTGACGATGCCTTCGGTAACTACCTCCACCGGGAACTGCACAAGTTCAACGTGGACGATTCTTTCGTCTTGCCGGTCAAGGAGTACCCCACGGCCGTGACCTTCTGCGCGATCAAGCCGCCGGAAGACTTCCCTCTGTACTTCTACGGCCGGTTTCCCACCGCCCCCGACCTGCAGATCAAGGCTGAAGACCTCGATCTTGACGCCATCCGGGACGCCGGAATCTTTTGGTCCACCGTCACCGGCCTCTGCCAGGAACCCAGCCGCAGCGCCCATATCAAAGCGCACGAGGCCCGTCCCCGCACCGGACTCAAGGAAGGTCAATTCACCATCCTGGACCTGGACTACCGCCCGATGTTCTGGACTTCTGAAGAGGAAGCCCGTGGAGAGGTTGCGAAAGTTCTCCCGCACGTGACTGTGGCGATTGGCAACGACAAAGAATGCGCTGTTGCCGTGGGGGAGGGAACTCCTGATGAGCAGGCGGACCGCTTGCTCGCCGCCGGCGTCGAAATTGCGGTCGTAAAGCTCGGGCCCGATGGTGTCATGGCCAAGACCCGTAGCGAACGCGTGGTTTCCGCCCCGGTCCCCGTGGAAACTCTCAATGGCCTGGGTGCCGGCGATTCCTTCGGCGGCGCTTTCTGTCACGGTTTATTGTCGGGCTGGCCGCTTTCCGAGGTGCTGGACTACGCCAACGCCTCCGGTGCGATCGTTGCTTCCCGCCTTTCCTGTGCCGATGCAATGCCGACGCCGGATGAGGTCACCTCGCTGCTGGCAGAGCGTGGCCGGCCTGTGCCCGGTGCAGCACTTACGGCGTCCACCCTCGCAGAAGGAGCAGTGCGATGAGCCTGAATGATGACCCCCGCCGGTACGAGCATTTGAGCCGAGTCCGGTTGGAGGATCCGGAGGCGGTAGCCCGGGCGGCTGCCACCCGGCGCAGGCATCCAGGACTGAAGCACGGCACGCAGAATTTTATTGTGGCAGCTGACCACCCGGCACGCGGTGCGCTGTCCGTCGGTTCGCAACCGATGGCCATGGCTGATCGCAGGGATCTTCTGGATCGGTTGCAGATTGCCCTGGCGAACCCCGCCGTTGATGGCATCCTGGCCTCGCCGGACATCATGGACGACCTCCTGTTGTTGGGTGCCCTGGAAGGCAAGCTCGTCTTCGGTTCCATGAACCGCGGTGGCCTGGCAGGGCTGGTCAACGAGTTCGACGACCGCTTCACCGGTCATACCGCGGCTGCCCTGGAAGCGCTGGGCGCGGATGGCGGAAAAATGCTGACGCGCATCTGTCTGGGCGACCCGGATACTGTGGCCACCCTCGAAGCCACAGCCAAAGCTATTGACTCCCTGGCCGAACGCAAACTCATTGCCATGGTTGAGCCCTTTCTCTCGGTGCGTGATCCGCATGGCAAAGTGCGCAACGACCTCCGCGCGGACGCCGTCATCAAGTCGGTCGGCATCGCCGAAGGCTTGGGTTCGACCAGCGCCTATACCTGGATGAAACTGCCTGTAGTGGAAGAGATGGAACGTGTCATGGCCTCCACCACGCTTCCCACCGTCTTGCTGGGTGGAGACCCTGCCGGGACGCAGGACGAGATCTTCGCCAGCTGGAAGGCCGCGTTGGCACTGCCCGGCGTTCAGGGCCTCACCGTTGGGCGGACACTGCTTTACCCGGCCGACGGCGACGTGGCCGGTGCCGTAGCGACGGCCGCGTCGCTGCTGAACAATGCGGCGCCTACAGCCGCGGTTTCAGCAGATCGAGGCTTGTCGGACCGCATTCCAGTGAAAGTATCGGAGTAGCTATCAATGGGTACAGCAACCCGTCGGATGACCGTGGCGCAGGCCGTGGTCGAGTTCCTTTCCAAGCAGTACACCGCGGATTCCATCAATGGCATGGAGTACCGTGAGCGGTTGATTCCCGGCACGTTCGGTATCTTCGGGCACGGAAACGTGGCCGGCGTGGGTCAGGCGCTGAAGCAGTACCAGGCCGCGGACCCTGCGATCATGCCGTACTACCAGGGCCGCAATGAGCAGGCGCAGGTACATCAGGCCGTTGGATACGCCCGGCACACACGCCGTCGCCAGACGTTCGCCATCAGCACCTCCATCGG